>CAYSPB010000186.1:0-14210 GCA_964432695.1 uncultured Nannocystaceae bacterium
TGCCCTCGGTGTTGGTCAACGCGCGCAGGCCGAGCGGATCGCGGCGAGACTCGGCCATCGTCAGGCCGAAGAAGGGCGAGGACATCTGTGCACGCAGCGACTCGACCGCCGCACGAATGTTGTCGTCGGAGAGCCGCTCGGCGAGGGCGTCGTGGGTGGAGGTCGGTAGCAGGTACAGCGCGTGGGCGTCGAGCCAGCCCGCGCGTTCGGCCGCCGGCGCGGCTAGTGGGACCCAGGCGTCGCCGAGGACTTCGTGCACCCGGTCGGCGACGGCGAGTAGCTCGTCCGGTGCGACGTCTCCCCCGTGGTACAGCAGCACGAATCCGCGGTCCCGCGGCGCGCGATGCTCGGGCGGCAGCAGGCCTTCGAGATCTCCCCCAACCCGAGTGGTCAGCGCACCCAGACCGACGCACGCGGCGCAGCCGACCAGCCACGCGACGACGACGATCCACGCGTGGCGCGAGGCCCAGCGACGCAGCGAGAATCGTCGGGTCGTCGGGGTCTTGGCGGGGGGCGCATCGTCCCCGGCGTGGCGGAGCGTAGCAGCCTCTGCGCGGTCGCAGTGGCGATTTGTGGCCGCCAGGGGGTCCGCGGCGGCGTGATCTCCCGTGGTATGAGAGCCCGATGTCGCTGAACCCCGCGCAGCAGGCCGCCGTCGATCATCGGGGCAGCCCGCTGCTCGTGCTTGCCGGCGCGGGCACGGGCAAGACCCGGGTCATCACCCACCGCGTGGCGGCGCTGCTCGACGAGGGCGTGCCGGCATGGCGCATCCTTGCGGTCACGTTCACCAACAAGGCCGCCAAGGAGATGCGCGAGCGCATCGACGGGCTGTGCGGGGGCCGGCACGACGTGCGCGAACTGTGGGTGGGCACCTTTCACTCGATCTGCGCTCGGATCCTCCGCCGCAACGCCGAGGGGGTGGGGCTCTCGTCGCACTACGCGATCTACGACACCTCCGACCAGCGCTCGCTGATGAAGCAGGTCCTCAAGGACCTTGGCGTCCCCGACCGGCTCTACACGCCCCAAGGCGTGCTCGGGCACATCGACCGGGCTAAAAATCAGGGGCTTCGTCCATCGGAGTTCGACCAGATGCGCATGCTCGAGCCGGTCGCAACGGTCGTGCGCAACGCGTACACGAAGTACCAGGAGAAGCTGCTGGCCGCTGACGCCTGCGACTTTGGGGACCTCATTCTGCACGTGGTCACCCTGCTGCGAAATGCGGTCAAACCCTCGGATTCGCAGCTGGGCGATCTCGACCCGGTCCTGCGGCTGACCACGAGGTTCACCCATGTCGTAGTCGACGAGTTTCAAGACACCAACCCGCTGCAGGCGGAGTTCGTCGACCGCATGTCGCGGGCCGCCGAGCTGTGCGTGGTCGGGGACGACGACCAGTCGATCTACGGCTGGCGCGGTGCCGACGTGGACCAGATCCTGCGCTTTGCCGACCGGCACGACCATACTGAAGTCGTGCGGCTCGAGCAGAACTACCGCAGCACGATGAACATCCTGCGGTGCTCCGACGCCGTCATTCGCAAGAACAGTGGTCGCCTCGGCAAGACCCTGTGGAGTGACCTGGGCGACGGCGACCCGGTGCGCTGCGTGAAGCTGGCGACCGAGCGTGACGAAGCGCGGCTCATCGCTCAAGAGGCCTACCAAGCCATCGAAGAGGGCACCGACCCCGACCAGATCGCCATCTTCTACCGAACGCACGCGATGTCGCGGGTGCTCGAGGACGAAGTGCGCCGCATGGGGTTGTCGTGCCGCATCGTGGGCGGCGTCGCCTTCTACGAGCGCCAAGAGGTCAAGGACACGCTGGCGTACCTCTCGGTGCTGCGCAACAGCAGCTCCGACGCGCACGTCAGCCGCATCGTGAACCGGCCGGCTCGGGGCATCGGCAACACCACGCAGACGCGGCTCGCCGAAGCGGCGGCCAAGGCGGGCACCTCGCTGTGGGAGGCCATGCTCGACCCCGCCGCCGCGGGCCTCAAGAAGGCCGCCGCGCGTCGCGTCACCGCGTTCGTGAAGATGATCCAGGGCCTGCGCGAGGAGATGCACGACCTCGGGCTGGACGAGCTCGTTGCCCGGGTCGTCGAGGTCAGCGGCTACCGCGAGATGCTCGTCGTCGACGACAGCGAGGAGTCGCAGGCGCGGCTGGAGAACCTTCAGGAACTTCAGGGCAACGTGATGGAGTTCCTCGGCGAGCGCCCCGACGGCACGCTCGATGACTATCTCGAGCTGGTCAGCCTCGTGGGCGGGGAGCGGTCCGAGGGCGACCCGAACCGCGCGGTCACGCTGATGACCGTGCACTCGGCCAAGGGCCTGGAGTTCGAGCGCGTCTACGTGACCGGCATGGAAGAGCGGGTGTTCCCCCACGCGCGGGTGCTCGACGACCCCGTGCAGATGGAAGAGGAGCGCCGGCTGGCCTACGTGGCGCTCACCCGCGCCAAGCGACACCTGACGCTGACCATGGCTGCCCGCCGGCGGATTTTCGGCCAAACACAGGTGGGCGTGCCCTCGCGATTCATCGGCGACCTGCCTGCGGACTCGGTGGTGCGCGTCGGCAACGAGGGATACGATTCGGGCTACGGTGGGTACGGTCGCTCGGCCCATCGCGAGCAGCCCGTGCGTCGCCAGGCCGAGAGCTGGCAGAACGACATCGAGTACGACCTCGACCCGGACATCCCGTTCGACGACGTCCCAGCCGAAGAGGAAGAGGGCGTGCCGATCTACGTGGGGATGATGGTCCGGACGAAGACCTTCGGTGACGCCGAGGTCATCGGATGGTCCGGTTCCGGGGCGAAGATGAAGTTGCAGCTGCGGCTGTCCAATCGCGAGGTCAAGACGGTCATGGCTCGCTTCTGCCAGCCGCTCTGACGAACGAAGCCATCCCGGCAGACCCCAACGGCGACGCTCAGACGCGTCGAGCGAAAGCCGTAGCGCTTGGGATGGGGCGCGAAAAGCCCGAGCGTGGAGGAGTTCCAGACTGTGCTGGACGACCTCAGCGGCGGCGGATGCTGCTCGCCGGCTCCGGCGACGAGAGCTGGTCCATCGCCGCGCGGAGCGTCTTCATCGCGGCCGCTGCATCTCCTTCGGCCGAAGTGGAGAGGTCGCGCGTCTCGTGGGGGTCGCGCCGCAGGTCATAGAGCGCGGTGGCGCCGTCCTCGAACGCGATGAACTTGTAGCGAGCGTCGCGGATGGCCTTGCCGCCCACGTTCTTGGCCTTCTCGTTGCGCTCGTGGGTTCGGTTCTGCTCGCTGTAGACGAAGGTGCGCTGCGGCTTGGCCGTGCCGCGAAGGTAGGGGACGAGGCTGACCGAGTCCTCGCCGGCGCTCGGTGGGGTCGTTGCACCCGTTGGCCGTGTGGGCGACCCCGTCGAGAATCTTCGGCAGCGTCACCTCGCCCGGGTCGATCGTCTTGCCGCGGCCGACCCCATCGAGTCCGGTTCGGAAGCCGTAGCGCCCCGTCAGGATGCTGCCGCGGGTGGGCGTGCACGTTGGCATAGCCCAGGCTTGCGTGAAGCGAACGCCCTGGCTGCAGATTCGGTCGATGGTCGGGGTCGCGGGGTAGCTCCGGTCTTCGGCGTCCGCACCATTGAGGTCGGCGTACGCTCGTAGCGCGTCGACGCCGAGGTCGTCGGCAATCACCAAGACCACGCGCCGCGGTGTGTCGGTGCTGCGAACCGCACCTTCGCCTGCCGGCGCCCCCTGTGAGGCGGTTCGTTCCGAGGAGGTCGAGCAGGCCGCCAGCGCTACGGCGATGACGAGGCCGAGTGACGGTCGCGTGCTCATCGCCCACCTCGGCGGCCGCGGCCACGGCGTGGAGGGTGCTGGTGCCCGTGGCCAGGTCCTGCCCCCGGCGGGTGTCCAGCACCGCCACCGGGGCCGCGTTCGATCACCGACGGATCCGGGGTGCCGCGGTAGCAACGCGGGATCACGGGCCAGTCCCGGGTCAAGAAGTAGGCGTATGTACCGTCGGGAAAGTCGGGCGTGGCGACCGTCGTCCCGTTGCAGGCATCGAGGTCTCCGGCGCCCTGGACGAAGCGATAGTCGGCCACGAAGGTCCCATCGAACGTGCCGCCAGGATGACCATCGGAGCTGGGCCTCGGCCCCTCGCGCAGCGCATGGCTCGACCGATATTCCTTGGGTGCGGAGTTGGGGTCGTCGGGGTTGGAGGGCCCGTACAGGGCGTAGATCGGGAAGCCGTCGGCTGCCCACCCGACGACGGGGCTGAGTCGGTCGGAACCCACGCCGAGCTCCGCGAGCAAGCCCTTGGGAAGGCCGTGATAGTGATACGCACCCGTGGGCTGCACGTGTGCATGGTTGTCGTCGATACCCAGCGGTACGGCGCCGCCGAGCGCTTCGTACTGCCAGCTGTCGCGGTCGCCGAGGTAGAATTCCGCGGCGCCCGGGTCGAAGGGCACGCCGTTGATTGCGAAGCCGAAGTTGTGGTTGCCTAACGTAGTCACGGTTGCGGCGATGCTGGGGGCGGCAGGGACCCGGACCTCATAGGCTTGCTCTTCGATTGCGTGCGGGTTGCCGCGGTTGGGAAAGGTTCCCACGGCATGTGCAGGGGCGCCGTTGGCCCGAATCACGCGTACGTCTCCCTCGACGCGAATGTTTGCCCGCGCGGCGTAGGACAGCCGCACGTTCGCGGGCAGCAGGTTCAACGGTCTCGTGCTGTTGGCTTCGTGCGCACGCCGGTTGCTGCTTCCCCGACGGGCCGGAGGAGGCAGAGGGGCGTCGTCCATGGTGACCGTCGGCCGCTCAGCCGAGGGCGATGGGCTGAGGCTCGCAGGTGGATCTGCGGCACCCTCCGAGGACGAACATCCCGCCGAAGTCAATGTAGCGGCAAGCATCCAGGACCCTCGACGCGCGAATCTCATGGGTGGACCATACCGCCCGGACATCCCACTGCCGTGCCCCTTTTCGGCCCAACTACGTTCCGTTCACTCGACGGTCTCGTTGCCCTGTCCCCATGGGGTAGGGTGCCTCACCAGCCGGCCGAACCTGGGCCGCCCTTGAACGGGCCGACGACGTGATGCGTCACCCAGCCGCCATAGAATCCGCCCGGTTGAGGTTGGGCTCGGTGGTCTCCTACCCAACACGCATCCATCGCGGCGCAGTAGAAGGCGAGGTGGTCGCGGACGTCGGCGAAGTCTTCGAACGGGTCGGGGTAGCCCCAGGCGGCTTTGGTCGCGACGTGCTCTCTGACGACGACGTCGAAGTACGAAGCCGTCCCCTTCCACTCGCACATCGATGCTCCTGGGGCTCGGCGAAGCACCTGTGGATCAACGTCGGCGGGGGGGATGTAGTACGTCGGCGGGTGACTTGTCTCGAGCACGCGCAGCGCAGCGGTCGTGTTCGCGATCTCGCGTCCGCCGAACTCGATGCGGATACGCTCGCTCCAGGTCTCGAGCCGGGGCGGCCGGGGGAAGTCCCACACCGACTCCTGCCCCGGTCCCGGTGCAACGATCGACGACGCCGGGGGCCCTGGTCGGCCGGGCTGGTTCCACAGGGCGCGTGCGGCTTTGACGCTGTCGGGGATCTTGGCCATCGACGAGAGCGTGGCCGACCGACGCCAGGATGCTCGTCGGGACGGCTCAGCGCACCGGAGCGCAGCGTCCCTGCGGGGTGCACTCGATGTCGAAGCCGCACTCTCCCACGTAGTTGCACTGCGCTTCGTCCCGCGCGGCACAGGCCGCGAGCGCCTCATCGAGAGCGCGCCACTCGTCGAACGACGCGTCCTGATTCACCGTGATCTCCGAGCAGTCGTCGACGCGACACTGACTGCCGAGAAGCGTGCAGTCGTCGTCGGTCTGGCAGCTGCGGTGGTCTTCGAGGAACGCGTCCACATCCACCTCGACGTCCGGGCAGCTGTTGCTGCCGTTGGCAGAATCCGCGTCGCTCGTGGCGCGGTCCGTGCAGCCTGGCAGGAGGATGAAGGATAGCACTACCAGCGCGCGGGTCATGGTTGCGGTGTAGCAGATGGAGTGGGCGGGACGAACTTGTAGCCCGCGCCGCGAACTGACACGAACAGCTTCGGGCTCTGCGGAGAGGCCTCGAAGTGCCGTCGCAGCCGCATGATGAAGTTGTCGACCATGCGGCGGTTCGGGTAGTCGCGCAGTTTCCACACCTCCTGCTGTAGCTCTTCGCGGCTGAGCACGCGCTCGGGGTTGTCGACGAAGTAGCGAAGCAGGTCGAACTCGAGCTTGGTCAGATGCAGTGGCTCGCCGTCGCGTTCGGCGGTATGTCGTTCGAAGTCGACGGTCGCGCGGCCCAGCGACAAGATGGAGGCGGGACGCGGTTCCTCCCGCTTCTCCCACTGAGCGCGTCGCAGCATCGAGCGAACCCGCGCAAGCAGCTCTTCGAGCTCGAAGGGCTTGGGCAGGTAGTCGTCCGCGCCGGCGTTGAGTCCTTCGATGCGGTCGTCGAGGCTGTTCTTCGCCGTGAGCATCAGAATCGGCGTGGTGTTGCCGGCGTCGCGAATCTTGCGGCACAGGGTCAGTCCGCTGATGTCGGGCAGCATCACGTCGAGGATGAGCACGTCGTACGTGGGCTGCAGCAGGAGCGAGCCCGCTTCGCGGCCCGTGCTGGCCACGTCGACTTCGAAGCCCTCGAGCTCGAAGTTCAGCTTTAGCCCCGCGGCGAGGTGGTCCTCGTCTTCGACGAGCAGCAGGCGAGGTTTGGCGGTCTCGGTCATGCGGGCGCTCCTCGTTCGAGACTCACCCGAGAGGGCACGTCGTCGCGAAGGTCCGCGGGCAAGATGACGGTCATCGTCGTACCGTGTCCAGGCCCGTCGGAGTGGGCCTTCATGCGCCCACCCATGTCTTCGACGAGCGCCTTGACGACGAACAGGCCCAGGCCGGTGCCTCGCCGAGCGCGAACCTGTTCTTCGTCGACGCGGTAGAAGCGGTCGAAGATGCGTCGAAGCTCGCTGAACGGGATGCCCACGCCGCGGTCACGAACTTGGACTTCGATGCGTCCTTCGCCATCGAGCCTGGCCTCCACGCGGACATCGAGCGGGTCGTTCGAGTACTTGATCGCGTTGTCGAGCAGGTTCTTCAGCACGGTCTCCAGTGCGGTCGCGTCGGTGCGCAGCTGAAGGTCGTCGGGTACGTCGATCACGACGATCGTCGGGTCGAGCTTGTGCCGCTTGGCGATCGTGCTGGCGCACTGTGTGACGAGTTCGTCGAGCGACACGCGACTGATCAGCTGGCCCGCTTTGCCGTACTCCAGTCGCGTGGCTTCGAGGATGTCGTCGATGAACGCCGCGAGCCGCTCGGTATCGTCGAGCATCATTTCGCGGAGTTGTTCGCGCTGCGTCTCACCGAGCCCGGACCGTCCCAGTGTCTGAAGCCCGAGGCGAATCGAGGCGAGAGGGGAGCGAAGCTCGTGGGTCACGGAGTCGATGAAGGTGGTTTGTCGACGAATCTCGAGAATCTGTCGCGCGAGGAACACCGAGAACAGAATGAGTACCGTGGTGATCGCAACGAACGAGACGATGCCGCCGACGAGCAGCCACAGGTTGGCCACCCATTGCTGGGTGAGCTCCTGGTTTTTGAGGATCACGTAGATCCACCCGACCAGCAGGACGACGGTCAGCGTGGCGCTGACCGACCCCCATATGATCGGGCCGGAGATCGAGCGTGGGGGTCGGGAGGCCATCGGCAGCGCCTACCGCGAGCATGGACTGCCCCGTGCGCCTTCGCATCCCCTTCATCGCGTCATCCACAATCCCGTCGAAGACCGTAGGAAACCGACAAAAAGTTCACGATTTCAATATTTTGGATGTGAGGTGCATATCGTTTTTCCACAGGTTGCCCACAGGTGAGGCCCGCAGGCCGAAGTCCTGTGTGGACAAGTGTCGGCGGCTGTCGGGAGATCCTGCGCTCGTGCAGCCGCGTGCGGAAGGTTCGTCGAGGCTATCTGCGAATTACGGGCGTTCTGGGCTCGTAGCCGCTACCATCCCGCGGCCATGGCGTTTGTCGTCACCGGAAACTGCAAAGGTTGTCGCTTCACCGACTGCGTAGCGGTCTGCCCCGTCGAGTGCTTCCACGGCGATGCGGAGATGCTCTACATCGACCCCGACGAGTGCATCGACTGCGGCGCGTGCGTGCCGGAGTGCCCTGTCGAGGCGATCTACGACGAGACCGAACTGCCCGACGATCAGGCGCAGTGGAAGGAAGTCGCGGAGCAAAAGGCGGCCGGTCTGCCGGTCATCACCGAGACCACCGACCCGCTGCCCACCGCCGAAGCGCGCAAAAAAGAACTCGGCTTCTAGGAGCCGCTCACCCTCCAACGACGCGGCACCGCGTCGCCTTCGCCTCGACGCACACGAGGCCGGCGGCCCGAGGCCGCGTAAGCACTGGTTGAGCAGCCGGCGGGCACTAGCGACGGCGCAGCAGACCCAGCACCGTCGTGTAGCCGTGCAGGTGGGTGGTCGATTGGACCGGTCCGATCTCGCCGTTGCAGAAGAACCCGCCCACGGGAAGGTCGTCGAACACGCTGCGGACCAGGCCAACGTCGTGGTCGGGCGTGCCGTACAGGCCCTGCCCCCGTCCGAGGCACGAGAACATGAAGGCGCCGGCGGGCGGGGTTTCATGCTGGCCAGCGGATTGGGTGAGCAGCGTACGCAAGTCCGCCGCCGAGGTCTCGGCGTCCCGCAGGTGAAACTGGATGACCGTGTTGGGTTGCACGTCGGCGCCGATGGCCAGTGCCCCGGTATCTCCGTCGAGGCCGACGATGTTCCGGATGAGGAAGTCGCCGTGTCCGTACACCTGTTGGCGATCTTGCATCACCATGCCCACGAACAGCGAGTGTCGCAGTTTGGACTGGTCGTCGTCGGAGAGCTGCTCGTACAGGTCTTGAAGAACGCGAGCGGGACTCTGCCCGTCGATCTCTGCGATGACGTTGTCGTGCCCGCGGGTGACGAACATTGGCGTGCCGATCGGGCGGCAGCCCTGTGCGACGACGGGCTCGAGGCGAACGTTACCCCAGAGGGCGAGACCCACGGTTCCGCTCGCGTGGACGTCCCCGTCGGCAAACAGTGCGCCCTCGCCGGCTTCCTGCATGCCGCTGGCGAGCCCGCCGATGACCGTGCTGCCCTCGAAGTTCTGGTCGAGGCCCCGTACGACGTGTCGGCCGAGGCCTGTGAACGGGTCGGGCAGCACGATGAAGCTGGGCTCCTCGGCGTCCTCGGGGAGTCCGACCGACTGCTGCCAGAGGTCCGCGGCCTCGGCCTTGGGAACCCGATCGCTCTCGATGTGGAACGACTTGGTGTGCACACCCGGGAGCGCCGCGGCCGTGACCGCAAAGCCCGCGCCTTCCTCGAGCTCGCGTCCGCTGCCGACGGTCCCGCCCGCCGAGCAGCCGACGAGCGTCGCGTCCGGGAACGCTTCGCGCAGCATGTGGTGTAGGCGAACGTAGTGCTGCTCGTGCGCCGAACCGACGAACGCGGCCAGCATCGTCGGCGCCACGCCGCCGAGCTCCTCGCGAAGATCGTCGAGGACCTCGTCGAACGCGGTGTCGTATCGATCGGCTCCGGAGAGCGCAGCGGCAACCTGCATGCGCCCGGAGAGTAGCGGATCGGCAGCAGCCTGTGGGTGTACCGCAGCTGGCTAGTGCCGGTGTTGGGTGAAGGTCGTGGTCGGGCGCGTCGAGCCCGTGGTGCCTTGCCAGTAGAACGGCTTGGCCTTCACTTCACGGCCGCCGACCTCGTCCATGGTCGTGGCATCGAACAGGCGACCCCCGACCATGGTGTGCGTGACTTTGTCACTGTCGCGAATGTTGGCGACCGGGTTGCCGTCGATGACGGCCAAGTCCGCGAGTTTGCCCACTTCGAGCGAGCCGAGATCGGCGTCCATGCCCACGTAGTGCGCGCTGTCGAGGGTGACGGCCCGCAGCGCTTCGAGGTTGGTCATGCCGCCCTGGACGAACATCCACAGCTCCCAGTGGGCCGCAAGGCCTTCACGCTGGCCGTGGGCGCCCAGGTTCACCTTCACGCCAGCGTCCTGCAGCGTCGCGCAAAGCTCAGCGATGCGGAAGTGGTTCCAGTCGCCCTTGGAAGCGATCGGGCGACGTCGTGACCGGGGCTCGTACGCATGCGGCGGTACGAAGGCCTGCATCTTGGGGTGCTCGAACACGTTGGTGTGCGCGTACCAGTACAGCTCGCCTCCAAGGCCGCCGTAGCCGACGCCCATCGTCGGGGTATAGCCGACCTCGGTTCCGACCCACAGCTGCTCGAGGTCGTCGTAGCCGTTGGCCACCGGGACGGCGTGCTCGATGCCGGTGTGGCCGTCGACGATCATGTTGAGGTTGTGCTGGAAGGTGCTGCCGCCCTCGGGCACCACCATCATGTCGAGCTCCCGCGCGGCCGCCAGGACCTGCTGTCGCTGGTTGCGACGGGGCTGGTTGTAGCTTTTGACGCTGATCGCTCCCTGGGACTTGAGGCGGCGCAGGTGCGAGCGTGCATCGTCGAGGCTGTTCACCTTGGCGGTAAAGGGCGCATCGGCACCGTAGAGGATCGTACCGGTCGAGAAGATGCGCGGCGCGACGATGTCTCCGGCTCGCGCGAGCTCGGCCGCGGAGAAAATCTCGGCGGTGTCGTTGGAAGGGTCGTGCACCGTCGTGACGCCGAAGGACAGCGTCGCGTAGTGAAGCCAGTTCTGCTGGGGTGTGATGCCCGACTCGCCCTGTGATCCGTGCGCGTGGACGTCGACCAGGCCCGGGATGATCGTCTTGCCGGAGACGTCGACCGTCTTCGCGCCCGAGGGAATGGTCACGCTGCCGCTCTTGCCGACAGCAGTGATGCGGTCGCCCTCGACCACGAGCACGCCGTCCTCGATGACCTCGTCTCCCTTCATCGTCACGATGCGCGCGCCGGTGAGTGCGAACGCGGTGTCCGGCACGTAGCTGTCGACGTCGAAGCCGATATCAGTCCCATGCTCGGGCGGCGGGGGCAGCTCTTCGGGGGCGCCGTCGATGAAGCTGAAGGTCTCTGTGAGGTCCCGGGCGAACAGCTCAGGGCCGGTGGACCAGTACAGCCGCGTGCTGTCGCCGGACCAGTGCAGGTAGTCCCCCGTGTCGCGGCTGACCTGCTGGGTGGGCAGCGACTTCGCGTTGGGTCCCACCTCGAAGGCTCGACCCGAGGCGGGGAACGGCGTGATGTAGGCGTTGAAGCCCTCCTTGAAGGCGAGCCACGTGCCGTCGGGCGAGACCCGCATGCGTGTGCCCTTCTGGCTCGCGACGTGGGTATGGACGTCGGACCCGTCGAGGTCGATGCTGCGGAGTTCTCGCTTGCCGCCCTTGCCGAACCCGGTGAAGAACACGCGATCATCGTCCTTGCCGAAGTGCGGGCTCGCACCGCCGTGAGTGATCAGCGTGGGGGTGCCACCGCGAGCCGGGACCGCGTAGAGGCCCTTCTCGCCGCTCCAAAGCGGAGACGTCAGCCAGCCGCCACCGCCCTTGCGATAGACGACGGTCTTGCCGTCGGGTGAGAACGTCGGGTCGAAGTAGTGCCCGGGGTCCTTGGTGATGGCCTTGCCCCGACCGCCGCTGGCCCGCACGACGCGGACGCTGGCGAGCCCGTCGTCGCTCCAGGCCACGTACACCACGCGCTTGCCATCACGGGAGAACGAGCCGAAGAACTCGTGCACGTCCGTGTCGGAGGTGAGCCGCTTGGGCTTGCCGTCCGGCAACGAGCGTACATACATGTGCCCAAGCGCCTGGAAGACTACGCGTTTGCCGTCGGGCGAAACCTGCACGTCGCGCAGCATCTTGGTGTGAAAGGTCTTGGGGTGGACGTCGATCTTGGTGCGCAGCGCCTCGACGACCTCGCGGGTGTCCTTCACGCGGAACGGGATGTTGGTGACGTTGCCGCTGGCCACGTCGACGCGGTGGAACTTGCCGCCCGCCCAGAACACCACCTGCGCGTTGTCGGGTGTCCACGCCATCGTCGGGTACACGCCGTGGATCGCCCACGTCTCTTGCATGTCGCGGTCGAGGTCGCGGTAGATGATGCGTTCGCCGCCCGAGGCGAGGTCCTTGATCGCCAGGACCGTCTTGAGTCCCTCGCGCCGCACGAACGCCAGCGACTTGCCGTCGGGCGAGGGCGTCGGTCGCACGGCGCCGCCGGGGCCCCCCGCAAACGTGTCGATGTGCCCGTCTTCGCGGTCCAACCGGAGGATGTCGTAGATGCCGCTGTGCGGGTCCTTGTTGTATTCGAAGTACTGCCCGGGCGTGGTGTCCTGGCTGAAGTACAGGTAGCGACCGTCGGGGGAGAACGCTGGCTCGCCCACGTCCTTTTGGTCGTTGGGCTTCTCGGTCATGCGCACGCCTTTGGTGTCGCCGCCGATGTGATACAGCCAGATTTCGCCCGAGCCCAGCGAGCGCCGGGCCGTGAAGTGCTTGCGCGCCGCGATGAACTGCCCGTCGGGCGTCCAGGTGGGGCTGTTGAGCAGCCGGAAATCCTCTTTGGTGATCTGCCGCGGCTCCCCTCCGCCGACAGGAATCACCCAGATGTTGTCGGCGCCGTCGCGGTCGCTGGTGAAGGCGATCCACTTTCCGTCCGGGCTGAACGAGGGCTGCATGTCCCACGCCATTCCCGAGGTCAGCGACGTCGCCTCGCCGCCTTCGATGGGCAGGCTGTAGAGGTCGCCGAGCAGATCAAAGACGATCGTCTTGCCGTCGGGGCTGAGCGTCAGGCTGAGCCAGGTTCCCTCGTCCGTGTCGATCGTCACGGTCTTGCGCGGACCGGGGGCCGTCTCGACGTTCCACTTCGCGTCCTTCTTCTTGGCGGAGTCGTCGGTTGCCGAGGAGTCCGGCTTCGGCGACGGCGAGGGGTGGAAGCTCAGGCCGTTGCCGACTTCGTCGCCGTGTGCGGCGCCGTCGTGCCCCGGAGACTGAGTGTCACCCTCGCTGCGGCACGCCGACGTGCTTGCAAAGCAGGCGACGAGCAAAAGGGTGGACAGCGAGGGGAGGCGCCGGCGCGTGGACATGCGCTCGCAGGACTACCACCGGGGCTGCGCACCCGTCAGCCCCCGGGCAGGGCGTTGGGAGACCTCGGCTTGCGCGAGGGCTGCTCGGGGGCGATGCTGCAGCGCCTCGCCCATGGAAGCCGCCGAGAAGTTCGTCGAAAGCATCAACGACCTGATCTGGTCGGCGGGCATTCCCGTCGGCGATCAGACGATCCCATTCATCGTCATTGCGCTGCTCGGCACTGGCTTTTTCCTGTCGCTGCGGCTGGGCCTGGTCCAGTTCCGCCGCCTGGGGCACGGCTTTGCGGTGGCGACGGGGCGCTACGACGATCCCGATGACCCCGGCGACGTCTCGCACTTTCAGGCGCTGACCACGGCCCTTTCGGCGACAGTCGGCATCGGCAACATCGCCGGGGTGGCGATCGCCCTGCACTGGGGCGGACCCGGTGCGCTCTTTTGGATGTGGATCACCGCCCTGCTGGGGATGGCAACCAAGTTCGCCGAGGTGACGCTCGCCCAGCAGTACCGTGCCGTCGAAGGCGACGGCGTCGCGGGCGGGCCGATGTACTACATCGAAAAAGGGCTCGGCACCGCGTGGAAGCCCCTGGCCATCTTCTTCGCCACGGCGCTCGGGCTGACCGCGTTCCTCACAGGCAACGGCGTGCAGGCCAACACGGTCGCAGACACCATGGGCAGCAGCTTCGGCGTGCCGGCGTGGATCACCGGCCTTGTCGCGGCGGCGGTCGTCGGCGCGGTGGTGCTCGGTGGTATTCAGCGTAGCGGCCGCGTCACGTCGATCCTCGCGCCCGCGATGGCAGGCCTGTACGTCTCCGGCGCGCTGGTCATCATCGTGATGAACATCGGCGAGGTCGGCCCGACGTTCAGCCTCATCGTCAGTGAGGCGTTCAACCCGAGCGCGGGCGTGGCGGGTACGGGCGTCGGCGCGGTGTTGGTCACCGCGATGTGGGGGGTCAAGCGAGGCCTGTTTTCGAACGAAGCGGGGCAGGGCAGCGCGCCCATCGCCCACGCCGCGGCCAAGACCGACGAGCCCGTCTCCGAAGGCGTCGTCGCGCTGCTCGAGCCGTTCATCGATACCCTGGTGATCTGCACGATGACGGGCCTGGTGATCTTGATCACCGGCGTCGCCACCGAGAGGATCGCCACGCCGGTCCAGGTCGGCGGCGATATGGCCTGGGTCAGCATCGACGACAAGGGCATGGTCGACTTGAATAGTCCG
>CAYSPB010000187.1:0-14134 GCA_964432695.1 uncultured Nannocystaceae bacterium
CGCCGGGGACAGCGTGTCGACGAGCGATCTGTGGGTGCTCGAGGCCGATCCCGTCGGCGAATGACGCGGGCGCCGGTTCGATCGAGGACGCGGGAACCTTCGGGCGGTGAATCCACACCTGCCCCCAAGACCGCCCTGGCACGCCCTCGATCCTGCTCCTGGATTCTCGCGCTCTCGCTCACCGTTGCCTGCAGCGACGGCGGCAACGGGTCGGCAGTCTTCGATACCCACGAAGGTCCGGAGGACCCCAGCGGCAGCAGTACGGCGGCCGAGGACGAGAACCTCGATTCGAGTTCGAGCAGCACCGATCCCAGCCGGGCGCCGGGCGCGGGCATCGATCCCGATGGAAGCGTCGGCTGTGACGCCGTGGACTTTCTGTTCGTGATCGACAACAGCGGCTCGATGGCGGACGAACAGCAACAGCTGATCGAGTCGGTGCCTGGATTCGTTGCGGCGATCGAGGCGCGGCTACCCGCGGGCACGGGCACCTATCACATCATGGAGTGCAACTTCGGCTCCGGGCGCCGATACATCGCGAGCGGAGAGCCGGACCTCGCCGGTGCCTTCGACTGTGCTGCGCGCGTGGGGACCAACTCCTCGCTCGGCGAGAAGCCGATGGAGGCCATGGTTCAGGCGCTCACCGGGTCGGGAGACGTCGCAGCGTGCAACCAGGGGTTCCTGCGGGACGATGCGGTGCTCGTCGTCGTCATCATCACCGACGAAGACGACAACGGACCCAATGCAGACGATCTCGAGGGCGACTCGGTGGGCACACCGTCCTCATGGAAAGACGCACTCGTCGAAGCCAAGCATGGCAACGAGAACGCCATCATCACGATGGCGCTCATCGGCGATGCTGACAGCCCGACGGGGATCTGCGCGCCGCTGCCCGCCACGTTCGAGGGGGCAGAGCCGGCGCCGCGTATCCGCGACTTTGCGGAGTCGTTCGGCGCGCAAGGTGTCGTGGGCTCCGTCTGCGCACCGAGCTACGTCGAGTTCTTCGAGTCGGCCGTCGAGACGATCAGCATGGCCTGCGACGAGTTCGTGCCGGCCGGCTGAGCTCAGCGTGGCCGACGAACGCCGAGCAGGACCAGCACGAGCGCCGCTGCCCACCCGGACGAGGTTTGGCCACTGACGTGGCATCCGGAGCTGCCGCCATTGGAAGCCACGCCGTCGGTGTCCTCGTCGCTCGTGGACGCGTCGCCGCTGTCGGTGGGGACCGGCTCGCCCGATGCCGTGTCGCCGTCGTTGCTCCCCTCGCTCGTGCCGGCTCCACTCGTGGCGTCCGCACCCGTGGGGTCTGGATCGTCGCCCGTGCTGCCGTCACCGCTGTCGGTGCCCTCGCCCGTCGTGCCGGGGTCGACGAAGCCCTGTGCGTGCGCGCCGATGTCGAGCGGTAGGTCGTCGAAGCGCGTCACGGTTTGCGCAGGGTGGGCGTAGACCTCGGTGGGGGTGAGGCTGACCGGGCCGTCGCTGCCCGGGTCGACCCCCGCGTCGATGGCCACAGAACCGTCCATCAGCGTGTATTCGTACGCCGAGCGGTCGACGAAGTTGGGCTCGTCGGTCTGGAGGTTGCCCTCGTCGGTGACGGTGATCGCCTCGCTCTCGTCGATGAACGGGGTGCCATTGCCGACCATGAGGTTGTTGCGGAACACCGCCATACCCTCATCGCCGTTGTTGATGCGAACGAACGCGGGGTTCGAGACGTTGTCGTTGACGAGGGTGTTGTTGACGACGAAGAGTCGGTTCTCCGGTCCGCCGGTGCCTTCGGCGTTGTAGCGAACGAGCGTACCCGTGTTCTCTGCCGTGGGCCCCTGCTGGATCTGGTTGCCGACGATATAGGTCAGGCCGCCGTTGGAGATGTCGATGAGGTAGCTGCTGCTGCCATCCTCTTCGTCACCGAAGCGATTGTAGAAGATGTGGTTTTCTCGGGCGCGTGTCTTGAGCGTGTGTCCCGAGAAGCTGTGGTGGCTGTAGTTCCCGATGAAGTCGAACCGCGCGACGCTGCCACTGATGTAGACGTTGTGCTCTTGTCCCGAGCCCGGGTTTCCGTTGTAGGCGAACTCCGAGTTCTCGATGACGACCGTATGATCCGGCGTGCCGCCGCTGAGAATGCCGTTCTGGTTATCGTGGAAGTAGCAGTTCCGGACTTCGAGCGCCTGCCCTTGCATGCGAATGCCGGCCCCGTTGTCGCCGGCCGCGTCGATGAACGCGCCCGAGAACTCGAGGTTCTCGACCACGATGGGTCCCGTGTTCACCTCGATTGCGAAGATGCCTTTGTCGTTGGGCAGGGCCTGCGTCGCGCGGAGGTGGGCTCGCGTTTCACCGACGCCGCGAATCGTGAGGTCGCCGGTGGTGATCGTGCTGACGTCGTCGACGTAGTCCCCAGCATCGACTTCGATGACGTCGCCAGGCGATGCGGCTGCGAGCGCGTCCGCAATGCGGGTGTACGGTTTGTCCGGTCCGACCTGCAGGGTCTCTGCGGCTGCCACCGAAGGCAGCGAACAAAGCAGTAATCCAAAAAGGCATCCCCAACGCATCCGACGAGGATACCGTGGGATGCCTTCGGGGGTCAGGACTCGTCGCCCGAGACAGCGGCAAGATAGGCGTCGAGCGTGACTGGGGGCTCGAGGGCGAACGTGTCGCCTGTGGGCACCAGTGTCGCAATGCGATCCAGCCGAAAGTTCCGGAACGCCTGGCGAAGCTCGCACCAGCCGCCGACGGTCCAGCTCACCCCCCAGAAGAACAGGCCTAGCGGGCGGACGACCCGCTCGGTCCGCGCCCCCGCACGGTCTTCGTAGCCGATGCGCACGGTCTCACGCCCGTCGATGGCTGCGCGCAAGGGGGTCAAGAAGCTGCGCGCACGTTCGGGCACGTGGAAGGAGACGGAGAACAGCGCGGTGTTGTGCACCCGCGGACGCTGGCTCGGCGGAAGCGCGGCTTCGACCTTCTCGAGTGCGCTCGCAGCGGCTGCGCGAAGCGGCGCGTCGGCCCAGCTTTCGACCATGCGCGCACCGAGCACGAGCGCCTGGATTTCCAGCGTGCTGAACATGAGTGGCGGCAGTTCGAAGTCCTTGCCCATGCGGTAGCCGACGCCGGCCTCCCCCTGAATGGGGACGCCCGAGCGTCCGAGGTCCGCGATGTCGCGGTATACGGTGCGCTCGGAGACGCCGAGCCGTTCGGCCAGCATCGCCGCGGTGGTGAGGCGTCGATGCTGGAGGATCTGGACGATCTGGAACAGCCGGTCCGCACGGCGCATGCGCATCAACCGTTGCGCTGCACGTGGAAAAAGTCCAGGACCACACCGTTTGGATCGCGGACGTGGAAGCTGCGCCAACCCCAGGGACGATCTTCGGGCGCGTCGAGAACGGCCGCGTCGGTCTTGGACATGCGCGCGTGGGCCTCGTCCGCATCTTCGGTGGGAATGCTGACGACGAGGCCCGACCCCTCGAACGGCGCGTCGTTGCTCCGCATGAACGCAATTTCGGGTCCGCCTTCGTCGGTGCCATAGCGGAACTGCACGAAGTCGGGCATCTCGATGCTGAGCTCAAAGCCCAGGGATTCGTAGCACCGTCGGGTTGCGGCGAGGTCTCGCGTGGTAACGATGGGGAACAGCTTGTTTGGGTTCATGCCGACACCGTACGGACCCCCTCCTGCCAGCCTGCTGTCAGGAGTCGGCGACCGGGGGGAGTGCATGCTGACAGGGTGGTGTCAGGAGCGTGGATGCATCCGTAGCGGGGCCGGAGCTGATAGCCTCTGGGGGTGCGTCGACTCGCCGTGATGGGGGTGTTGCTGGGTTTCGGATGCTCGGTTGCTGCGTCGACTTCGAGTCCCACGTCGACCGAGGCCGAGGCGACGCCGGGCAGCGTGGAGACGGGCCCGGAGGCGTCGAGCGAGCCTGCCGCGCAGCCGCCCGTGCCCGAGGCTCGTGCGCCCGGACAGGGCTATCGCGCTCCGGTGGTCGAGGCGGTTCGCATCACGACCACGACGGAGGTCGAGGTGATGCTGACGCGCGCCGAGGATGCCCGGCCGTGGTCGGGCCCGGTGCAGTACACCGCAGAGCCCTTCACCGTGACCGGAGCGCCGAGCAAGGGCTACGTTCGCGAGAAGAACGTGCTCGGATCGGGGCGGGCCTTCGACCTCAACGGCGACGGGGACGTGCGTGACCGCTTCAAGGCGGGGTGTGACGGCGATGCCTTTCAACTCGGAAGCGGGCTGCGGCTGGAGCCGGTGATGGGTGGTCCCAGCGTCGCACGGACCTACGACTATGGCTCGACCGATGCACCGCGGCAGGGCACTGTGCGCGAGGGGGGAGTCGGGACGATGTTGTACTTGCCGTGCGCCGGTGAAGGCCGCGTGAGCCTGGGATGGGGGCCAGGGCCGATCGAGGTGCGGGAGATCCCCGGCCCCGCGCTCATGGTTCTGGCGTTCGGAAACCCTGCGCTTCCGCCCACCATTCCGCCCGATGGCGTACGCCGAGAGGGTGCGCGCGAGGGTCTGGTCGAGCAGCGTCTCGACGTGCAGGTGTACGAACCGGTCGTGGAAACCCCACACTGGTACGCGGTTGCGGGCACGATGGCGCAGCTCGATCCGGACGCAAAGGAGCAGATCGTTCGCGTGTTCATCGAGGGCGACGTCGAGCACGTGCAGATTGCGATCAATGAGGGCAAGCCAGGCGTTCCGCGGGTGCGGACGTACGTCGCAACGCAGACGGTCGGCTCGCGCTGAAGCAGCTGTGGTGCCGCGCGGCCGATCGCGTACGATGCGACCATGTCCATGACGCGCCCCGTCCGTATGCTGCTCGCATCGAGCCTGTTCTAGCGCATCACGCAGCTCTACGAGGTTTCCTCCGAGGGTCTCGCGCTGTACGCAGACCGGGCGTCCTTCGCGCTGCGTCGGCCAGCCTCGTGTCGCCCTTGCTCGGACGCATTCATCGCTCCTAGCGAACGCTGAAGCTGACGCCGTCGAGTCGCACGCTGGCCTGTGGATCGCCGGGGCGGGCGTAGACCTCGTGGTCGCCCGGTCCGAGCTTGGCGAGCACGCGGTACGGATGCTGCGACCTGCCGGCGACGTCGCCATCCACGACGAACTCGACCGACTCCGGACGCGTCGTGGTCGGCCCCTTCCAGGTTGCCGTGAGCGCGACGCGATCGTGGTCGGAACCATCACGTCCGAGCAAGACGACCGTGCCTGCGGTGGGGCCCGTCATCGAAAGGGCGGGGCGTCCTTTCGCGTCCCCGCAGCCCGAGACGTCGTGGCCAGACAACCATGGGACTCCGTGTGGGTCGAGGCCCGGAGCGCCGGAGGCTCGGTCCTCGAGCCACTCGTCGAAGGCGGGCGGCAGCACGGCGACGATCTCTCCCTCGGGTGCGCACACGAAGCCCTCGGCGGTGCGAGTGGCGTGATGGTGGACGGTGCAGGGCTCGGTCGGACCACCGCCAGCGGGCAGGCGACGCGCCACCGCATCGGGGCAGGCGTCCGAGGCCAGGTCGCCCGACAGCGGGCAGACGTGCACCACGTCGAGGGCGTCGTCGGACCACAGCGGGGTCCGGGTTGCCACCTCCCGCATCGAGCGTCGCATGATGTCGGCGAACAGTGGGCCCGCGCCGCTGCCTCCGGTGACCTCTCGCATCGGAGAGCCGTCCGCGTTGCCGAGCCATACCACCACGGTGCGTTCATGGGTGTAGCCGGCCGTCCATGCGTCGCGGTAGCCGGAGCTGGTGCCGGTCTTCAAGGCGAGCGGAAAGCCGATGTCGAACGGGCTTCGGCCACGCAGCAGTCGAACGCGTGCCCCGGGGTCGGCAAGTGCTTCGGTGATCGACGCCGCGACCTCGCGCGGCATGACGGCAGCGGGTGCCGCGTCGGGGTCGTTGTCGGTGAGGCGGAGTTCGATGCGCTCCCCGCCCCGCGCGAGCGTGACGTAGGCCCGGGCGAGCGCCAGTGGGGTGACCTCACCGCTGCCCAGGGCGAGCGCGAGGCCGTAGTGGTGCGCGTCGCGGTCGAGGCTGTCGAAGCCCAGCGCCCGCAGTCGGGTGAGCAGTGCATCGTCCCCCGCGGCCTCCGCGACGTCGGCGGCGAGCCGGATCACCGGCACGTTGAGGCTGGCCGCCAGTGCCTCGCGCGCGGGCAGTGGACCGAGGTAACCCCCATCGAAGTTGCGCGGCGCGTAGTGGGCACCGCCGTCTTCGACGAACGTGGTCGGAACGTCGGCGACCATCTGTGCGGCGTGGTGGCCGTGCTCGAATGCTAGTCCATACACGAATGGCTTGAGGGTCGAGCCCGGCTGTCGGCGGCTTCGAATCATGTCCACCTGACCGGCGATGTCGTCGTCGAAGAAATCGGCGCTGCCAACGTAGGCGAGGACGTCTCCGGTCGCGTTGTCGACAACGATGGCCGCTGCATTGTCGACCGCGTGCGTGTGCATCTTGGTCATGTGCGTGGCGATGAGACCTTCAACGTCGGCCTGGAGCGAGCCGTCGAGCGTGGTCCGGGTTTGCGATCCGGTCGTGAGCCGGTCGCCGTCGAGCAACCGCTGGACGAAGTGTGGTGCCGTGAACGCGTGAACGAGCGGGCGCACGTCCATCGGCTCGACGAGGGCGCGGGCATGGTCGTCGGGCGTGAGCAGGTCCGCATCGAGCAGGTTGTCGAGTAGCGCGCGCTGGCGCAGTACGACGCGGTCGGCGTGGTCGTAGGGGTCGAGAAACGACGGCGAGCGCGGCAGCACGGCGAGAAAGGTGGCCTGTGCCCAGCTGAGGTCGCGCGCTCGCACCCCGAAGTACCCGCGTGCGGCGGCCTCGGGTCCCATGAGGCCGTGCCCATAGGGGAGACGATGCAGGTAGGCCTCCAAGATGGCGTTCTTCGACGCTGAGTCCTCGAGGTTCTGCGCGCGTGCGGCTTCTCGGAGCTTCACCGCCAGGGTGCGTTTGCCTGGGAGTCCGCGCGTGTCGAGCAACTTCACGAGCTGCTGGGTGATCGTGCTGGCGCCGGACACGACTTCTCCGTGGCGGAGGTTCTGTTCCACCGCGCGCACGATGGCGAGCCGGTCGACGCCGTCGTGACGCGCAAATCGAGCGTCCTCGGCAGCGAGCGTGGCGAGCACGAGGCGGTCCCCAACCTCGGCCAGGGGGATGGGCTGCCCACGTCGGCCTTCGTCCCCGGGCAGCTCACGAAGGAGCGTGCCGTGACGATCGACGATGCGGTGGCCCGAGAACCAGTCGTCTTCGAGGAGCGTCGACGGGTCGCCCGCATCGGCGCGAAAGGTCCGCCAGCTAGTCCACGAAAGCAGGGCGGTGACGACGATGAGCCACGTCAGGCGCGCCCCCCACCGGCGCCACGCGGGCGCCGCTTCGGCGATGGGCACGTTCACGGCACCACCACCACGGTTGCGTCCTTCGAGTATCCGGTGCTGTCGGGCTCGTACATCAGCTCGGCCATGGCTGGCGGGACGATGTACGTGCCCGGTGTAGTCGCGCGCATCGTGTAGGTGCCCGCGACGTACTCGCCCCAAATGCGATCGAAGTACAGGTGGACCCGGTCGTCACGCAGTTCGACGTGGCTGGCGTCTACGGAGCCCCACTGCAGAAAGTTGTACAGCGGGTGCTTCTCGGTGAGCTCCGCGGGGCGCGACACGGTCCACAGGTCGGGCATGATGGGCTCGAAGCCGGCCGGGATGCGATCGGTCATCGCCAGGTAGCCGCGGCGCTCGCTGTCGAGTCCTTCGGGCAGTCGGGCGAGCAGGGCGACGCGGACCACCATGCCTGGTGCGACCTTGCTCAGGTCGACGTCGTTGCCCTTGGCATCGGTGAACATTCGGTAGACCTCGGGCCCGTTTTTGGCGGAGGTTTCCACCTGTGAGTCGCCAGCGCGGAACGGACGGCGATAGCCTGCCGAGACCTGGAACGACACCGCGCTCGGCGACGTCGAGGCGAGGCGGAGAACGGCATGACGACCGGCGACCTCGGCGAGCGGGATGGTGAATCGGCCCGCGCCGGCGCCCATCTCGGCGGCCACGTCGGGATCGGCGATCAGTTCGACGCCGTCGAGCCGTGCGACCACGCGAGCGTCTTCAGCTCCCGCGGTCACGACCTTTTCGCGGATGGCGAGGAGGCTGAATGCGGTCGACTGCGTGGTGTACGAACCCGTCTCGCGGACGAGCGCGTCGATGAGCAGCGGCACGAGAGCGTGCTCGGGCCGGTGGCGGATCAGCGCCAGCGCGGCCTGAGCCTTGGTCCGCGTCGACGACCCGAAGTAGGAG
This sequence comes from uncultured Nannocystaceae bacterium, assembly GCA_964432695.1. GTDB lineage: Bacteria > Myxococcota_A > Polyangia > Nannocystales > Nannocystaceae > CAJXVA01. Next base: position 8,255 of record CAYSPB010000187.1, read on the forward strand.
AAATCGCTGTCCTCGTCCTTGTTTGGCTCGAGTGTTCCGTCTGCTTCGAACGAGTCGATGACGACGTCCACCGCCTTTTGGACCTGCTCGTCGTGCCCCTCGAGCGAGCCCAGCGCCAGCGCGACCGAAGCGGCACCGAACGCACCTTGATGCTCGAGTGTATCGACGAGCATGTCGCTGCTCGAGGGGGGAAGCTGGCCGGCTTCGGCGAGTGCAAGCGCGATCGAAGCGCGCACTTCGACGTCGCGACGGCGGGTACTGGAGTCCCAGTCGAGCCGCTCTTGCAGGTATTCGGCCATGCCCTCGAGCAGCCCGGGGACTTCGATGCCTTGCTGTTTGGCGAGCGCGACGGCACGCATTGCGTACGCGGTGCCATACAGGTTGGGTTCATAGCCGCCGGGCCAATAGGCGAGGCCGCCGCTGCCGGTCTTCATCGAGGCCAGCCGCTTCAGGCCAGCGAGCGCCATCGCGTCGATCTCCTCGGTGCTGTAGCGGAAGAAGCCCAACCGGGGCAATACGTCGCGCGCGGCGAGCAGAGGAAGGGTGGACGAGGTCGTCTGTTCGACGCAGCCGTGTGGGTAGTCGACCAAGTACTCCAGCCGCGAGCCCAGCTCGGGCCAAGTGTGGTGGCCGAGCGTGACGTGCACGACGGCATCGTTGGGAAGGTCGGTGGACACACCGGCAGGGATCTCGACGAGAATCTCCTGTGCTCCGGTGAACGAACCGGCCAAGCGGGGGCGTTCATCGATGCCCGCAGCCTGTACAGGGACGAGGGCTTCCACCTTGTCGCGCACCGTGCCCTCGCCGTCTGCGACTTCGAACACCAGCCGGTCGTCGCCGGGCGTGCTGGCGGTGCGCTCGAACGCTACCCGTGCCCGGCCCATCGCCGCGAGTTCCACCGTCTTCGTGGCGTCGCCGAGGCGTACCGTTGCGGTCGTCGCCGACTCCATGCCGTTGTGCACCATCACCGCGGCCTCGAACGTGTCGCCCTGTAGGGCAAACCGTGGCACTGCCGGTTGGATCATCAGCGGCTTGCGAACCTCGAAGCTGCCCACGCCTTTGCCGCCGCGTCCCTTCTCGTCGAGGACCACGGCCATCATGCGGAACTCCGTGAGGTTGTCGGGCAGGTCCAGAGGTACCGAGACCGTGCCGTCATCACCCGTGCGTAGGTGTGGCCGCCACAGGGCGGTGCGTACGAAGTTCTTGCGCGTGGAGACGAGGCTGGCGTTGCCACCGGCATCGGCGCCATCGCCCGCGGTGTGGCTACGCTCGAGCAGCTCGGCGAGCTCCGTGCGGGTGTCGGCGATGCCGAAGCGGAACGCGGCCCCTGGACGCAGCGCCTTGGCCGGGTCGGGCGCACGGTGGTTGGTCAGCCGGAGCACGCCCTCATCGACGACGGCAAAGGCGACCTCTGCATTGGGCACGGGAATGCCGCCTTGGGTCACGGCCACGGTGAGGTTGGCCTTGTCGCGTGGCTCGTAGTGGTCTTCGTCAGCGCGAACGCTGACGTCGAGCTTCACGCCGTCGAGCGAGACGGGCAGCCGCACCGCGCCGAACTTCCATTGCGCGACCTGTTCGCCACGAACGTCACGCGGCAGGAACGTGACCGAGGCGTGCACGTGAGGGGCGTGGCTGCCATCGACGGGGACCGTGAACTCGACGGGGCCAGCCTCGACCTCACGCGCCTCGTGGCGCAGGACGCTGCCCTGTTCGAGCGTGAAGATGGCGGTCGCCCGCTCGAATGGGTTGTGGGCGACGACCTTCGCGGTGTCCCCGGGTGCGTACGACTTGGCGTCGCTGACGAGCTCGAGCCGGTGTCCCGGTTGGGGCTCGCGACTCGACCATCCCGAGCCCCAGGCCCACACGCGGGCCGCGCCACCCTTGCGGCCGTCGACGCGCGTTCGAACCTCATACGATCCCGACGTCTTGGGCGTCAGCGGGCAGGATACGACCGAGCTCTTCGACGCGACCGTGCAGCTGCCGGCCTTGGTCTCGACCTCGTGCCACTCGACCCGGGTGGAGCCTCCGGGGCCCGGCTTGCGCGTTCGCTTCCAGTCCAAACGGACCAGCTCGGCGGTGATCGTTTTACCTGCGACGGCGCCTCCGTCGGTGTCGATGACGCCCAGCTCGAGGTCCAGCGCCTTGCCGACGTCGGGCCAGCGATCGCGCACGCGCACGCCGGCGTAGGTCGACGCCGGGTGCACGACGACGCTCGCACGACCCGCGATCGCACGGTGGCTGCTGTCGGTCACTTCGGCCTCGAGGGTGAACGTCTGGGGGCCGGCGTCGGGCTGCACCTCGACCACTGGCGCGACCGCGAGGGTGCCTGATGCGTCGAGCTTGCCGCCGCCGCTGCGGCTCCACCCGGTACCCGCCCACCTGCTGCGAAAGCGAAGGCCACGAGCGGTGAAGGCTCCCTTGGGCATGGGCGCCTCACTGCGGCGCACGACCCACCACGTATCCGCCGCGTCCATCGCCGCACCGAAGAGGTACTTGCCGACGATGTTCGCCTCGACGGTGGTCTGCTTGCCCTTCGCACCGCGTTTCGCGGTGACGTCGACCTTGAACTTCGGCGGTTCGAACTCGGCGACTTGGACCTGCGTCGAGCCGAGGGTGGTCTCATCCGGCATCGATTGCAGCAGCACCTGATAGCGTCCGATCGGGGAGCCTTCGGCCGTGGTCCACGACGCCGACACGCTGCCCATGTCGTCCCCGGTGAGCGCCCGTTCGAACGCTGTCTTGCCGGTCGGGTCGACGATGCGCAGCCGGGCGGCCTGTCCCGCGCGGGGCAGCAGGTCCCCACCCGAGGGGGTTCGCATCATGCCTTTGACGTGGATGGTCGCACCGGGTCGGTACACGCCGCGGTCGCTCATCACCAGACCCCGCATCGCACTGTCGCCGGTCACGGTGCCGCCGGCGAGCTCGGGGACCAAGTGACGTTCGGTCTGCATGCGGTGGGCCATCGGCAGGATCGTGCGGGCGTCCCCCTTCTCGACGCGCAGCAGCGCGTTCCGGCTGGTGTCGGCGGGTACGTCCAGGACGGCAAAACCCTGCGTGTCGGTCTTGATGCCGGAGGCCTCGGTGCCGTTGACGAACAGCGTGGCGTCGGCGACCGGTGCACCGCTACGCATGTTGGCGACGTGCACGAAGGTCTTGTCGCCGCTTCCGCGCGCGTGGACGACCATCGCGCGGTCGTCGTTGACCATCAGCAGGGCCAGCGGATTCTTACTGGCACGCGACCAGCTGGGGTGGTCGGGTTCGGGAGCGCCGAAGGCACTCGAGGTCCGCACCAGCTCTACGACGTAGGCCTTTCCGGCGTCGAGGTGCGCGAGCAGGTCGACGGTCGTCGTCACGCTCGTGTCGAGCTGGGCTTTCGGCGTGAAGGGCAGCGTCAGGCTCGGTGGACCGGCCGGAGTCTCGCGGCGTCCGACCCGGCCGTTGGCGTCGCGCCAGGCCTCGTCGGAGTCTGCAACTTCCCACGCGCGAAGTTCGAACCCGTCGACGTTGCGGGACGTCACCGCAAAGGTGCGGCTCAGCGCGTCGTCGAGGAACTGCAGACCCTCGGGCATGGACACGCTGGCAACGCGGGGGGCGGTCTCGACCTCGACGGTGACCGGTTCGCCCAGGGCATAGCCGAACCGGTCCTTCGCGCCGTCGAGCGTGATCGTGTAGCTGGTGCTGGGCTCGAAGGCTCCGCTGACGATGATGGATCCGCTGCTGCTCCAGCGGTCGGACCAGACCGAGAGGTTGCGGACGTAGGGCTCTACGTCGACCGCAGCGGTCAGGGACGCGCCGCCCTCGATGGTATTGTTGAAGCGCAGGGCGACCTCTCGACCGCCGATGTGAAGCGTGCCGTCTTTCATCGCGCAGCGGTCCGAGCTGTAGCGGCATTCGGCTTTGTCGAAGGCCAGCGGGTTGGCGACGTCGAGGCCGATGGTCTCCGCACGCTCGGGGGCGAGTCCGAAGTCGTGCACGGCAAACGTCGCCGTGCTTCCGGGCTCGAGGGGCTTCTTCGGTCGCGCGACGATCACGTACGTCCGGTCGACCTTCGCTCCGTCGTAGATTCCTTTCTTCGGGTGGCGCAGCTTCAGCGGAACCGTTCGCCCCTTGGCGTCGGTCATCGTCATCAGCGTGCGTGCGACCTTGGGAGAGATCGGCTGATCGAACAGCACCGTGACCTCCGGCGTCCGACCCGTCTTGGCACCGTCGTACGGGGTGTACGTGACGACGCGCGGCTTGCCCTCGGCCGGCAGGTACGTGATGAGCTTCCCGCCGATCCAAATCGACGGGTCAGCGCGGAACGTGCCCGTCCACGAGAGTTCGTGCCCCGCTTCGTCGGTGAGGGGGCCGATGTCGATCGTGTAGTCGATGTCTGGGTCGAAGGGCGTGGCGGCCTCGAACGAAAGCGACCAGTCGCTGTTCCAACGCGCGTTGCCAGCCACTGCCGGCGTGAGCGTCACCGGCGGCTTCGAACCCTTTGCGCGGACCGCCGCATGGTTGAGACGGACCGTGATGGTGTTGCCCGACGTCTCCCAGCGCCCTTTGTCGTCGAGTTCGGGGTGCTCGACCGCCAGCGCTTCGGTGGGATCGTCGTCAACGGCGGCGAACCGCGGCGGTAGGGGACGACGGTCGCGCCGGGTGAGCGGGGGGGGAAAGTGCAGGGGGGGTCCCGAAGTCGGGATCGCCGTCGTGTCGATGTTGTCGGGTGCGGTCGAGTCGGTCTCCGGTGCAGACGAAGACGTGCAGGCGAGCGCGAGGACCAAGGCGGCGCGGGCCGGAACGGAGAGCAAGTTCGAGATCCGAGGCATGGGCGCCGTTCATCAATGCATGGACCACGCCGCGCGTGTTCTCGGCGGCCTATGCGGATTCGGGACGGTCGAATGTTCGGTATTCGTTCGCGGTTGATGCGAAAAATATCTGTTAGGCGTCGTCGTGGAGCCAAAAGCAGCGGATTCGCGCGGGAAGGTGCGACATCGCGCACGTCGGCTTCGAACCCCGCTCCTGGGGCGCTAGCAGCCGTCACCAGCGCCGTGTCGCATCGGGTCCGCGAGAGGATTCACAGCCGCGGCTGGCTTTCCGATCGCACGGGAAAGCCGCAAGCTACCGATGATGTCGGATTCTCGGTACGACGCGCTCTTCAACCCCACCCCCGAACACCGGATGATTCGGGAGACGATCGCGGAGTTCGCGGCGAAATATGTCGACCCGCAGGCCGCCGAACACGATGAAAAGGGCGTGCTGAACCGGGCACTGTTCCAGCAGCTCGGCGAGCTCGGCCTGCTGGGCATCACCATCCCCGAGGATGACGGCGGCGCGGGCATGGACACGGTTGCGGCAGTGATCGTGCACCACGAGCTTTCGAAGTACGACCCTGGCTTTTGTCTGGCGTATCTCGCCCACTCGATGCTGTTCGTGAACAACTTCTACTACTGCGCCAACGATGAACAGCGTGCGCGATACCTGCCGAAGGTGCTCAGCGGTGAGTGGGTCGCGGGCATGGGGATGACCGAACCCGGCGCAGGCACGGACGTGCTCGGCATGACCACGACCGCCGTCGCTGACGGTGACGAGTACGTCGTCAACGGGACGAAGACGTACATCACCAACGGCTGCGAAGGGTACTGCTTCCTCTTCTACGCCAAGGTGGAAGGTCGCGTGACCGCGTTCTTGGTCGACCGCGACTGCCCGGGGTTCTCGACCAGCAACCACATCGACAAGTGCGGCATGCGGGGCTCGACGATGTCCGAGCTGATCTTCGAGGACTGCCGCATCCCCAAGGCAAACCTGCTCGGTGCCGAGGGCGAAGGCGTCACGCACATGATGCGCAACCTCGAGATCGAGCGTCTTGCGCTGGCGGCGATGAGCGTCGGCATTGCCGAC
>CAYSPB010000188.1:0-14111 GCA_964432695.1 uncultured Nannocystaceae bacterium
GAGACCACGTTGCGGGCAATCTCCGACGCGGTGGCACCTTCGAACGGACGCTGACCGTACAGACCCTCGTACCGCGAGACGCAGAACGCGAACTGGTCGGTGCGGGCATCGGCCTCGCGACCGAGAAACTGCTCGGGCGCCATGTAGGCGGGCGTGCCGACGAAGTGGCCGGTGTTGGTGATACTCCCCTCGACCGTCACTGGCTCGTCGCCGTCGACGGTGACCGTCATCAAGTCGCCGCCCGCTCCTCCCGTAGAGGTGGTTTCGACGTCGTGGCCGGTCTCGACGAGGCCGGCAATGTCCTCGTGGGTCGTCGTGGTCGACGCCGATGCGCCACTGGTGCCCGTTGGCGCCGTACTGGTGATGAGCACATCCGAGAGCCGGCCGCGGCCGCTCTCGCTGGGTGCGGTGCTGAGGAGATCGGCCGTAGGTGCGAGCGGGCGGCTACGCACGGGGGCGTCATTGGCCAGCCCGAAATCCACGACGCGAGCCCGCCGGTCGCCGACGAGGACGTTGGACGGCTTGAAGTCTCGATGGATCAGACCGGCGTCGTGCGCCGCGGCAAGGCCTCGACCCGCGCCGAAGAACATCGACACGACCTCACGCCACGTCCGTGCATCTTGCTTGACCCATCGGCTGAGCGACGGACCATCGACGAGCTCCATTGCGATGTAGACCCCGCCGTCGGACTCCCCGACGTCGTAGATGGTCACCACGTTGGGGTGCGCGAGCTGGGCGGTGATCTGCGCTTCGCGACGCAGTCGCGCGCTGGCGCCGTGGATGTCTCCGCGGAACCGGTCGGCGCGGATCAGCTTGACCGCGACGTCGCGCTGCAGCTCGGGGTCGAATGCCGCGTAGACCACGCCCATCCCGCCCTCCCCGATTTTCCGGGTGATGCGGTAACGCCCGATCGCGCCCGGGAGCGCCGATTCGTCGGCCTGGCCCATGCAATTCGCATCGTAGCAGACGGGCGCGGCTTTACCCACAACGCTCCTGCACCGACACTACGCCCTCATGCCGAAGGCTCCCCGCTCGCTCGTGTTGGGCACCGCCGGTCACATCGACCACGGGAAGACCACGCTCGTCCGCGTGCTCACCGGTACCGATACGGACCGGCTGCCCGAAGAGAAGCGTCGCGGTATCACGATCGAACTCGGCTTCGCGCCGTGGCGGATCAATAAGGACCTCGAAGCATCCATCGTCGACGTGCCCGGCCACGAGAACTTCGTGCGCACGATGGTCGCTGGCGCCGGTGGCATCGACGCCGTCATCCTCGTGGTCTCCGCCGAAGACGGCGTAATGCCGCAAACCCGCGAGCACATCAACGTCTGTCGCCTGCTCGGCGTGAAGCACGGCGTCATCGCGCTGAGCAAGGTCGACCGCCTCGAAGGCGACGAAGAGGCCATCGAGCTGGCCGCCGACGATGTGCGCGAGGCGCTCGAAGGCACGATCTTCGAAGAGGCCCCCATCATCCCCTGCAGCGCGCACACCAAGGAGGGCATCGAAGACCTCCAGCGGGCCGTCGTGAAGATCATCGGCCAGATCCCACGGCGCTCGAACAAGGGGGACGCCGTCATTCCGCTGGACCGCGTGTTCTCGATCCGCGGGCACGGCACCGTCGTCACCGGCACGCTGCTCGGTGGCGTCATCGACATCGGCAAGGACACGCTGCTACGGCTCGAACCCGGCGGCGATGGTCGTGACGTCCAGGAGCTGCGAACCCGCGCCGCCCAGGTCCGCGGAGACGCACGCGACCGCATCGGCGCGGGCTCTCGCATCGCGCTGAACCTCGGTGGCGTCGACACCAAATCGCTCTCCCGCGGCGACGTGCTCACGGCGGGCAACACGGTCGCACGACGGTCGGTCTTTCACGTGTGGCTGCGACACCTGCCGACCCACGGCGCGCCGTGGAAAGCGGGCAGCGCGCTGCAGATCTGCATCGGCACCGGCTACACCAACGGAAAACTCGACCCGCTCTTCGTCGAACCCCTCGAGGGCGAAGCGCCGGACGTGTCGGCCAACGACGTCATCATCGAAGGCGGCCGCGAAGGCCTCGTACGGCTCCGTCTCGAATCACCGCTGCCGGTATGGCGAGGAGCCCGGGTGGTCGTGCGCGCGTTCTCGGATCCGTCGGAGGACTTTCAAGGGCGGACGGTCGGTGGAGGCGTGGTGCTCGACCCCGAACCGTCCAGCGGCCGCGGGCAGCGTCCGCGCTGGGTGGCGCTGGGGCGCGCACTGCATGGCGCCGACCCGCAGGCGCAGATGTTGGCGCTCGTTCGCGACGCGGGCCTTCTGGGCATCGGCGAAGCCGCAATGGGCCACCGCACCGGCATCTTCGACGTCCGCGCCGCGATCGATCCCCTGCTCAAGGGCAAGCAGCCGCAGGTCACTCGCCTCGGCAAGGACCGGTACGTGGAGGAGTCGGCGGTCAAGAGCCTGATCGACGTTGCGATCTCGAAGGTCGACAAGTTCCACGGCGCGCAGCCGCTCAAGACCGGCATGCCTCGCCCCGCCCTCGAAGCCGCACTGGGCAAGCGCATCGCCACCGACGTGGCCAGTGACGCGATCGACCGCGCCGTCGTTCGAGGCGCCCTGCGTCGCGTAGACGAAGCCGGCACGCTCGCCCGCCCGGGCAAGGGACTCTCGGCGGAGGGCGAACTCCCGCCGCGCATGCAAAAGGTGATGGACCTCTACGAGCAGGCTGGGCAGAAACCCCCGACCCTGCGCGAAGTCGGAGAGTCGCTCGAGTTCTCGGCACCCGAGGTGCTCGAACTCGTCAGTGGGCTGCAGCGCACGGGTCGACTCGTCCGCGTAACTGCGGAGCTCTCGTTCTCGAAGGACAGCCACGCTGCACTGCTCACCCAGGTCCGTGCTCGACTCACGGCCGAGGGCACGATTGACGTGCAGGCGCTCAAGGCGATGACGGGCCTGTCGCGAAAGTTCGCCGTGCCCCTGATGGAGCACTTCGATTCGCTGCAGATCACCGTGCGCCGCGGGGACGAGCGCATCCCCGGACCGCGCGCCTGAGCCTCACTGCGCCGCGTCTACCGGCGCCGCTGCGTTGGGCGTGCGCAGACGGACCCGGACCTTCACCCCGGTCCGCGGACGCAGGGTGACCGAGGTCATCAGGTCGAGCTCGAAGTCCGGCATGGGGTGGAGTTCGAGGCCCTGCATGAGCGTGGCGAGCCCCAAGATGGCCTCAAGCATCGCGAAGTGGTTGCCCACGCAAACCCGCGCCCCACCACCGAAGGGCAGATATGCGTACTTGGGCAGACGCTCGGCGAGGCCGTCGAGCCAGCGCTCCGGACGGAACGTGAGCGGGTCGTCGTACCATCGCTCGTCGCGATGAATCGCCCAGACCGGGGTGAGGACTTGGGCGCCGCGCGGGATCACCCAGCCCGCGATCTCGACGTCTTCGAGCGCCTCGCGACCGAACATGTAGACCGGCGGATAGACGCGCATTGCCTCCTTGATGACCGCCTCGACATACGGAAGCCGGGCCACGTCGGCCATCGTCGCGCGCCGGCCTTCGAGTACACCATCGACTTCGTCGCAAACCTTCGCCTGAATCTCCGAATGTCCGGCGAGCAGGAACATCGCGAACGAGAGCGCCAGCGCAGTGGTCTCGTGCCCCGCGAGGAAGATCGTCGCAACCTCGTCGCGGACCTGCAGGTCCGACATTCCCGTGCCGTCATCGTCACGCGCGGAGAGCAGCCGCCCGAGCAGGTCGTCGCCGTACCCGTTCGGGTCCTCCCGGCGCTGCCGAATGATCCCGTAGAAGAGCTCGTCGAGCTGGGCTTTGGAGTCCGCGAGCTTTCGCACCGAGTCGCGGTTGGCGGCCTTGGGCAGCAGCCGCCGCCACGTCAAGTAGACCCGGTGAAACTCCTCGAGCGTAACGCCCACCATCGGCGCCACGGCCTTTGTGTCGGGCACTTCGGCGTCACCGAACACCGTGTGCAGCACGATGTTCAGCGTCAGATCCATCATGTCGGTGTGGACGTCCCGCGGACCGTCCCCGATCTCGGCGAGCGTATCGACCGAACACGCGACCATCGTGTCGGCGAACTTCTCGATGTGCCGCCGCGTGAAGGAGGGCGCAGCGATCTTCCGCTGTCGCCGCCAGAAGCGGCCCTCACTCGTGACGAGTCCGCGCCCCATGAACGACGACAGCTCGTGGGTGAGCGCCCCCTTCATGAACTTTGCGTTCTCGGTGAGCACGACCCGGCCGATGTCGTCGGGGTTGCTCATCAAGTAGATCGGCTGGGGGCCGATGTTGTACGAGAGCACGTCGCCGTGCTCGCGCACCATGCCGTAAATCTCGGCGAGCTGGTCGCGCTTGAACAGGCGCGTCGTCCCGATGACCGGGAGCATCGGAGGGCCCGGAGGTCGCGCCCCGGGCACCCCCGCGCCGCGCGGACCCTTTCTCACCACGGGAATGGACCCTTGCTCCGACGCCCCTCGAGCACCCATGCCATCAGTCTGACGGCGTAGCGACGCCTCATCAAGACACGGAGGCGCAGGTCAGGCTTGGCGAGTACGCAGGCGCCGCGCGGCCACGATCCGATGCCGGACCCAGCCCTGCTCTCCGTTGCAATAGGCCCGAAACGCGCGGGACATGGTCACGTCGCCGAATCCGGCCTCCTGAAGACATGAGCGCACGTGTGCGGGGTCGTGCGCATGCAGGTCGGATTCGGCGTCGAAGGCCTCGACGTCGGCATCTTCGGCGGGCGAGAACGTGAAGACGAAGTGCCCCTCGGGACGCAGCCGTCGCGCGACGCGACGCATCAGCGCGGGCACGTCCACCACGTATTCCATCAAGCCGCTGGCGAGCGCACCGTCGAACCGCTCGCGTCCTGGAATGGTGCTGAGCACGTCGCAGCGATGACACGCCACGTAGAGCGTGCATCGGACCTGCTGCAGCATGGCCTCACTGACGTCCAAGCCAACGAGCTGAACGGGCACCTGCCGACGCGCGAGTGCTTCGCCGAGCAGGCCCGTGCCCGCGCCGAGGTCCAGCCACACGCCCTGCCCCCCGAGCGCCGCAACGTGTTTGGCGACGTGGGCCGGCGATCGGTACCCGCACTCCTCCTCAAGATGCTGGTCGTAGTGTTCGGCCAGCTCGTCGTAGGTGGCACGCGCATCGTTGCGAATGCGGCGTTGTGCGGTTCGTCGGGACGTCCCGTCGCGGTACTGCACGGCGGGCAGCATCGAGGCGAGGCTGCTCGCTGTCAATCCTGCGCGATTGCCTCGACGCGCCAGCCGACCGTACTGCCGGCGCGCAGGGGGACGAGCTCCGTCTCGCCCAGGGGCATCCGGGCAGGCACCGCCTGAGCATCCCGGACCAGTCGCACCTTCGAGGCATTGCGGGAGAGCCGATAAAAGTCCGGCCCGTGGTGGCTCGCAAAGCCCTCGAGGCGATGCAGCGCGTCGACTTCGTCAAACGCCTCGGCGTAGAACTCGAGCGCTGCGTGGGCGGTATAGACCCCTGCACACCCACACGCGCTTTCCTTGTCGCCCCGAGCATGCGGCGCGCTGTCCGTACCCAGGAAGAACTTCGGGTTGCCACCGGTCGCGGCGGCCAGCAGCGCGTCCCGATGCCGGGCTCGCTTGAGGACCGGCAAGCAGTAGAAGTGGGGCCGGATGCCGCCGCGGAAAATCTCGTTCCGGTCGTAGAGCAGGTGATGCGCGGTGATCGTGGCGCCGACGTTGGGACCCGCCCCTTCGACGAAGCGGACCGCGTCTTCGGTGGTGATGTGCTCGAACACGATCCGAAGGCGCGGATACTGCTCGACGAGACCCGAGAGCGTATCGCGGATGAAGATGGCTTCGCGGTCGAACACGTCGTCGTGGGCACCGATCGACTCACCGTGGATGAGCAGCGGGAGGTCCTGGGCTTGCATCGCCTCGAACACGTCAGCCGACGCCGCGAGATCGGTGACGCCCGCTTCGGCGTTGGTCGTCGCGCCCGCGGGGTAGAGCTTCACCCCGTGCACGTAGGGTGACGCGGCTGCAGCCTCGATGTCGGCCGGCGACGTGCCCGGCGTCAGGTACAGCGTCATCAGTGGCTCGAACGAAGCACCCTCCGGACGCACCGCGAGAATCCGGTCTCGATACGCGAGTGCATCGTCGACCGTGACCACCGGCGGCTTGAGGTTCGGCATCACGATCGCGCGAGCGAACACCCGCGCCGTCGCGGCGGTCGTATGCGCGAGCCGGTCCCCGTCGCGCAGGTGCAGGTGCCAATCGTCGGGCTGGTCGAGGACGAGTGCGGTCACGGCCGCGTTGTACCTCGGGGTACGTCAGCCTCCGCAGCGCTCTTGGCAGGCCTCGAGACACTCGAGGTAGGCGTCGTTGTCGCCCACGCTCGATGCGTGAAACTCGCACTGCTCCTGGTCACAGCTGCGCATGCAGGCATTGGGGTCCTGCGTCTTGCGCCCGTTCTTCGCGCATCCCATCGCCACCCCGGCAACGAACGCAAAGCACAGCGCCACCATTCGCATCGTCGAGCGTGCCATCGCGCCTCAGCGTACCACCGAGGGCGGGCGAACCCGCGCATCCGGCGACCCGCGAAAAAAAACGACTGTCTCGTGATCCGCTCGCCGGCCCCCGGTCTCTTCGGGAGTGACGCCGCCTCGTCGCGGCCCGTCCCCAAGGAGATTGACCATGCGCCAGACCCTGTTTGCCACCACCGCCGCCCTGTTCCTGCTCACCGCCTGCGACCCCGCCGAAGAAGAAACCACCGACGGTGCCAGCAGCGGTGGAAGCACCTCCGCCGGCGAGACCACCGACACGCCGACGACGGGAGCCGAGGGCTCGACGACGGCCGGCAGCGGCGAGGACACGACCGGTGGCGGTGCCGGCGACACCGATGGCGACACCGATGGAAGCGCAGACGAGACGGGCGAGCCCGGTCCGTTCGCATGGACCCCGACCGCCGGTCCCTGCCTCGGCTCGGGCACGAACACGATCTGGTTTGACGACCGCATGAACGGCTTCGTCGGCTGTGGCGAGAACGCCGACGGCGAGGGCCTCTACACCACGGCAGACGGCGCGGCGACTTTCGAGGACAACCCACGCTTCAACGAGGTGCGCATCATGGACATTCGGCGCGGGCCCGACGGCGTGCTCTACGGCGCCGGCATTCACCAGCTCGATGGCTACCCCGTGTGGAGCTTCGACGAGAGCGGGGCGCTGATCGACGCCAACGGGTTGTACACCCCCAGCAACAGCGCCTTCTTGGCGGTGAACCAGGCTGAAAACGCGGCGATCACCGCCGACGGCCAAATGCTCATCGATTCACTCACCGGGACGACCGCAGCCTATCGCGCTGCTGGAGCCGAGTTCGAGGAAGTGGCGAGCCTGGGCGAAGCGCTGCTCGACGACCCCGACGCGCTCAGCTTCCAGGTACGCCGACTCGTCGGCTTCGATAACCAATTCTACGGCGTGGGCAGCCTCATCAACGACCCCGCGCGCGTGCACCTACCCTCCCGTCGTGAGGACGCGACCTACCACTTCGAGTCGGTGTTGCTGCAGCCCGAGACCCGTGACGGAGAGCTGCTCGACATGCACGTCTGGGACGCGCAGCACATGATCGTGGCGGGGCACGACCAGAGCGAGCGCTTCCCCCTGATCTATCTCGTCGACGGTGCGGACCCTTACGAGACCGACAACTGGGAGAAGATCGAGCTGTTCTCCTCCGGGCTCGAGTACGAAGGCGGCGTCAACGACCTGCACGTGGTCGGCGACACGGTCGTGATGGTCGGCGAGAAGTTCCCAACGTCCGAAGGCGGCTTCGTCATCATCAGCCACGACGGCGGCCAGACGTTCGAAGACATCACGCCCGAGGACGCCGAGGCGCTGTCGGCGGTGTGGATGTTTGAGGACGGCGAGATGGTCGTCGCTGGCGGCGGCGCAGAGATGTGGGTGTACGCGACCGAATAGGCGCGTACCGAGCGGGCGGGGGCGTGACGAGGACCGTCGCGCCCCCCACTCTTACTCACCCCTGCCGACGAGGAACCCACGCGGTCGTGCGCCCCGCGACCGTGAGAAACTCGATGGGGTCCCCAGTCACGGAACAGAGGCCGTCGCAGGGGCTCCATCGTCGGTGAAACAGCCAGTGCTCGGGAAAGCGGTCGCTGTTCGCATCGACCTCCACCGCAGTCACGACGATGTCGTGCAGTGCAGCCGCCAACGCGGCGACCTGAGTGGGATTCAACGTGTTCGCACGACGCCGCGGGTCGAGCCCTGCGGCATGCAAAACCTCGTCGGCGACCCAGTTCCCTACCCCGGCGGCGAAAGACTGATCGAGCAGCAAGCCCTTGAGCGTGCCCCGACGCTTGGCCAGACGCGGAGCAAGGTCGTGCGCACTGGGCGGCTCGAGCAACGGATCGAACCCGAGGTCGGCGATGGGTGCCTCGGACTCGGGATCCTCGCGCAGGCGGATCCGGCCGAGCCGACGCGCGTTCGTCATACAGAGGCGGCGACCGGTCTCCGTCGTGAGCACCAGCTTGGCGAACCGTGGCGGCCACTGCTCGCTGGTCGTCGGCCCCGTTTTCAGCTGCAAGCCCGACGCACCGGGCGTGACGAAGCCGCCCGTCATGCCGAAGTGAAACAGGGGCCACGGCCGTCGGTCGAGCTCGAGCCAGAGCTGTTTGCCGCGACGCTTGGCAGCCACGACGGTCGCGCCGATCAGCGCTTCGACGATCGCCTCGGGCGAGCGGCCCTCGAACACGATTGGATCGTCGACCGCATCCACACCGCCGAGCGTTTCACCGACCAGCGTGGTTTCGAGCTGTCGCCGGCCGTATTCGACTTCGGGCAACTCCGGCATGGTTCAGGCCGTGACGCGGGCCAGTGCTGCGCCGACCGCTGCGTCGTCCCGAGGGTCCACCGTCCGTAGATCGAGCAGCAGTCGCTCGTCCTCGATGCGCCCGATGACCGGCGGATCGCCTAGACGCAGCGCCTTGGCCGCGCGCGCCGGCTTCTTGCACGGCACCCACAAACCCACGCTGGGGATCGTGTCGCCCGGCAGGCTGCCTCCACCGATCGCCGCATCGATCTCGACGACCCGGTCCTCGGCCCAGCCCAACTCGCCGCACAGCGCAGCCGCGCGCCGACGGAGCCCCTCGGTCGGCAGGCCGACCATGTCGTGCAGCGGAAGCGCCGGCGTGCCCTCCGCGGCGTGGGCCGCAAACGTGGCGTGCAGCGCTGCGAGGGTGGTCTTGTCCGGACGCAGGGCCCGCGCCATCGGATGCCGACGGCAGCGCTCCACGAACGCTTTCGTGCCGGCCACGATGCCGCACTGCGGACCACCGAGCAGCTTGTCGCCGCTCGCGAGCACCACGTCCACACCCTGCTCGAGATAGGCACCGATCGTCGGCTCGACGTCGGGAAGGCCCGCGCCCAGGGACCCACTGCCCAGGTCGGCGATCAGCGGTACGCCGCGGCTCTTGGCCACCTTGGCGAGCTCCGCGAGCGACACCTCTTTGACGTAGCCCTCTTGCTTGAAGTTGCTCTGGTGACACCAGAGCAACGCAGACGCGGCCACGCCCTGCGCGTCGGGGCCCTCGCCGTCGAGAGCCTGCTCGTAGTCGCGAACGTGGGTCCGGTTGGTACTGCCCACCGCGACCACGCGAACGCCTCCGGCAGCGGCCATCGTCGCGACCCGAAAGCTGTCGCCGATCTCGACCATTTGGCCTCGGGACAGAACGACACCGCCAGGCGTGCCGAGCACCGTGCACGCGAGCAGCAGCGCCGCAGCGTTGTTGTTCACGACGTGCGCGTCCTCCGAGCCCATCACGGTGCAGATGAACGGACGCAACCATGCGAACCGAGACCCGCGCTTGCCGTCGTGCAGTCCGACCTCCAGGTCGCAGTACCGGCCAGCGGCCGCCATCGCCTCGACGGCTGCGTCCGAGAGCGGCGCCCGACCGAGATTGGTGTGCAGGATGACGCCCGTTGCGTTGATGACCCGCATCGGTCGGGGTCGGACCCACTGCGCCAGCTGATCCCGCACGGTCGCTGCGAGTCCAGCCGCGTCGGGGACATCGATCGACGAGCCGTCGAGCACGGTCTGACGAAGCTGCGCGAGCGCGTCCTGGACCAGCCGCCGCTTGATCGGGCGCCGCCAGGGCGTCTCCGCCAGCGGTGCAGCGTCGAGCACGGCGTCGACTTTGGGAAGGCGTGACAGCGCGGACCGGTCCACCACCGGCCGTCTATACCATCCGCCTGCGTCCCCACCGGCGCCCGACGCACGGAGCCTCGAGGCGCTGGCGCGGATGGACGCGGGCGGCTCCCCGAGGGCGCACCAGGCCGCGTCCGTGCGCGCAGGGACTGCCGCTATAGAAGCAGCATCGCGACGACGACCCCGAACACGGCGACCCCGACCAGCGGCCACAGCAGCGAGAAAAGCGGCGGTCGAACCTCGTCCCGCGTATTGGTGACGGTCGCGGTGGTCTCTCCTGCTGCGGCCAAGGCTTGCGCGACTTGAGCCGCGGGGTGCTGAACCTGCAGGGTGACGTCCCCGACCTGCAGCGTATCGCCATGCCCAAGCAGCGTGGGCTCGTCGACACGGCGACCCTGCGCGACCACGCCGTTCTTGCTGCCGAGGTCGAACACGGTGACGCCATCCGGCGCAACGACGAGGCGAGCGTGCTGCCGGCTGACGTCGGGGTCGTCGAGGCTGACGGTCGCGCCACGACCTCGGCCGACGATGTGCTCGCCATACGGCACGTCGTGGACGCGCCCACTGTGCGAGCCCCCCGTTTCGATCAGCTGAGGAACGAGGTCGTGTTCGGAACTCATGAGGGCGACGGAAGTCATGACATCATATCGGAGCGGGACGCCACGCACCGGTTCGCGCACTCCAGCACTCGAGCACGTGGTCCGGCGCCCGGGTCCGGGCGGTCGGTGATGGAGAAAACGCGGCACACCGATGGAGGGCGTGGCGCACGGCGTCGGAGGAGGGAAGCGTGCAGCGCGGGCGTACGTGGGCCACCTCGACGTGCTGGGCCAAGGCTGCGAGCAGCGCTGCGTGATGAGGATCGGAAAGAGAAAGGCCGGACGTGGCCGCCAGCGTGGTCGCGCCGCGAGCCCGCAGACGCGAAGCCCAGCGCCCCGCGGAGGCCGCAGGGTTGCGCAGACACGCGCGCCCTTCAGCATCGACCGTGAGCACCTCGGGCACCCGCGGACCCGACCACGCAGTCCAGCCGGGGGTCGGCCGGGGGGCGTACGTGGAGAACGCGGCGACCAAAACGACGCCCAGGGCGGCGGCGCGGTGGGGGATCCACCCCCGCCAACGCTCCGAGATGCGAGCACGCAGCCACGGCACCCAAACGGCGATTGCGCCCAGGACCCAGATCCAGCGCGGCCACGGTGGCACCCGCGCAACCACACCGGCAACGTCGAGCAGCAGGCTCGCGCCCCAGGCTGCAGGCAGGAGCGCGTCGGCGCCGAAGAGCGGCGCGAGAACCCAACCGAACAGCGCGGTCGGCACGATCCACAGCTCGAACAGCGGCATGCCGAGTGCGTTGGCCAACACGCTGCCATCGGCCCCGGCGTCGAAGTGCAGCCACAGCAGCGGTAGCAGCGCCCACGACAGGTGCCACGAAGTACGCGCCGTGCCGGCACCTGCCGGCTGGGCGAGCAGGACCATCATGGCCACGAAGGACAGATGGAACCCGGGCTCCGCAACCCACGCCGGGGATGCGAGCAGCATGCACGCGGCCGTCATGGCGAGGGTCGTGGGACCGTGCATCGGACGGCCGACGATGGCTCCCAAGCTCGCGACGCCCAGCATCATCGCCGCGCGGACGGCTGGTGCGGCCGCGCCGGTGAGCGCGACGAACAGGGTGACCGGGACCGCAGCACACGCGCACGCGACCGCCGGTCCCCACCACCACGGCGCGAGTATCCAGCGCAGCCCCGCGAGCAACAGCCACGCGGCGATTCCAACGTGCAGCCCGCTGACGGCAATGAGGTGACCGAGCCCGGCGCGACGCAGGTCGGCACGCTGCGATGGGGCGAGCATCCGCGGCTGCCCCAGGCTCGCGGCCATCACGAAGCCGAGCCCCGGCTCCCCGCGGGCGGCGTCCCACCCGAACGCGCGGAGCCGTCCAATGGCAGCCTGCCAAGTGCTCCTCAGTGTCGGTTTGTGTTCGTCACCGGACGCGTCGCGAGGCCACGCGATCTCCACCCGGTAGCGGGACCGCGACTCAGGGCTGACCTGGCGTCCGTCCGCAAGGCCGCCGACGAGCGCCACCGCCTGGCCGGGCATCAATGGGCAGAGCCCCGCCGGAAAATCCAGCGGGAGTCGAACGCTGCGCTCCGTGTACGCGTCCACCCAGCACCGCGGACCGGACGCGCTCGGCCCCGCCACCCACACCGTACGAATCCGAGGTGCCGAGCCTCGCGCAGCTGCGAGGTCGACCGGATCGTCGGCCGCCCCCGCGACCAGGCCACGAACGAGCGCGAGCGCGGTCAACGGCAGCATCAGGCCCCGCATCCCCTGACGCGCAACACCGATGCCGAACAGCGCGAGTCCGGCCACGAGGACGCACGACGACAAAAGCGCCACCGTCGACTGCGAAAACCCAACGAACCGACCGCCGGCGAATCCTGCCGAAACGCTGATCGCCATCAGCAGCCAGAACGCGAACGTCCGCATGCTGCGAACGTCGACCACGGACCCCCAACCGTTGCACGGGAAATGAACGACCGGGGGTTTGCGGTGCAGCCGCCCCTGGCCCTACACTGTTTCCCAACCGTGCTACTCACGCGAATTTGGACCGTCTTTCTGGCTGTCCTCGCCACGGGTTGCCTCGCCGGAATGTTCCTGCTCTCGGCGGGCAACAGCGGCGACTTCAGCGACGCCGACCGAGATGCCGTCCGAGCCGTGACCGAGGCGGGGGTCGCTGCACTGGCTGCCGAGATCAACTCGTCGAAGGTGCAGCAGGTCTCGGTCCTCGCGCTCGACGACCGCCTTCGCGAAGCGGCCGAGCGTGACGACGCCGGTCGCGAGGCCGAAGACTTCGACGGCACGCCACTGGGGCAAATTCTGGCCGAGGTCACCGAGGAGCTCCGGGTGAAGACCGGCTCGAACGTCACGGTCGCGCTGGTCGACGGCAAAGGACTCGTCCTCGCCGCGAACGGCATCTCCGAGGCCTCGATCCCCGACGTCATCTCAATGGAGGCCTACCGGGCCATCCCTCCCACCGAAGAGGGCATGTTTTCGATCACCCTCGGCGAGGACATTCACGTCGCGAAGGTGACGCGGGCCATCGCTCGGGATCGACGCCTGGTCGCGGTCGACAAGCTCAATCTCGGCGCGGGTTCCTTGCTTCGCCGCGTGCTCGGTTCTGAGACTCCGGCTGGGATCGTCCGCAAAGGGACGCTGGTCGGCGGCATCATCGGCGACCAGCCGATCAGCGACGAGATCGAGGCGCTGGCCGAAGCCCACGGCGGCGACGCTCCGTCCGAGGGCTCAAGTGCCGTGTTCACGATGGGCTCTGGTCTCGACAAGCGTATCGGCGCGCTAGGCCGCGTGCCCGGTCCGGCCGGTCAGGGTCCCAACGGCTCGATGCTGGTGGTGATGTCGCGGGAAACGGTGGCGGCAAGCCAGCAGGACGTTGCCGCAGCGATCGGCGAAGCCCGTCGCAAGGGTGTCCGCGTGAACTGGCCTATCCTGGTCGGCTTACTGCTCGTCAGCGCCGCACTCGCCATCTACCTTCCTCATTTGGAGGCGATCGGTCCGATGACGCGCCTGGCTCGCGAGTTCGAGGCGCTTTCGGTTGGTCAGCAGCACCAAGTCTTCCACGATCGGTACAGCGGCGCGCCCGGGTTGGCGGCACGCGCTGCAGCGGGCGCATACGAAGCGCTCCGGCAGGCGTTCCTTGCTGAGCTCGAGATCGA
Organism: uncultured Nannocystaceae bacterium; assembly: GCA_964432695.1. GTDB lineage: Bacteria > Myxococcota_A > Polyangia > Nannocystales > Nannocystaceae > CAJXVA01. Next base: position 13,909 of record CAYSPB010000188.1, read on the forward strand.
AGACGATGGTTTCGAGGAGGAGGACCCTGGGTCACGGCCTCGCCCGCGGACCTCTCGGCACCGTCGCCTGACGCGAGCACACCAGAAGCTGTCCGAGAGTTCCGGTGAGAGCGAAACGCCGGCACCGTCGCCGAGGCGTCGACGAGCTCGCACGGGCGTGGAAGCTGCCGTCCCGACCGAGCCGCCGCGCGAGGCTGCGCCTG
>CAYSPB010000189.1:0-14090 GCA_964432695.1 uncultured Nannocystaceae bacterium
AAGTGGGAGGGCTACACCGGGTTCATTCACCAGGTGCTCCTCGACAACTACCTGAGCAAGCACGACGCGCCCGAAGACTGCGAGTACTACCTTTGCGGTCCTCCGATGATGAACAAGGCCGTCATCAACATGCTCATCGATCTCGGCGTCGAGCCCGAGAACATCATGCTCGACGACTTCGGTGGCTGAGTCCCCGAAAGGACCCCCGCCTTCGATCACGGGCCGCCCTCAACGGCGGCCCGTTTTCTTGGTGGGTGGCATGTTGGTCCTCGTCGCCCTGACGATCTGGCGGTTCTACTTTGCGCCGCCGCCACCGCGCGTCGTCGCCATCACCGGGGAGACGATGGGCACGACCTACACGGTCAAGTTCGTCGCCGACACCCGCGACGAGCAGAGCGACGAGACCCGGGCCGAACTCGAGGCCACGATCGACGCGCAGCTCGAGGCGGTCAACAGCGCGATGTCGACCTACAAACCCGACTCGGAGCTGTCCCGCTTCAACGCCGGGCCGGGCAACGTCGACGTGACGCTCTCGGCAGCCATGGCCGAGGTCGTCACCGTCGCGCTCGAGGTCGGGACCCTCAGCAACGGTGCGCTCGACGTCACCGTGGGCCCGCTCGTCGACCGCTGGGGGTTCGGGGCCAAGGGCGAGCTGTCCGCCGTTCCTACGCAGGGCGAGCTCGACGCGCTCAAGTCCCGCCTGGGTCACGACCACCTCAGCTTCGACGCAGGCGCGTCCACGCTGCGCAAGGACGCGGACGGTCTCGCCGTCGACCTGAGCGCGGTGGCCAAGGGCTACGCGGTCGACCAGGTCTCCGCGGCCCTGCACGAAGCCGGCTTCTCCGACCACATGGTCGAAGTGGGCGGCGAAGTCCGCGTCTCGGGGCAGACCGAAGCCAAGCGCGCGTGGCGACTCGCGATCGAGAAGCCGACCGAAGAGCAGCGCAGCATCTACGAGGTCGTTGCGCTGGGCGACCAAGGCATGGCCACCTCGGGCGACTACCGCAACTTCACGGTCATCGACGGCCGCCGGTATTCGCACACCATCGACCCCGTCACGGGCGCGCCCATCACCCACGACCTGGCCTCGGTCACCGTGGTGGCGGACACCTGCGCCCGCGCGGACGCACTCGCAACCGCGCTGAACGTGTTGGGTCCCCAAAAGGGCCCTGCCCTCGCCGAGGCCCAAGGCATTGCGGCGCTGTTCCTGGTGAAGACCCAAGACGGCGTCGAGGCGATCGCCACCGAGGCATTCGAGCCCCTGCGGCAAAAACGATAGGGCGCGGCGACGTCGATGCGGGCATGCGACACTGGTCGCATGCCCGCGCGCGCGTTCGCCCTGCTGGTTGCCGGTCTGCTCTGTGGATCTTGCAATGACGATGGCGGCTCCGCACCCGCCGACACCGACGGAAGCGGCTGCGGCCTGCCTGGCGACGAGCCCGAGCCGTGCTGCTGCTTTCCCGAGCCCGGCGAGAACGTGTGCAGCGCCGAGGCGCTCTGTCCAAGCATCGCGGCCGACTGTGGAACCGGCATGCTCGGCACCGGCAGCTGCACCCTCGACGCTGCATCCGATGCTGCGGTCATGTGCGCGCTGACGGCGCTGGAGGACGCGGCGGCGCAGGGCAGCGTCTCCTGGACGATCTCGGAGGCTGGCGGTCTCACCCTGTCGAGCGGGATCCTGCATCTGGGGGGAGACCAGGCGGCTTTGGAAGCCACGATCGAGGACGACGCCGAGACGCAGCGCCTCTCCGTCGTCGGCGGCTTGCCCGAGGACTTCGACGCGGCGGGATGCGCGACGCTCGAAACCGCCGGACAGCGCTTCGAGTGCATGCTCAACGTCACGGCGCTGGCGCGGCGCTCGACCTGCCAGGACGACACGATCGCGTCCACGGCCGGGTGAGGCTGGCCGGCGGGCGCCTCACACCCTATGATGCCGCCGAGCCCATGCTCCTCGCCAGCACGCTTCTGATCACCATCGGCCTCACCACGGGCCTGGTCGCCCTGCTGATGACCGGCATGGCAGTCGGCGTCATCGTGTCGAATCGCCGTTTGGCGGGCTCCTGTGGGGGAACCGGTGCCGACTGCCTCTGCGAGAAGAAGGAGCGCGGCGAGTGCCCGCACGACAATCCTGCCGCCCTCGAGGCCGGTGAGGAGCCGTCGGCCCTGCCACCCAACGAGCGCCTCGTCGGGGCCGGCCAGCTGACGCGTGCGCTCAAGTCCTGAGCCGCGTTAGGCTTTGGGCATGCAGGCCCGCGTCGATCCCCGCGACTTTGCGGTGCGCGCTCATGCCGACCAAACGTACGGCGGACAGCCCTACGTGGCGCACCTCGACGCGGTCGCGAACCTCGTCGGCGAGGACGCCAACCTCCGGGCGGTCGCGTATCTGCACGATGTCGTCGAAGACACGCCCGTAACGGCCGACGACGTCGTGCGCACGTTTGGCCCCACGATCGGAGCCGCGGTCGCAATGGTCACGGACCCCCCCGGGGAAAGCCGCACCGTCCGGAAAGCCGCGCTGCACGTGCGCCTTTCCGAAGCCGATGCGAGCGATGCTGCCGTCCGCCTCGCGCTGCACGTCAAGGTCGCCGACCGGCTCGCCAACGTCCGGGCCTGCGTCGCCGACGAGGACCCGCGATTGGCGATGTACCGCAAGGAGCACCGCGCGTTTCGACCTGCCGCTCATCGACCGGGCATGTGCGACGCGCTGTGGACCGAGCTGGACGACCTGCTGGCCTGACTCACGACGTACGCGTCGCGGGGAACACCAGACCGGCGACGGCAAACGCCAAGAGCGTACCCACCAGCTGCGCCCCAACGTAGGGCAGCACCGAGTCGACGTGAATGCCGGCGAACGAGTCGGTCAACGTCCGCCCCAGCGTGACGGCGGGATTTGCAAAACTCGTCGACGACGTGAACCAGTACGCGCCGGCGATGTACGCCGCAACGCCGCCGGGGATGCGTTCGTCCTGCCCGCTGCGGACCAGTCCCGCAATCACCAGCACCAAGCCAAACGTGGCGACGACCTCGGCCAGCATGGTCCCCGTCCCCGCGCGCTGCGTCGTCGACCACGCCGTGGGCAGCTCGAAGAGCACGTTGGCAACGACGGTTCCCGCAAGGGCACCGACGACCTGCGCCGCCGCGTAGACCCCCGCCACCCGCGTGTCGAGGTCGCCACGAAGGCGTGCCCAGAGGGTGACCGCAGGATTGAAGTGTGCACCCGAAACGGGGCCGAAGAGCGCGATGAGGACGTACAGCGTGGCCGCGGTTGCGAACGCGTTCTCGAGCAGCTGCAGGCCGGTGTCCGAGGACAAGCGCTGCGCCATGATTCCGCTGCCTACGACCGCGAGCAGCAAGAAGGCCGTACCGAGCAGCTCGGCCATCGCGCGCTGAAACAGGGAGCGTTCCACGAGCGCTCTGCGTACCACTGGGAATCTCACCGTGCGTGACGGTGCCGTCACGTTTGCGCGGTGGACGTGTTGACGACCGTCGAACAGCGCGTCATCGTCGGCCGATGACGCGCTGCCTCGCGATGAGTCTGGGTCTGCTGCTGCTGGGCGCCTGTCAGGGCAAGGGCGGCGCAAGCACGGGCGATGCTGCCGGCTCCGTGTCGCAGCCAGTGCCAGAGCTGGCCGGCAAGACCACCGACGGCAAGGACATCTCGCTCGCCGACTACCGCGGCAAGGTGGTGCTGCTCAACGTGTGGGCGTCGTGGTGCAAGCCCTGCCGCCAGGAGCTGCCCGAGCTCCGCAAGATGCACCACGAGTACGGCGACGACTTCTTGGTCCTCGGCGTCAGCGTCGACAAGCCCGCGGCGCTGCGCACCGTCCAGGGGTTGATGCGAGAATTCGACATCGACTACCCAGTGCTGTTTGACGCCGACGGCGTCTCGGTCGGCACGTTCAACATCACCGGCTACCCGACGTCCTTCGTGCTGGGCCGCGACGGCGCGGTTCGGTGGCGCCGGAACGGCATCATCATGCCGCACGATCCTGCCGCCGACGCCGAGATCAAGGCCGCCCTCGCTGCGAGCTGAGGCGCTCGATGAAGGAGCCGCTTCAGCCCGACCCCACCCTGCTCGTCGAGATGGTTCAGGCAACGATGCCGTTCGGCAAGTACGCCGGGTGGCCGCTGGTCCGTATCCCCGAGAGCTACTACCTGTGGTTTCAAGAGCGTGGCTGGCCCTACGGCAAGCTGGGCGAACAGATGGCGATGATGCTGGAGATCAAGATCAACGGTCTCGAGCCCCTGCTCGATGAAGTCGCTCGCCGACTCGAGCCCTGAGGCGGCACTTACTCCGGGTCGGGCAGCGGAGGCTCCCAGCGCACCGCCGTGACCTGGACGTCGGCTTCGACCGCGATTTGCCCGAGCAGCGAGCGCATCGAGGTCGCGTCGGGCGACCCAGCCTGCAACACCATCCGGTCGTGGGCCGTCGGGTCGACCTTGGCGCTAGCGAGCAAGACCTCGTTGCCGCGCTCGAAGAGCCCACAGTAGCGCCCGGTATCCTCGAGCAAGCGCGTCCAGCCTAGAGACTCGAGCGCAGGCCACAGCGCTTCGGCCACGTCGCCGCCAGGATCCAGCGCTGCGCCGAGAAACTGCTGTGGCGCCGTCGCGAGCCGTACGCGAACGACGAGTCCCCATGCGAGCTGCTCGCGAAGCGTCTCGAACGGGCGCGTTCGTTCCCCACCGTCTTCGGCCTCTTCGAGCACGGCCGCGTCGTCACGACACGGTGCGTTGAGGTCGAGGAACTGCCGAAAGGGAAACCGCGGCTCAGGATGGCGCCCGATGTACAGATGTGGCTCGCCGGCGGCGTACTCGAAGTCGTCGTACGCAGCGATGACCGTACTGGCCCGCATGTCGAGATAGGCGTGTCCGAGCGTGCCCATGTCCTCCCCCATCGTCTCGAGGAACCACTGGTAGAACGCCGGCAACGCACGACCGGCCGCGAACTGGATCTCGTGTAGCTGCGATTCGCTCGCGCCTGCCCACGTCTTCGAGCAGCCCGGCACGAGCGACTCGGCGAGCGCGACGAAGCTATCGGTCATCGAGGGACCCCCGCCGGAAATTACGTGCACTTGCAGACCCCCGGCTTCGGCGCCTTGTAGTCACACTCGGTGAATCCATCGTCGGTACACATCAGCGCCGCGAGGATGATCTGACAAGTCTCGCACGGAGGCACGGCCTTGCCCTTGCCCATCTCCGCCGGCTTGATCTTCCGCTTGGGTCCCGCCTTGCCGTCGTCCCCCATGTCGCGCACCCACAGGTCCCCGGCCGGCACCGCGTTCGGGTCACCATTCTTGTACCAGCGCTCGGTGAGTCCGATGGGCCGGCACTGATGGTCCATCGCGAGCACGACCATCTGCTGCGCCGCACACATGCCCGGTGGATACCAGGCGAAGCCCGCGCCGCCAGCGGCACGAAACGCCGCGTTGCCGCGCTCGCACGCGTCCCACAGAGCATCCAGGGCATCTCCGACGTGCTCTGCAACCCGTTCCTTCGACATGGCCCGCGCGGGTACCTTCTCCGCGAGCCGGTCCGTGTCGTACGCCTTCGGGCTGTGCCAGCCGCCGGGCAACGCCTGGTAGACCTCCCAGCGCTGGGTACCCGAGAAGCCCGCGAACACCTCGCCGTGCTTGCACTTCACCACGCCGGCCATCGCGGTGTAGCCGATGGTCCGCCCCGTGGGCTCGGCTTTGTTTTCGGCCTTCGTTCGCTTCGCGCGTAGCGACTGTTCGTAGCGCGGGTGCAGGTCATCCTTGGCGAGTTCGTCGTCGATCGCCTGAAGTGCTGCCTTCTTCCGCTCGCGGAATGGCTCGAGCACGTTCGTCTCGAAGTCGGCGTCGTACGCCTCCTGAGCATCCTCGACGCCCTTGTCCGCCGCCTTGAACAAGTCGTCACACAGCGATTGCGTATCCTCGCTCTCTTCGAGCTTCGCCTCGTCACCGTGGGTCTTGCCGCACTTGGGGCAAACCTCATCACCGAGCACCGCAATGAGTCCGGGCGCCTGAAGTACGCCGGCAAGCGTGGCCGAGTTTGCCGGGGCGCCACTGCCCGCACAGTTGTTGAGCATCGGGTCCCCGAGCAGCTGCACGTTCTTGCCCTCGAACTTGACGTCGAAGGACCCGGGACCGACAAACTTGGTCGGGCCATGCGTGTTGGCCGAGATGAGGCCGCCACCGGTTCCCTTGGAGGCTACGTCGCCCATCGACTCGAACGTGGCGCCCTGAATCGCGCACGCCTTGCCCTCGAGCTTGACCTTCTTGGTGTAGTCCTTCGGCGAGGTGTCGCTCTTGCCGATGTTCGGTAGCGGCGTCGGCACGAACGGAGCCGGAGGACCGGGCATCTTGCAGACGTTGGGGATCGTGGCCATCGCGATGCCCATGCTTCCGGCGGTCACGGGGGTCTTGGGCGCATTGACGCTGATCTTCATGCGGCTTCCTGGGTGGTGAGGTAGACGGCCCCGCGCAGCCCCGAGTGCGAACCGGCGGTGACCAGGGCACACGGCCCGGGCGCATATCCACGACCGAACGACTGTGCAGCGACGACCATCGCCAAGGGCATGAAGGCGGCCCCGACGTCCCCGACGCTGCCCGCGAGCGTGCGGTATGACAGCGAGCGCATCGCCGTCGATGCGCGCAAGGCCAAGAACGCCCACTCTTCGCTTCGGTAGCGGTCGCCGTTGAGGTCGGCGTATACGGCATCCGCCGCATCGTCTGGGAACGCGAGGTGGGCCCCCGCGTCGAGCACGGCCTGGGTGAGCGCGACGCCCAGAGACCCCGTATCGCTGTCTCGCAGCCGGGTCTCGGTGGCGTGTCCGGCACCGCGAACCGCCGCGAGCGGCCGGCAGCGAAGCTGTGTTTGAAGGCCTTGTGGGGCGAGTATCAGGCAGGCGGCCGCCTCCCCCGGCAGGACGCCATTGCGTGCGCTGGACTGCGCGAGCAGCCCTTGTCGCTCGAGCCACGCGTAGGTTTGGGGGTGCAGGTAGCTGTCGACGCCGAGCACGACGTGTACGGCTTCTTCGGCGTCGCTCTGCGCCCGCGCGAGCGCCTCGGCAGCCCCCGCGTGCCCCCGCCCGCACGTCCGCATCGACACCTCGGCCCCAGCGTCGGTCAACGCGGCCGCTGCTGCGACCCGGACGCGCTTTGCGTCCGCATCGGGAGCGCCAGGGCGCGTCTCGGGCAGCACGTGCCAAAGCACGCACGCAACCCCGGCAAGGTCGAGGTCCGCCGTCGCCTCTTCGAGCGCGGAGCGCTGCAGCTCCAGCATGCGGTCTGCGCCGTGCACCTCGGCATCCAGCTGGCGGTCGACACCGCCACAGATCGGCGCGCCCGTGCTGTCGAGAAACGGCAGCTCGGTGATACCGGAGAGCCCCGAGCGCACGGCCGCTGCGGTCGCGTCCGCCCGCAGCCCCACGGGGGTCCGCGCGCCCATGGCCACCACGTCGAGCGCGTTCACGCGGCAACCTCGGTGAAGTCCAGCCGGTCCACATCTCGCGCGACGACCCGGGTACTGCTTTGAAACAGCAGCTGCACTGTCCGTGCGTCGAGGTCGAGCGCGACCGTCGTCAGTGACGGCACGTGCTCGATGCGCCGCCGACCGAAGACCGTCTTCATGCGCACGTCGATCGTCGGCAGGGGAAACGCGACGCGTCCCTCCTCGGTCATGTTCAGAACGCCAACGGATTCACCTCCGCGCAGGTACGACGGCGCCTGTTGATCCGCGGGCGCGCTGAGGTGAAACCGAGGGTCGTAGTCGTCGGGAAGCAGCGGCTTCTTGGATTCGACCCACGCGGCGTCGTACGTGCCGGCGAAGGGACGCCGGGGAAGCCAGCTCGGGTCGATGGGCCCCAGCCCCGCGGGGCCGTCGCCGCGCCCTCCCGAGGCAAGCTCGAGCGTATGGGCGGGCGTATTCGCCAGCGCCTTCGCAGCCTTGCCGAAGCCCCGCCCCACCGGGTTGCGTTCGTCGAGCTGCTGCTTCGACGGATCGGGATCTTCATCGTCCCACCCGCCGAACGCATGCTCGTACACGATCGGTGTGGTCACGAACGGCGCCGAGTCGGTCGTTGCCAACCCCGTCGGCCCCTCGAAGTACACCCGAGCGCCGAAGGCCACGATGGACTTTTGGATCGGACCGCATTGCACGGTGACCGGGACCGAAGCGGTGGGACGCCCCTTGGGCGCGTGCGCGTGCCCCGACACCAGCAGTTCGGTGGTTGGCTTGAGCCCCAACAGCTCGCAGTCCTGCACCACGCTGCTGCGCCCCGGATCACCGCGGTAGACCGTCTCCAGCGACGGCGGCGGCTGCTCGTCGGCCAACGAGAGCGCTCCCGCAGGACCGATGTCGAACGTCGCCTTCAGGGCGACCAGCCAGTGGTGCACCCCGTCCTTGTCCCGGGTCCAATTCCGCGCCACGGCGTACGGCGACCGGTTCTTGACGTCCCACACACAGGGGATTTTAGCGCCTGCGGATGGACCGCCCCTGTCGGCGCGATGTCACCACGACCCAACGCATGCCGCGACCGATTCACGGACCGCATCTTCACTTTCCCGGCCCGAATCGCATCAGCCTCGACCCGTGAGTTCTGAGCGCTACGTTCGCAGAACCGCGTTGGCGCGGCGTATGACCATGAAACTCCTGCACCCGATTTCCATCGCAGCCCTCGCCCTGGCGACCACCACAATGCCTGCCTGTGGCGACGACGCCGGGGGCGATTCCGAGACCGACGGCTCGAGCAGTTCGAGCACGTCTGCCGATCCCACCGAGGCCGGCACCGACGCGGACCCCTCGAGCACGGCGGCCGATCCCGCGACCACGAGCCCCGCGGGTTCGTCCTCGACCTCGAACGCCGACACGTCGGACACCGGCAGTTCCTCGACGTCCGAGGACGGCGATACCTCGACGGGGGCGACAGCAGACGACGCCTCCGTTCGGATCTTTCACGTGGCCATTCAAAGCGACGGAGACCCCAACGCTGGGTTCGGCGCGGGTGCAGCCTTCGAACTCGACGTGGATGTGTACGTCGACGGCGCGCTCGCCCTCGAAAGCCTCGCACTCGCCGAAGCGTCCGAGCGGCTGTCCCTGACCTCGGGCGACCACGACATCAGCGTGCGCGCCGCTGGCGAAGACGACGACCTGCTCAGCGCCACGGCAACGGTGGTGCCTGGAGACTCGACCTTGATCGTCTACAGCACTTCGGCCGATTTCGTGGCCGACCTCGAGCTCGCGCTGTTCTCGGTCGACGAGTCCACGATCTCCGCCCAACCCGATGAGGCCGCCTTCTTGGCCGTACACGTCGACGGCAACGCACAAGGGCAGACGTTCGTGGCCTACAGCGCTGCGTTCACCGACGATGGCGCAGAGGCGCTTGGTGACGCGTACGGCTACGAAACGGTCAGCGGTGCGTACGGCGTCACCGATGTCGCCGCGTCGTACCTCGACAGCGACGCGGGCGACTACGACGGCGGATTCAACTGCGCCACGCCCGGCGTGGCGCTGGGCGAGCCGTACCTGCTCGTGTGGGGCACCAATACGGTCGCCGCCCCCGGGACGCTCGACTTCTCGACGAACGCGTTCGTCCTGGCCAGTGACACCGCAGGGCCGCAGCAGGCCATCGGCTGCATCCCACAGTAATCCGCCGTGCTCCGCCCGCTGCGACCGCGACGGTCTCGCAGCCGACGCGAAGGCCGTCGGAGAAACGCACCGTCGGCGCTCTCCTCGGCGGGCGCCGACGCCTTACTCGAGCGCCTCGAACACCAGTCCCCGATGGTTGAACCCATCCGCGACGAGCAGGCGATTGCCTGCCACGTAGACCGCGCCGGGGCGCGCGAGCGTCCGCGCTGAGGGCGTATCGTCCGCGATTCCGTTCTGGTCGGTGTCGTTCGAGGTGAGGTTGTCGAAATTGGATTGTCCAATGACCGCATCAGCCTCGAGGCCGTTCGACGTCGGCCAGCCGGTGAACAGCATGATGCGGTGGTTGAACACATCCGGCACGTAGAACCGGTTGCCTTCGAACACGACGTCCAGCGGCGTGTTGAACCCTGTGGACCCCGCCCCAACGCCTCCGGAGGTCATGTCGGCCTGCCCGATGACGTGGTCGGCGGGCTGCCCGTTCTCGGTCGGGAACGCGTCCCAGAGCAGCAGCCGGTTGTTACCGGTGTCGGCCACGGCGATCCGCGAGCCATCCGTCCATACGCCCGAGGGAAGCGACAGCGTGTCCGCATCGGGCGCATCCTCGCCGCGATTCGGCTCCCCCTCGTTGAAGTTCTCCTGGCCCAGCACAACGACGGGCAGTGCTCCGTTCACGTCGGGAATGAGGTTCCAGACCAAGACCCGGTGGCCAAGCGAGTCCGCGACCACGATGCGATCGTTCGCCATGTACACGTCGCGGGGGTCCGCAAAGCGGTCCTGAGACGTCGCGCTCTCCTGCGTGGTGAAGTTCGGCTGGCCGAGCACGACGTCGGCAGGGGTGGCCGTGGTGGGGATTCCGTCGAACAGCAGGACCCGCGGCCCTTCTCCGTCCACGATCGCCAGGGTGTCGCCATCACTCGACAACCCGCGCACGAACCCGCCGACCGAGGACGGGCCGAACCCGATCGCATCGCCTTGGACCGACACGCGCCCGATCACGTCGTCGGGCAGCACGCCGCCTTCGGTGGGCAGGCTGTTCCAGATGAACACCCCAGACCCCTGTCCGTTGCTCATGTAGATGCGGCCATCGTTCTCGTACACGCCGGCGGGGAACCGGAACGCAAAGCCGAGCCCGCTCATCCCGTTGCTGGTCATGTCCGGCTGCCCCAGCACAGCCACCGCCGCTGGGAAGTCCCCAAACTCGAGCGTGTCGAGCGTGCAGTCGCGCAGGCAGTCGGTCGCCTCCGAATCGCACTCTTCGTCCGTGTCGACGATGCCGTCACCGCACGTGGGCAGCACGCAGTCGGCTCGGCAGGCGTCGGGCTCGTCGGCGTTGGCCTCTCCGTCGTCACATTCCTCGCCGTCCTCCAGCTCGCCGTTGCCACAAATCGGCTCCGGTGAGCTCGTGCTGCTGCTGTCGGCGACCGTCGTCGAGCTGCTGGTGTCGGCGCTCGTCGTGGTGCTCGTTCCCAACGTGGGGTCGACCGTGCCAGACGACGACGAAGCGCCCTGGGTGGTCTCCTCGAGCGTGGTTACCCCGCCCGTCGAGGTCGACGCGTCCGCCTCTGTGCCGGCGTCCGTTTCACCTGCGCTACCGGGGTTGAAACACGCCGGAGCGACGACGATGGGAAGGAGAGCCACAGTGAGGACGATCGAGCGGTGCATGGTTTCGGTGCTGTGCAACCGGGCAAGAGAAGCTCCGCGGACGCACGTCTGCAAGACGTCCGGATCGTAGAACCGGCCCGCCTCTCAAACAACTGCTCCACGGTCGCAAACGATGCAGCACGGCAGTGCCTCGATTTCGCCGCGGGTGCACGAGGCAGCGATTTCGGTGCACCGCAGACCGGCGAGACTTCGAGAATGGTGATCGCGAAACCGCGAGTCACTCGACCGCCTCGAAGACCAGCCCCCGGTGGTTGAAGCCATCCGCGACGATCAGGTGCTGCCCCTCCACGTAGAGCGCGCCCGGGCGACTGAACGTCCGCGGCGACGGAAGCTCGTCGGCGACGCCGTCTTGATCGCCGTCGTTGGGAGCAGAGTTGTCGAAGTTCGCCTGCCCGATCACGCCGTCAGCCTCCTGGTCGTCCGATGTCGGCCAGCCCGTGAACAACAAGATGCGGTGATTCATCTGATCGGCCACGTAGAACCGATTGCCCACGAACATCACGTCCAGCGGGTTGTTGAAGCCCGTCGCCCCACCACCGGCGTCCCCCGAGGTCATGTCAGCCTGCCCGATCACGTGCTCGGCCGGTTGCCCGTTCTCTGTGGGGAACGTGTCCCAAACCAGAATCCGGTTATTGCCGCTGTCGGCCACCGCAATCCGCGAACCGTCCGTCCACACCGAGTTGGGCTGAGCCAGGGTGTCGGCATCTGGTTCATCCCCGCCGCGGTTCGGCTCGCCGTTGTTGAAGTTCGACTGGCCCAGCACCACGACCGGCAGCGCGCCGTTGGCATCAGGGACGAGGTTCCAGACCAAGACCCGATGGGCCGACGTGTCCGCGGCCACGACGGCGTCGTTGGCGATGGACACATCGCCGACGCCCTCCAACCGGTCCTGCGTCGTGCCACTGCCCTGCGTGGTGAAGTTCGGCTGGCCGAGCACCACGTCGGCAGGCGTGTTCTCCGTAGGGATTTGATCGAACAGCAGGACTCGGGGCCCATTTGCGTCCGTCATCGCAAACTGGTCGCCCGCGCTGGAGAGGCCCCGCGTATAGATTCCGACCGACGAAGGACCGAAGGGGTTTTCGCCCCCTCCAACCGCGACGCGACCGAGTACAGCATCGGGAAGCACCCCGCCCTCGGTGGGGATGGAGTCCCAGATATAGACACCCCTCACGGGTCCATTGGACATGTAGACCCTGCCGGCGTGGAGGAACACGCTCGAGGGGAACCGGAACGCGAAGCCGAACGCGTTCTCGTCGCCGCTGAACATGTTCGGCTGCCCGAGCACCGCGACCGCGTCCGGGAACTCGCCGAACTCGAGCGTGTTGAACCTGCAGTCGCGCAGGCAGTCGGTCGCCTCCGAATCACACTCTTCGTCCGTGTCGACGATGCCGTCACCGCAGGTCGGCAGCTCGCAGTCCGCTCGGCAGGCGTCTGGCTCGTCGCCGTTTGCCTCTCCGTCGTCGCACGACTCGCCGTCCTCCACCTCACCGTTGCCACACACCGCTTCGGTCCGCCCGGAGCTGCTGCTCCCGTCGGCCGCCGTCGTCCCGCTGCTGCTCTCGGCGCTCGTCGTCCCGCTCGTCTCCAGCGTGGGGTCGACCGTGCCTGTGGAGGACGATCCGGGTCCCGCCGTCGTCTCATCCAGCGTGGTCACGGCGCCCGTCGACGTGCCCGCCTCTGTCCCAGAGTCCGTGTCGCCAGCGCTTCGGGGGTTGAAGCACGCTCCGACGGCGGTGAGCGGAAGGAGCGAGACGAAAAGAAAAGTCGAGCGTTGCATGTTCAGGGGGTTGCACGACCCAGCCGGCGTGGCTCTGGGCCGACACAGGTGAGGGAGACCCGGATCGTAGAGCCCCCTCAGCCTGCAAACAACCCGCGGCGACGTCGCCGGCGCCCCAAACCGCGCGGACTCGATTGCACGGCGATTGCACGAAAACGGCGGCGCGGGATCGCTCCCGGCCGCCGTCTTGGCGAAATGCTTCGGTGTCCTCAGGCGGTGGGCTCGGCCACTGGGAACCCGGGGCCCACGGCCGGCTCTTCGACGCTCGTTTCGGCTTCCGATGCAGGGGTTTCGCTCGCGCGCGCGGGCGTGGAGGGCCGGTCCTCTCGCGGCGGCAGCGGCACGCCGTCGATGGCCGCTTTCACCTCGTCGTATCCCAGCGACTCTCGGTCCACGAGCGCCATCGCAAGCCGACGCAGCGCCTCGTTGTGGGTCGTGAGGATGTTCCGCGCGCGCTGGTACTGGTCCATGACGATGCGCCGGACCTCGCGATCGATCGCCTGCGCAGTGGCCTCGGAGTAGTTGGCCGGCTTCTGGATGTCGCGGCCGAGGAACGGCTCGGACTCGTTCTTGCCGTACGCGATGGGCCCGAGTTCATCGCTCATGCCCCACTCGCACACCATCTTGCGCGCCAGACTGGTGGCGACCTCGATGTCGTTCCCTGCACCGGTGGTCTGCTGACCGTCGAGCGCGAGTTCCTCGGCGATGCGACCCGCCATGAGAATGGCGATGCGCGCCTCGGCGTACTCGCGGTCGAGGTTGTGCCGGTCTTCTTCGGGCAGCTGTTGCGTAACGCCCAGCGCTTGGCCGCGCGGGATGATCGTGACCTTGTGAATCGGGTCGACGCTCTTTTGCGGCAGCTGCATGGCCACCAGCGTGTGCCCGGCCTCGTGCCATGCCGTGGTGCGCTTCTCCTCGTCGGAGAGCATCACGCTCTTGCGCTCGGCCCCCATCAGGACCTTGTCCTTGGCGTATTCGAAGTCGCGCGCGATGACCATGTCGCGGTTGTCCTTCGCCGCCATGA
>CAYSPB010000190.1:0-14086 GCA_964432695.1 uncultured Nannocystaceae bacterium
CGGACTCGTCGTCGGCGTCATCATCGTCGGACTCCTCGCCGTCGTCGTCATCGTCGTCGGCGTCATCATCATCCTCTTCGTCATCGTCGCCGTCGGCGTCTTCGCCATCACCGTCCTCGTCGACGCCGTCGTCATCGTCCTCTTCGTCTGGGATGCCGTCACCATCCCGGTCGGCAATCGGCGTATCGGAGACATTGATGTCGCAGGCGGTCAGACCGAGTAGGCCGACGGATCCGGCAAGAAGAAGGATATTGAGCTTTCCGAAGATTGAAGTCGTCATGGTCGATTGGGGCGCTCGGGGGAGGCTCGACCCTCGCGCACCAACCCTGTTGCACGAGCCCGAAGGACCTTACCGACGCGGGTCATTTTTTTTCCCTTCGAACGCGTGGACGCTCCTTTCCCGCCTGCGCACTCGTACGCGGGCTCCTCAGAGGCTCACGGATGCGCCGTGCCGTCGCCGCGTGCCCGGTGCCACTTGTGCGATCCCGCGCACGCGCAGCAACGGAACCGTCGCAGAGAAGCCGCCGCGGGTCCATCGCTGGAGGCGACCTGCGGGTGGCAGCGCCACGCCTGGCGCGGGTGGAGCGAAGTCAGGAGCTTCAGCTGGGGCTGACGCCAGGCTCAGAGGCCTCGAGCGACCACTCCCAGTCATCGAGCAGCACCAGTGAATCGAAGATCTGGTCGCTGGTGTCCCAAATGATGAAGCGAACTTCGAACACCTCACCGGGTTCGACGTTGCCAGTCATCGTCAGCCACCCGGTACCACCGCCGGTCGCGGTCGTCGGCACGCACGCAAACTCACCGCCGGTCGATACGTCGAAGCCGGTGCCGGAGAGCTCGGCGGGCCCCACACACCCTGCATAGCTTCCGCCGTCGCCACACTGCGCGATCGCACCGTTGTTGCAGGCTTCGAACAGCCCGGCTGCGGCCGAGACGAGGTTGATGCCAACGGGCCACGTCTGGGCGCCATCGTCGAAGATCGCGATGTTCCCATCGTCGGGGTTCTCGGGGTCGGTGCTGTCGACCAGCGTGATGAAGAAGTCGTTGAAGGCCGTGCAGACGTACTCGGGGTACTCGGCCGAGAAGAAGTACATCTGGACCGAGAACGAGTTCGCGTTGGTGGGGGCCCGCATTCGCAGCCGCAGGTTGACCGGGTTGAAGGCGCCGCCCTGCGCCGGGTCGGGACAACCGGGTGCGTTGGGGAAGTTCCCGCCGTTCGCCGCCAGCCAATCCGCGGGAACTTCGGACGTCTCGCCCATTTCGGTGCCGAGCTGGAATGCTGAGAAGCCAGGATTCGTGTCGCCTGCGTTGTCGGCCGCATGCCCGGTGGAGAGCACGACGAGCCGATCGCCGAACTGCGTACCGATCGAGTTACCGAAGCCGTCGCGGATCGACCGGGAGTTCGGGTCCGCAGCGCCCGCGTCGTCAGCGAGCAGCAGATCGGCGGAAATCACCCCCCACACCGCGTCTTCGGGGGTGGCGGGCTCTTCGTCGGTGAACTGGCACAGGTCGAGTGCCCGCGCGTAGTCGAGAGTCTCGTTCGAGTTGCTGACCAGGCCCGCATCACACGCAGGCAGCGGGTTGTCGACCATGCCGTCGCAATCGTCGTCGACCTCGTTGCCACCAACTTCGAACGCACCCGGATTGACCAACGCCGGGTTGGCGCAGTCGGGACCGGACTCGTCGCAGCAATCCCCACCGCAGTTGGTCCAGCCGTCGCCGTCGGCATCTGCCTCCTCGTCGACGTCACCATCACAGTTGTCGTCGATTTCGTTGGCGCACAGCTCGAGCGTGGGCAGGACCTCCCCTTCGCAAGGGCCCCATCCGTTGCCCGCATCGTTGCAGGTCTGAGTCCCCGATGCGCACGCACCCACGTCCCGCGTGGCCGCGTCTGCGGAGTAGCAACTCTGCGTCTCGCCGGCGGCACAGAGACAGTCGCCTTCGACTTCGCAGCCGTTCTCCAGGTCCCCGTCACAGTTCGAAAAACCCGGCGGGCACTCGCCCTCGGCACAGAACCCTTCGTTGCAGTTCTCTTCGCCTTCGCAGACCTCACCACACTCGCCGCAGTTGTTCACGTCGGCCAGCAGATCGATGCAGGTTCCGTCGCAACAGCCCAACCCGTCGCTGCACGGCTTGTCGTCGCTACAGCCGGGCTCGCATCCTGCTAGTTCGTTGCAGATTTCACCGTCGGGACAGTCGAGGTCACTCTGACACTCGCCACCTTGGCTATCGGAGATGACCGATCCGCTCGTGGTGGGTTCCTCGTCCTCCTCGCCGGTCGTGCTCGCGTCGGCGACCGTCACGCCGGTCGGCTCGAGACCAGACGTGGCCGAATCCAGGCCGGTCCGAGGGGGGGCGTCGGACCCCGAACATCCCGTCATGACCCCAACTGCAACCCACCCAACCCAAGCGCGCTTCATCCCGACTCCGAAGTCGAAGAGTAGGTCCCGCCTCACAGCCGGGACAAGTTCGGTGTCGGCAATGGCGCGAAATTCCCTGCAACGAAACCGCCCTGCGGGTCGGTCTTCGTGGTCGAACGCCGTTCTGCAGCGACTCTCCTAGAGCTGTGGGTCGCGTGCGCCGTCTGCGGGCTCGGGGCGCGATGGCCACGAACGAACCCAGTTCTCAATGGGAACCCTCGCGCCCACACTGAGAGCTCGACGACCGACGGGCCGGTTCGAAGAAAGATCCCGCAGCACCGTCGATCACGCCCTGAAGGCACGGGCCAGAAGCGGTCGAGAAGGAAAAGGGGCTCCGGCGATCCGCCGCAGCCCCAGTCAAAATCCCCTACTTGAACTCAGTCGCGGCGGCGTCGCAGACCGAAGAGCGCCGGCACCAGCAGCGCCAAGCCCCACGGCGCATCGCCACCGGTCGAGCAACCGCCGCCGCCGTCGGCACCCGCGGAGTCACCGTCCGTGTCGCTGTCCGTATCGCTGTCGCTGTCGCCCGCCGACGCGCTTGCCGAGGCACTCGCCGAGGCCGAGTCGGAGTCCGATGCGCTGGCGCTGTCACTGTCGCTGTCCGAAGCGGACGCCGAATCGGAGTCGGAGGCCGAGTCGGAGTCCGACTCCGATTCCGACTCGCTGTTCGAGTCCGAAGCCGAAGTCTCACCGGTCTCGTCGGCGCCGTCGGTTTCGGTCCCGTCGGTCTCTCCGCCACCCTCGGTGATTTCGACCTGCGTAGACTCGCAGCCCTCGTTACCTGCCGCATCGGTCGCGCAGATTTCAACCGCGTAGCCGCCCTCGGCCTGGCCGGGGAACTCAGCGCGGAACAGATCGCCGCCCATGAACGTCACAGCCACCTCTTCCTCGACACCATCGCCACCGGTCAGCGTTCCGACGACGGAGGAGAGTCGAGGTCCATCGTCTGTCACCGAACGATCGGCGATGGCCACGCGCACGATGATGGGCGCGTCGGCCTCGAACGAGCCACTCTCGATCGCGCGGAACGAGGGGGCACGGTCGTCGACCGGCACGGCTTCGTTGGCGAGGTACAGACGGTCAATGGTCGCGCCCTCCCCCTGCCCTGTGACGAGGTCGAAGCGATTGTCGCCATCAATATCGCCAAACTCTCCCCAAAGGGACGTGTCAATGCCGCCGGTGAAGGTTCCGTTGACAAACGTGAAGTTCCCGTCGCCATCGTTCTGCAAGTACCGCTCGCGCGTACTAAGCGCGATGACGACGCCATCGAAGTCACCATCGTTGTCAATGTCGGCACACACGACACCGTTGTCATCCGACGCCGGGTTTCCGGTGACTCTGTCAGCAGTTTCATCAGTGAAGTTGCCATCACCGTCGTTGATGAGTAGCTGCTCCGTTGGGACGCCCGGACCCACGTTCGGACCCTGGTTGTCGACCCATGCGTCGAGGTCTCCATCGCCGTCCACATCGCACACGCCCGGGTTGTAGTGAAACCCTTGTGGCTGCCCTGGGAACTGGTCGCTCGCCTCGGAGAACGTGCCGTCCCCGTTTCCGATCCACAGGCTGTTGTTGCCCGCATGCGCATTCAACAAGATGTCGATAACGAAGTCTCCGTTGACATCAATGAAGTCGACATCGTCGGGGTCTTCGCCGTCAAAGCCAGCAGGAACGGCACCGTCCACCTCGTCGAACGAACCGAGGCCATCGTTGAGGTAGATGTGCCCATAGACCTCCGGGGAGGACGTGTATCCATCGGCGCTGAAGATGTCCAAGTCGCCGTCGTTGTCGAAGTCGCCCATCCGGGTCGCGCCAACGTTGGGTTCGTCGGCTGGCATCCGCTCGGCGTACTCATCCGCAAAAACCATATCGCCCATGTTGATGAACAGGGCGCTACCTGCTCCTCGACCGCCCGGCGCGAACATGTCAAGGTCGCCGTCACCGTCGACGTCACCGAGTGCGATCTGACGAATCCGGCCCTGAAAGTCGTTGACCGCGGTTGCAGAGACGTTGGTGAACGTGCCGCCGTCGTTCTCGTAAACGGCGAGTGGCTCGGGACTCCCGTTGCTGAAAAAGCCCGCGTAGTTGACGAAAACCACGTCGAGGTCGCCGTCGCCATCGAGGTCGGCAACGCGAAGATGGTTCGTCCAACAACCATCGTTCACACCGCATGCCGCTTCGAACGTAGCGGCGGGTTGTTCCTCGAATGCGGGACCGCCAGCGTGGGCGGGGGTGGTGAGGGAGCCGGCTCCGAGGAGGACGAGACCAGTGAGCAACCGAGTGATGCGAGGCTTTTTAGAATCCACGTACTTCAAACCTTTCGCCGTCTATGGCGCGCGGTGACTATACCCTTCACCGGACGCAGAAAACCCGACGCGAAGGACGGTTCGCGTCGGGCTTGGGACGGCTAGAGACCGTCGCGGGTCCGAGGATGTCCTACTTGGCGGCCGGTTTGGCGGCTGCGTCGTCGGGCTTTGCAGCGGCGTCTGCAGGCTTGGAGGCGGCTTTCGAGCCGTCGTCGTCGGCGTTGGGACCTCGGACGAGAATCTCGAACTCGATGCGACGGTTGCGGGCTCGGCCCGCGTCGGTGTCGTTCGTATCGCGTGGGTCTGCGTCGCCGCGACCCTCGGTCTCGATCCGGTCGCCCGCGACCCCCGCATCGGTGAGGTACTTCTTCACCGCGTCGGCACGATCCTGCGAAAGCGTCTTGTTGGCCTCGGGGTCGCCAACGTTGTCGGTGTGACCCACGATCTTGACGCGAACGTCTTCGAACTCGGTCATGACCGCTACGGCCTTGTCCAAGACGGCCGTCGACGAACTGCGGATCGTAGCCTTGCCGAAGTCGAACTCGATGCCCTCGATGGCGCCCTCGAACTCCTTGATCTCGGGCGGTAGCTCGTCGGGACAGCCGTCGGTGTCGTCGAGGCCGTTGTAGACCTCGGGCTCGTCGATGCACTTGTCGACCGAGTCCATGATGCGGTCCCCGTCGGTGTCCTGGTCCGGACAGCCCTTCGGTGCGACGCCCGGAACCTCGGGACACGCGTCTTCGGAGTCGCGGAAGCCGTCACCGTCGGTGTCGGGGCAGCCATGCGGCGCCACGCCTGCTGCGTCCGGGCACTCGTCGGACTCGTTGAGGAAGCCATCGCCATCGCGGTCGGGGTCGACGTAGGCCTGCGGGGGCGGAAGCGGCTGCGGCTTCTTGCGGTTGAAGCTGATCGTCAGGCCCGCGAGCACCTGAAGGTGCGAAACACCGGAGTCTTGGCGCGCTTCGGCCGAGCTGACGATGTTGCGCGCCTCGACCCTGAACCCGATGCGCCGATTGACGAACACCTTCACGCCACCGCCGTAGTGGAACGCAGGGTCGAGGTCGTTGCCCAGCAAGATGATGTTGGACCGAACGCCCATCGCGCCGTAACCGGCGAGGAAGAATGGCGTGACCGAGTGGAAGGGCAGCTGCGCCACCGCATGTCCCCGGAAGCCATACACGAACGCGAAGTCGTTCGTGATGCTCCGAACCCGCGTGGGGTTGGCCGAAAACTCGCCCTCGACCCCCAACACGCGGAGTGGGTAGTAGCCCAGGCGCAAACCGACGTCGGGACCGGCGGCCCATAGAGGCTCCTGCGGAGCCGTGCGCGGGTCATACAGATCGTGGTCGGGATCGGGCAGCAGCACGCCGCCATAGATCCCGATGTTGATCATGTGGCGTTCGGGTCGCCAACGCTTGATCCACGGCTGGTCGGTGCGCTTGTACTGCGTCTCCTCGAGTTCGTCGCGCTCGGCCTTCTGATCGGACTCGAACTTGGCTTTTCCCTCAGCACCAGTGAGGACGACGCCGCCTTCGGCGGAGCCCTCGGGAGCCTCGGCCGCCGTGGTTTCGTTGGCCTCGTTCTCGCCTGCGCGCGCTGGCGTTGCCAACACGCTCAAGGCCAAACAGATGCCGAAGGTCACGGGGGCGCGCCTCATCTCCTCCCGGTTCTATCGCGTCTGCGGGCCCGGCGGTAGCCCCCGACCGAGCTGCTACCCTGCGCGCTGGAGATCTATATGACCTATCGAACTCGCCTCGTTTGCACTTGCCTGTCGTCTTTGTGGCTTCTTGCCCCAGCGTGTGGAGACGATGGTGACCCCGGGGCAGGCGATGCCAGCAGCACCGGCGGCGGCTCGACGTCCTCTGACGAAACGACGGACCCCGGAACGACGACGACAGACCCGGGGAGCACCACCCAGGACGCGGGCTCCGACTCCGCATCTTCGAGCTCCAGCACGACCGACGCGGCCGACTCCTCCTCGTCGGGTTCGCTGCCAGACGCCGTGGCCTTCGGCGGGACCGTGCGCGACTTCCTGGGCGTGCTGGGCATCGCGGGCGCGGAGGTCACGATTCACGGAACAGGCACCTCCACCACGGCGGACGCCGACGGGGCCTTCACCTTCGAGGACCTGGAGCCGGACACCCCGATCAGCCTCGTGATGGCGCCCCTGGCCGAGACCAAAGATGCACCGGCCTACGCGGGCGCTGTCGTCCCCGAGCGCACCGGCACGATGGACCGGGCCGACGTCGACGCCGCAATGATTCAGCAGGCGTTCATCGAGAACCAGATCGCCGGTCTCAACTCGCAGGGCCCCGCGCCGGTCGACCTCGACCAGGCGATCATCGTCGTGACGGTGAACAACGACGCCATCGCTTCGGGCACCGTCACGATCGAGCTCGATCCGCCGCCGGCCGAAGGTACGTTCTACGCACCCGACGAGAACGGTGCGCCTGTTCTCGATTCTGCCGAGATCGGCTTTGCAACGCTGTCTTCGGCGGTGTTCTTCAACGTTCCGGACACGGTTCCGGGCGACATCACCGTCACAGCGACCCACGAGACGGGTCTGCTGACGTGCACGGTTCCGTTCCCAGAGTGGCCCACGATCGGCCAGCACATCACATTGGTGTCCGTCGTCTGCGAATGACACGCGGTCGGAGCGTCGCTCGGCGTCGCGCAGGCGCCGGCGGCTACTCGACGACTTCTTCGTTGCACAGCTCGTGGAACTCGACGCAGACCGTCGGTTCCGTTTCGGTCATCAGACCGAACACGCACAGCAGGCACGGGTCGAGCAGGCCGTCGTCGCCGCCTGCTGCGCCACCGCTGCTCCCCATCTCCGGCATGCACGCGTCGAGTTCCTCGCACTCCGCGGCGGCGCAGTTCGCCAGCCGCAGCAGGTGGTAGGCCTCCCGAACCGTGAGCTGTTCTTCGCAGTCGAGGAAGCAGCCGAGGTCGGGCTCGATGCCTGGGTTGACGAGAAGGTCGAGCGAGCACTGTTGGATGCACGCCACCGCGTCGCGGCAGGTGATGTCGGGCTCACCGGTGGTGTTGTCGATCGTCGACGTCGACGAGCCAGGCTCGTCGACGGTCGTGCTCGTGGTCGGATCCACGGTCCCGGTGGTCGTCGTGCCCGGCGCGCTGAAGACCTCGTCCGAGTCGAAGCAGCCGGTCGGCCCAACCGCCATGAGGGCGAGGACTGCGGCAAACAGCGGAACGCGGATAGACGTGGAGTCGGCCACCACGCGCCGACGGTAGCAGGCTTTGCCCGCGATGACGAACGTGGGGCAACGTGCCCCGGATAGCGCAATCAGACCGCGAGCTGTGCCCGCGCCCTTGCCCCGGTGGGGGAAAGCAGACCACTATGAAGGCGCCTCGGTTCACCGCCGACGGCCTTTCGTCCATGTCCCGAGTTGCTTCCATGTTCACGCGTACGCCGCTGTCGCCGTCACGCCTGGTCGCAGGCCTGGCCCTTGGCGCACTGGCCTCCTTCGTCGGCTGCCGCGGCGAAGATCTGTCGTTCGACTGCGAAAACCAGGCGATGAACTTCCTTCGGACGCTCGATGCCGAGGACCGGGAGCTCCGGGAGATTCCCGAAGACGGGCCCTACCCCGTCGCGATGACGATTACCGGCGAATCCTTGAACCGGCTCGTCGAAGGCATCATCGACGACGACGTCCCGTTCGCCGGCACCGTGCCCTTCGGCGTGCTGCCCGAGGGCCCCGGCGAAGCGGAGTTCGCCGCGACGGATGCCCCGCGGATCATTCTGCGCGACGTCGTCGGCTGCAAGCGATGCGTGATTCTCAGCGTCGACTTCGGCGTGCGCCTTGACCAAGAGGGCGTGCCGTTGTCGAGCGGCTCCGGCTTCGCCGACATCGCCGTCCCGCTGCGCCTCGAACAGAACCCTGACGACGGCACCACCACCGTACTCGCCGACTACTCCGACGCCTTCATCGACGACTGGTTCGTCTCGGTCTTCGGCTTCGACTCCGAAAAGAACGAGACGCTCGCCGGGGCGCTGCAACTCCTCATGACCGAGGAGATTCAGGCGAACTTCGAGCCACTGCCGCTCTTCTCCATCGGTTCGTGGACCATCGGCCAGAACCAGGTGAAGCTGGCGGCCCAGAAGCTCTTCGTGCAGCACGAGTCTGACCGGCTGGTGCTGGGCATGAACACGAACCTGCCCCTTCCCGACGGGACCGGCCTCGACCTCGAGGCACCGCTGCCCGAAGGCACAGCGATCGGGATCGCGATGGACACTCAGCTGCTCGACACAATGTCGCGCCGCATGATGGAAGAGGGCGAGATTCCAACCCGCTACGACGAGGACGGCGACCCCGATGCCGACGGCATCTACGGCGTGTCGATCAACAGCATCGAATCCGGTGGCGGCGGCAAGCAGCTGCGCACGGAGTTCCGCGTGTGGCGAACGGCCGACGGCTACTGCGGCTTCGCCAACGTCGAGATGCCCGTGACCGTCGGGCTGAACGAGAACGGCAAGAAGGTCGAGGTCAGCGCCGGTGAAGCCTCGCTCATCGTCGGCGACAACCAGGGGATTGGCGTGGCAGCCGAGGAAGAGGAAGACCTGGTCGACGAGAACCAGGACCTCGTTGCAACGTTCCGCGAGGAACTCACCGAGCAACTCGCCGAAACGCTCAACTACGAAGAGCTCGGCGTCGAGGGCAGCCGGATCGTCTTCACGACGCAAGACATCGTCATCGACGACGCCGCGATCAACACCTATCTCGACTTCGAGATCTTCGAGCGGCCGGCCTCCGAGTAGGCACCCGGCCATCGCCCCGCACGCCGTCTCCGCCCTCGTGGCGAGGCGGCGTTCGTGCATTCGGAGATCGTCTGTGGCCCGGGCTGGGGCTGGCGCATGACCTTGCGACGACGTACATGTCACTGCGAGTCAGCGCGCGAGGGTCCTCACTCGCGAGATTGAGCCCAACTCTAGGAAAAAACACCGCTTACGGGCGGTTTCAACCCCAGCGCCACAGGCGCGTCCCCCCTTCAACCCCCGAATTCGACCGCGCACGACCCGGTTTCTGGCCGAACAGCCGGTGAGATGAATACGGTGCGGCAGTGTGCTACCACGCCGCCCCGACCTGCACGGTTTTCCGACGCATGAGCGTCGCTCGTGCAGGCGCCGTCTTGGCGAGGAGGATGTCATGAAACGTACCGACCAAGAACGTATCGAACGAGAGCTCAAGCGCCGCGAGAAGAAAACGGCCGTCGAGTCTCGCCGCGTGGGCAACCGCGAGGACGCGGACGCCACACCCGGAGGTTACATCCAGGCCCTTCTCGAGACCTTCCAGTACGACAAGACCACCATCTACAACGCGGTGGGCGACGACGACATCCTGGAGATCATGATGTCGATGAAGGAAGACCTCCCCGAGAAGCAGTGGGAGTCGGTGCTGCGCAGCGCCATCCGGAAAACCAAGGTCTCGGACAAGGAGCTCGCGTTCACCGAGCTCAAAGAGACTCTGGCGCAAGCCTGAGGCCCCCCCTCGGCGGGTTTCGACCCGCCACGCAAAAGCGCCTGTCGCTGCCCCACGGGGCCGACAGGCGCTTTTGCGTGGGCGATGCCCACGCGGGGGTACGGCGGACTACTCGCCCTGGGGGGCTTCGTCCGTGGGCTGCGGTCCCGCTTCGGGGATGACGTAGCCGATCACTTCGTGGCGCCAGATCGCAGCGCCCGCGCGGCACTGTTCGACGGCGACCAGCGCGTCGTCGGGCGCGGCGTGTCCGAGCGTGATGCACACATCGTCGACGGCGTCCTGAATCGCGATGTACTCCTTTTCGATCTCGTCGGCGACGCGCGACGGATCGCGGCCGGGGAACGACTGGAGAATCGCGTTGCCCAGCGCTTCCCAGGAGCGCTCGAGATCGGCCTCGATACAGTCCGCGAGGCCGGCGTATGCGTCAGCCTCCACGGACGCGAGCGAGTCGTCGGCCGGTGCCGCACCGGTGTCCACATCGGGGACGTCGCCGGCCGAGTCATCCGCCGGGCCGTCCGGCTCGGGCCCGTCGTTCGCTCCGCCTTCGAGAGCGGCGGTGAAGTTGGCGTAGCAGTCGGGGTACAGCGAGGACGCATCGGGCAGCACCGCCCGCGTACCGCCGAGGTCCGCGATCGTTTCGAGCGCTTCCGCGAGCCGCAGCTCGGACTCCGCCGCACAACCCGCTTCGACCGCGATGATCGACTTGTCGAGCGCAAGCGCGTGGCCGTCGATGAGGAGAGCGCAGAAGTTTGCGTGCGCCGTTCGCCATGCGGTGAAGGTGTCGCCGACGCCAAGCGCAAGTTCCGGCGCGGTGCGCTCGAGCGTGACCGCCATGGGCGACCGCGTCGCGTCGTTGGCGGTGCTCAAGCACGTCGCCCGCGCGACCTCGATGTCCTGTCGCTGCTCGAATCGCAGGGCGCTCGTCGTCTCGCGTTCCCGGTTGGCGGCAACTTCGCACGTCCCGACGGCTTGTAGATGTTGCGCTTGCACCTCGGGCTCGACTGCGGACCCCTGCGCGTCGTCGGCCTTGCCAGCCGAGCCTCCGACGTCCGGGCGCGCCGCGGCAGTGCCGTCATCGCACGCGGCGAGGCTGAGGCTGAGGAGCACGGCGGAGAACAAGCGAGCGGTCTTCATGGCGTGTACAGCGATGTAGGTTTCGCGCTCACCAATATGCAGCGTGTCGCGACCACTGTCGAGCTTCGCCCGCCAAACTGGGCCTAGGTGCATTTGGACGCCTGTGGACGGTGTTCTGGAGCCACTTGCGCACCTCCCGCAGGTGTATCGTCCTCGGCATGCGTTGCCTCGGTCCCGCGCTGCTGCTGCTACTGGGTGCCTGCGAGGCCGACCCCGACCCCGACGTCGCGGCGCTCGAAGATCGCGTGGCCCACCTCGAAGACCGGCTCGCTGCGATGCAGGCGCAACTCGACGGGACCGCAGAGCGCTCGCCTCCACCACCGGCCTTGGCTGTGCCGCAGCCGTCGCTCGTCGCCGACGACCGACCGACCCCTGCACGCCTTTCGGTGCTCGTAAAGACGACCGGCGTCGTCGACGGCGACCGCACCCTCACCGACGCCGAGTTCAGTGCCCGGCTGCAGGCCGTCGCCGCCCGGCATCGCGACCCCGCCATCACCCTACGTTCCGATGAGAACGTCCCCCACGCGCGGGTCGTCGACATCATGGACCGCGTTCGACGAGCGGGCATCGCCCGCATCGCGGTCGCGACGCTCTCCGCCGACACGGACTGAGACGGGTCATTCGCGCGGCGTCGCGTACGGCGAGGGGCCGCGCAAGTTCTCGTCGATGGCTGCGCCGATGCGAATCGAAGGAAACGCCCGCTGTTCGCAGTCGGTGCGTTCGCAGAGCCGACACGTCACGCCGATCGGCAGCGCCCCTTCGACCGTGTCGATGTCGACGCCGTCCGAGTAGACCATGTCGCGCGCGAACTGCATCTGGCACCCCAAGCCGATCGCCAGAATCGTCCGCGGCATATGGTAGTCGCCGTATCCCCGCAGAACCGTTCGCGCAACGCAGAAGTATGCGTCGCCGTCGGGCATCACCGACGTCTGCACGCGTATGGCTCCCGGGGACAGAAATGCACGAAAGACGTTCCAACGCGGGCATGCGCCGGCAAAGCGTGCGAAACGAATGCCGGAGGCAGAGAAACGCTTCGAGATGTTGCCCGCCAAGTCGACCCGAATCATGTGAAACGGAATGCCCTCCGAGCCGGGGCGGCGCAGCGACGTGAGGCGGTGGCAAACCTGCTCGAAGCTGGCGCCGAAGCGCTGGCCGAGCAGTTCGATGTCGTAGCGCTCCCGCGCCACCGCGCTGAGCATGGCTTCGTACGGCATCAGCACTGCCGACGCGAAGTAGTTCGCAAGCACCACGCGGGCGAGCGCTACGGCACCGGGGCTGGCAAGCGTCGAATGCCGCGCCAGGTCGGACAACAGTCCATCGTGCTCGATGAGGGCGACCTGCGCCGCGAGCTGGAAGTTCCGACTCGACGCCGGAAGCACCTCGGCCAGCTGCAGCGTCTTGCCCTCGGCGTCGAAGCGGCGCAACGTCATCGGCCGCTTGCGCGCCGCGATGTGCTCGACGCGAATACCGAACTTGGCCTCGAGATGGTCGACCAGCCGGCCCTCCAGCAGCCCTCGGGTCCGGGTGACCTCGGCATCGTCCGTGGTCGACAGGCCCAGCGAAGCCCGCAGCGCGTCTGCGCGCTGTTCGAGGGCTTCGAAGTAGTTGTCCTGGCGCTGGATGAAGTCGCTGACCTCCTCGGAAGCAAGTCCGACCGGCGCAACCGTGCCCACCTCCTGGTGCCCGTCGTAGATCCGGGACGCCAAGGAGTCAGCCGACTCGCTGGCTTCTTTGTAGGCCCGGAACAGCTGCACCAGCCGGCGCGCCAGTTCGGGCGAAGCGTCGACGAAGTCGCGAAGCTCCGCCTGCGTCGGCGCGCCGCTGGAAAACACCGGGTCGCTGAGCACCTCGGCCAGGTCTGGCATCAGCTGGTCGTCGCCATCGGCCGCAAATGCGGCGAGGTCGAGCTCGAACTCCTTTGCCAACCGAAGCAGTAAGGGCGCCGTCAGCGAGCGCTGCTGATGTTCGATGAGGTTGAGATAGCTGGCGGAGATCTCGAGCCGACGCGCCAGCTCGACTTGCGTCAGACCGCGTGACTTCCGCATTTCGCGGACGCGAGCACCGAGTTTGGAAGCGTCCTTGGGCACGTCGCATTCTTTTACAAGTTTTACACCCTTCACGCACTGTCCCAAAATGCACCAAAGGATGCCTTTCCGGGGTGCATTTTTGCCGGTTGACTGAAGCGACCTTTTGTAAAACATATACAAGCACCGGGTCGCCCCCGGTGGCGCACATGCGCGCTCGAGGCATCAAGATGACGCAGACCGACGGGTTGAAGGTCCTGGGCTCCCACGAGGGGCACGAATCCATCCTTACTGCGGAGGCGCTCGCCTTCATGGAAACCCTGGTGCGGACGTTCCGTCCACGGGTGCACGAGCTGCTGGAGCGCCGAGTGCGCGTGCAAGCCGAGTACGACGGCGGCACGCTGCCGGACTTCCTCCCGGAGACGAAGTCGGTGCGCGAGGGCGACTGGACCGTCGCCCCCATTCCCGAGGACCTCAAGGACCGCCGCGTCGAGATCACCGGCCCTGTCGACCCGAAGATGATCATCAACGCGCTCAACTCGGGCGCGAACATGTTCATGGCCGACTTCGAGGACTCCAACGCGCCGACGTGGGAGAACCAGATGGCCGGTCAGAAGGCGCTCTTCGGCGCCGTCCGTCGCACGCTGGCCTTCGAAGACGCCAAGCGCGGCAAGAGCTACGCGCTGAAGTCCGAGGGCCTCGCGACG
>CAYSPB010000191.1:0-14069 GCA_964432695.1 uncultured Nannocystaceae bacterium
ACCGTGATCGACTGCGACTGCATACCGGACGAACCGCAGAGGACGAGGATTGCACCGTGGAGCACCGACAGCGCGCGCTCCACCTCAACGGTGAAGTCGACGTGTCCGGGAGTGTCGATAATGTTGATGTGCGTGTCGCCCCAGGTGACGAACGTGGCGGCGGACTGAATCGTGATGCCGCGCTCACGCTCCAGCTCCATGTTGTCCATGACGGCGCCGACGCCCGACTTGCCGCGGACTTCCTCGATCTTGTGGATACGCCCCGTGTAGAAGAGGATCCGCTCGGTGAGGGTCGTCTTTCCGGAGTCGATGTGGGCGGAAATCCCGATGTTGCGGGTATTAGCGAGGTCGACCATGGCTTCTTCGTGCCTTCAGTGCGTCTGAACTGCGGTTCTGCAAAAGCCTCGCGGACTCCGAGCATCGGAGGCGAGGCGCGCGGAGAATGCCACAACCGAGGCCCGACAGCACGCGCCCCAGAGCGCGTCGCTCGCGGGCACGCTCACGCCTCCCCACATCAGGCTAGGACACCGTCCCGCCCATGTGAGCTACCGCGGAAGGCGCTGCCATGCCGGTCGGGCTGGGCCCTGCGCTCGTCGTGAACTCCCTGAACTGTCCTCTCCGTCCTCGGCCGCGCTCGCACTGCGCGAAATCAGCACTGCCGGGATCGGACAGTCGGCCGCGGAACGGCAGCCAGGCGCCCGTATCGGCCGGTACGTTTTGGAGGGTTCTCTCGAAGAACGGGTGTTGGCGCCCTCTACGCGGCTGACGACGACAAGCTCGACCGCAGGGTCGCGCTGCGCCTCATTCCGTCGACCGACGACGACGACACGCACGACTCGCGCGCGGCTCCTCCGCGAAACGCGGTCGATGGCCCTGATGAACCAGCCCAACGTCATCCGCATCTTCGACGTGGGCGCCACCCACCGAGGGCCGTTCATCGCCATGGAGCCGCCCGAAGGGGAATTCGTCGAAGCGTGGATCGCTCGGGTGCCCCGCCGTGGACCGAAGTCCTCGCGGTGTTCGTCCAGGCCGGTCGCGGACCCGCGGCAGCGCACGATGCGGGCTTCGTGCATTGCGACTTCGAGTCCCGCTACGTGCAGCGGACCGATGCGGGCCGGGTCGTGGTCACCGACTTCGGCCTCACCCGCGCGCGAACCCGTGCCGACGGGCTGACCAACGTCTCGGTGATCGACGGCTGGCTGGAAAGCCATGCCGGAGGCGTCAGGCCGGGGCCCCTCGCACGTATTCTGGGGCGGTGATCGGCCCACAAGCGATGGCTCCCGTCGCCGAACAGGCGGTGCAGGCTCCTCCGCCCGCACCCGGCCTGCCCGGCTTCTCCGCCGTGGCCGTGGTGCTGATGCTCCTGTCGTTGATGCTCGTGCTGTGGCGGCGTCGACGAGGCACGAGCGGCTACCGACGCACGATCGGCGGCTCCGCCATGGGCAACGCCCTCATCGACCTCAACGCGATCTACCAGCCGCACCACGCGAATGCGGCGGTCATCTGCAAGCTCGAAGAAGAAGAGGAGCGCGACGAAGCGGGGGAAGGACCCACCCCATGGACCCCCCCGACCCCGAAACAACGCGCGCCGTATCGTACTGATGGCGGCGAACCTCTGAACTGACGCATCGTCGGCCGAAGTCGAGAACGCATCAAAAGATCGAGATCGACTCCGGGCACGAACTCGAGCAGAGCTCACGAGAGCCCGACGAGGTCGACACTTCGTGCGCCCACATGATTGAGCACCGCTTCGAGTGCGCGTGCCTGATGTGCGAGGGTCGGATCGAGGTCGCTGGAGCTGGAGTCACCGAACCAGAGGAGGTCCGGGACGACGACGGAGCGGAAACGGGAGAACAGCGCCATCTGGTGCTCCCACTAGAACAGCGCCGTCCCTCCGAAGCCGTGGACGAAGACCACAGGCCGAGCGCGAGCCGCAAACGAGGGGCCCGGGTGGCTGCGGACGTGTACCCGGTCCGGACCCGACGCCACGAGCATTGACGAATACCCGCGCCGCTCGGCGCGGGCTGCATGCCGGCGATCAGTCCGAGCGACGACGCTGCACCCCGCGAGGCCGAGGGCCCGGCCAACGAATGCCCGACGATGGAGCACTACTGCAGGTCGAGGTAGCGGGCGAGCACGGCGTCGGCCGTGAACCCAAACTGCTCGGCCAGCGTGCCGGCGGGTGCCGATGCGCCGAAGCGGTCGATCCCCTGCTGGTGCGCGGCGTAGCGCTCCCATCCCATCGTCACCCCGGCTTCGACCGACAGGCGACGCGTGACGGCTGCAGGAAGCACGCTCTCTTTGTAGGCGGCGTCCTGTGCATCGAAGGCTTTCCAACACGGCATCGAGACCACGCGGGTTCGCTTGCCTTGCGTCTGAAGACGGCCGGCGACCTCGACAGCCAGCGAAACCTCGGAGCCGGTTGCCACGAGGATGCCGTGCAGGTCGCCTTCGCCTTCAGGCTCGAACACCGTGTAGGCGCCCTTTCCGATGTTGCGCGTGCTGCCCTCGAGCACGGGCACGCCCTGACGGGTGAGCAAAATGGCCGTTGGGCCATCCTTGCGCTGCAGGGCGTGCTTCCAGGCACCGACCGTCTCGTTGGCGTCCGCGGGCCGCACGACATGCAGGTTCGGGATCATCCGCAGGCTCATCGTCTGCTCGATGGGCTGGTGCGTGGGCCCGTCTTCGCCGAGGAAGATGCTGTCGTGCGAGAAGATGTGCACCACCGGCAGGTGCATCAGTGCGGACAGGCGCACGGCGCCCCGCATGAAGTCCGAGAAGATGAGGAAGGTGGCATCAAACGGACGCATGCCACCGTGCAGCGCCATGCCGTTGGCGATCGCACCCATGCCGTGCTCGCGCACGCCGAAGTGCACGTTGCGACCGTCTCCGGATTGGGCGCTGAGCACACCTCCTTCGGGAATGCCGACGCCGTTGCTGCCCGCGAGGTCCGCCGAGCCGCCGACGAGGCTGGGGAAGCGCTCGGACAACGCGACGAGGACCTTGGCGCTGGCCTTGCGGGTGGCCAGCGACGTACCCACTTCGAATGCGGGCAGGTCTTCGAACTTCTCATCGGGGCTCTCGCCCGCAAGCACGGATTCGAACTCGGCCGCCACCTCGGGGTGCGCTGCGCGGTAGGCCTCCATCCGCGTCTTCCACGCTACGTGGGCCTGTACACCAGGCGCGATGGCGGTGCCGATCGCGTCGGTCAGCCCTCCGGGGACGTGGAACGGCTCCAGCGGCCATTCCATCCCATTCTTCGTCGCTTCGATCTCCTCGGCACCCAAGGGGGCGCCGTGCGAGCTCGACTTGCCCGCCTTGTTGGGACTGCCGTGCCCGATGACCGTGCGGGTGACGATGAGCGTCGGCTTGCTCAACTCGGCGCGAGCGGCCGTGAGCGCCGCGCTCACCGAAGCGTCGTCGTGGCCGTCGGCCTGAAACACCTGCCAGCCGTATGCTTCAAAGCGCTTCCCGACGTCTTCGGTGAACGAGATGTCGGTCGAACCATCGATGGTGATCTGGTTCGCGTCGTAAAGATAGATGAGCTTGCCGAGCTGCTGATGGCCCGCGAAGCTGGCGGCCTCCGACGCGACGCCTTCCATCAGGTCACCGTCGCTGACGATGCCGTACGTGAAGTGGTCGACGACCTCGTGGCCGGGGCGGTTGTAGCGGGTTGCGAGCCAGCGCTCGGCTGCCGCCATGCCCACGCCGGTGGCGAAGCCGGTACCCAGCGGGCCCGTGGTCACCTCGACCCCCTCCGTGTCGTGCACCTCGGGGTGGCCCGGCGTCTTCGAGCCCCACTGGCGGAAGTTCTTGATGTCGTCGAGGGACAGGGGGTAGCCGCACAGGTGCAACAGCGAGTACAGCAACATCGAGCCGTGGCCCGCGCTCAGCACGAAACGATCGCGGTCGGGCCAGTTCGGGTCCGCCGGGTCGTGGACCAAGAATCGCGTCCACAGCGTGGTGGCCATGCACGCGGTACCCATCGGCATCCCCGGGTGACCCGAGTTCGCCTTTTGGACTGCGTCCATGGAGAGCCCCTTGATGGTGTTGACCATCGAGGCGTGATCGGAGGGCGAGAACGCCCGCTGGGAGAGGGCTGCGCGCTGCGACATGGCGCCGTGGGTATCACGAGACCGGGATGGCTCGGATACCCGCACGCCACGCAGGCTCACACCGGTGGTTTTGCCGGATCAGCCGCGACTGCAGGTGCAGATGAGGTCCATGTTACCAGCGTCGTCGCAGGTCGTGTCACCGTTTGCCGTACACAGGTCGGCTTCGTTGAGCTGCGCGCCGAGGCAGGTCCCGCCCAAGCCCTCGCAGACCTGCGTGCAGTTCATCATCGCCGCTGTCGTCGTGTTGAAGCTGCAGCTGTCGTCCGCTTCGACGCACAGCTGGTAGTCGGTGGCACCGCCGTACTGCTCATCGCAGCTCATGGCCGCGCCGCCGGTGCTGGTGTCGCCATCGCCGGTGGTGGGATCCGTCGTCGTCGGGTCCGACGTAGGATCCGTCGTTGGGTCTGCCGTGGGATCCGTCGTGGGGTCCGCCGTGGGATCCGTCGTCTCACCCATCGAGCTCGTGCCCGGATCGGTCGAAGCCCCGGTGGGATCCGTCGTCGACGCGCCTGCAGTCGTGGGGTCCGTCTCTCCGTCAGTCCCCGAGGCCACGGTGGTGGCGCTGCTCATGCCCTCCTCGCCAAAACAGATCCCGGCCAGCGAGGACGCGCGTTCGTGCCAGCGCTTCCCCGAGGTACACGCCGCGTCGGGGAACGTACAGAAGCTGTTCGACTCGCACACGCCGCCTTCCCCGCCCTCGGCGATGCAGTTCTCGTCAGTGGAGCATTGGAAGTCGGACTCGACCGAGCAGCCTGCTCCCCAGAGCAGGCCCAGCGCGCCGAGACCGAGCGTGGCGGTCAACAACCGAATCGTTCGCATCCGTACATCCCCCAATCACTTCCCCCTGCGGGCCGCCTAGAAGCGGCCCGACAATGCAACGCCCTGCACGCGACCCGCAACGAGCGGCGCGACGCGAACGCTCGCGTTGCTCGACGGCCCCGCGGCCTTGCGCTTCTTGGCCCCGATGATGATCAGCGGAACGCCGATCGCGAGGCCCGCCACCGCAACACCGGTCCCGACCCAGCCGAGCAGGTTTGCGCGTGCGCCCTCTTCGTCGAGTTCGTCGATCCGCGCCTGGTTCTCTGGGTTGCCGCCGAGCGTCTCCACCTCGGACTGCGCGCTTTGGCTCCGCGTCAGTCCGACAACGGCCAAGCCGACGCCGCCGGCACCGATCGCTGCGGCCACGCTGCCACCGATCAGCATGCCGGTGCCAGGCTTAGCCTTGTCACGCTTCTTCTTTTTCTTCTTGGGCTCGCTGGCGTCTGCCACGGACTCTTCCTCCGCAGCGGCCTGCTCGGCCTCGATCTCTTCGATGAGCGCCTCGGCCTCTTCGATCTGCGCCTCGGCTTCGGACCGAAGCGTCGACGCGGTCGCGGGGTCGATGACCAGCCACGTCGAGGTGGCCTCTCCGGCGTCGACCGCCTCGTAGAACGCCGCAATGTCGACGGCGACCATCGTCACTTCGATGCAGGCCTCGGCTTGCTCGATGCTCCGCTCTTCGCGGGCGATCTCGAGGCGAACCTCGCCGGCTTCTTTCATCGTGACCGGGTCGCCGAGCAAGGCTGCGTTCTCGGCCAGGCCCTCGGCGGCGGCTTCCTTGTTCGACTCTCGGTCGGCCGCGACCGAGTCGCGAATCGCCTGACGCTTCGTTTCGGCCGACTCTGGCGAAAGACCGCGCGCTTTCTTCTTCTTCTTTTTCTTCTTCTTTTTGAAGAATGCGACCGGCAGCGAGCCCCCGCTCAGGGACGGCGCGCTCGTAGCCATTTGTGCGTGCGCCAACGTTGGCGAGCCCGCAATTGCCAAAGCCATAGCGGCCACCATCAGCGACGTCGCGCCCGATCGGGCGCGGCGAAGATTCGTTCCCCGTGCGGTCATGCTCTCTCCCTCAACTCCCCCTACATCATGGCACAGCTCACCATCTACGCTCTGCGTTTCTTGGTGAGGGCTCGGACGCAGATTTCAGCCCGCCGCGTTGGGGAAGAAAGCGTGCCGACACCTCCGGCACCCAATGGTCCTCCGGCACCGCATTTGTCGCAGGCCCCACCGGAGTTCTCAGGATGCTCGCCCGGTTACGGGCCGCCGTGATAGAGGGTGCCCATGCGCATTTGCATCCTCGGCGCAACTGGCCTGGTTGGTCGCGAGACCATCACCCTCATCCGCCGCGCGTGGCCCACCGCGGAGATCATCGGGTTCGCCAGCAAACGAAAACAGCTGGAACACGAGGGCGTCACCTACGGCGTCCTCGGCGCGCCCGAGCTCGAACAAGACGATGCGCCGACTGGCGACCTCGCGTTCGTCGCACTCGACGATGACCACTCCAAGCGATACGTGCCCCGACTCGTCGAGCTCGGCTACAAGGTCGTCGACAAGAGCAATACGTACCGTATGGATCCCAACGTGCCGCTCGTCGCGGCGGGCGTGAACTGCGGCGTCGTCACCGACGATACGCAGCTGGTAGCGAACCCCAACTGCACCACCATTCCGTTCACGATGGCAATGGGTCCGCTCGCGCACGCGTTCGGACTCGAGTCGGTCGCAATCAGCTCGTATCAAGCGATCAGCGGCGCCGGCATCGGTGCCCTCGACGGCTTCTTGGAGAAGACGAAAGCCGGCTACGCGGAAGCCAACCGCCTCGGCACGCAGCTGGACGCCAACGACTACGCGGGCAATACCGTCCCGCACAACGGCAAAACCGATGACAGCGGCTTCAGCTCCGAAGAGCGAAAGCTGATGAACGAGAGCCGGAAGATCCTGGCGGTTTCGGGCCTCAAGGTGTCCGCGCAGTGCTGCCGGGTCCCGGTGGCCGTCGGCCACTTCATGAACGTTTGGCTGACGCTTTCCAAGGCCGCGTCGCTCGGCGACATCGAGGCCACCTTGCGCGACACGGCGGCGGGTCCGTACCTCACCGTCAACAGCGGCCCGGTCGGCGACGGACTCACGGCACTCGCGTGCGTGCACGACCGAGACAACGCACTGGTCGGACGCCTTCGCCTTGACCCTCGCGACGAGAGCGGCCGCACCGTGTGCATCACCGTCGCGGGCGACAACCTGCGACTGGGCGCTGCCACCAACGCGGTCCGTGTTGCCAGCCGGTGGTTCCGCTCCGCAGACGCCACACTTCAGGCGCCGGGCAACACCCCCGCCGGCTGAGCGCCACAACGCTCTACGATCCGCCCTCCACGCAGCCGCGGCGGAGGGCGTTTTGCGTTCGGACAAAAAAATGGCCCCCCGTCGTGACGCACACACTCCGGGGGGCCAAGGGGGGTGGACCTCGCTCGTGACGCACTCACATGGAGGACCGGGGGTGGAGCCCCGCCGCGACACACTCACGTCGGGGACTCCGGCAGCGCCGCCTGCAAGGCGGAGCCGCACCTCGAAAAAGCCGGCCTGACGACAGCGACGCACACGCCACCGCCAGGCCGGTGGGCCTTGGCGTCGTCGCCCGAGATGCCTGCAAGGAGCAAACGGAGGATTCCGTGGTTGCTTCGGGCTCCGACGAGACTGAGTCTGCATCAGATGAAAATGAAAGTCAACGGCACTTTCAGAATTTCTTCGATTTGCGCAGCGAGGGCCCAACCGCCATGCTCCCGCGGCCATGCTCGCCCTCCGACAGGCGATCCTCGCGCTCGCCGAGTCCGTGCCCGACAAGGGCATGTCCATGGGCGCCTTGGTCGACACGCTCGAACACAACGGATACGCGCCCGAAGAGATCGAGCTCGAGATTTGGGCGATGCTCGCATCGCGGCGCCTGACGCCGTCGGGTTTCGTTTGCCGCAAAGTCCGGGCAACCGAAGGTGCGACGCCGGCTCGCACGTACGAGTTTCTGCTGGTCCCGTGGTCGCCAAAACTCGACGGCCAGCTCGACCTCGGCCTCGACGTATCGCCATGAGCGTCATCGACCCGCGCATCGCCCGACGCCCCGGCGACTCGGGCCTCTTCGTCGCGCTTGCTCCGATGGATGGCGTGACGGACTGGGTCTACCGCGATCTGCTCACGCGCATGCATGGCGGCCAGAGCGGCATCAGCATGTGCGTCTCGGAGTTCGTCCGCGTCTGCACGATCACGGTCGTCCGCAAGGTCATCGAAAAGCACTGCCCCGAGGTCCACACCGGAGGTCGGACCGCGGCGGGCGTTCCGGTGTTCGTGCAGCTGCTCGGCGGCAATCCGGGCCCCATGGCCAGCACGGCCGCGCGGTGCGTGGAGATGGGCGCGCCAGGCATCGACATCAACTTCGGCTGCCCGTCCAAGACGGTCAACGGCAGCGACGGCGGCGCAACGCTCTTGAAGTACCCGCACCGCGTCGAAGCGATCACCGCGGCCGTCCGGTCCGCCGTTCCGTCATCGATCCCGGTGACAGTGAAGATTCGGCTCGGCTGGGACAGTTCAGACGACGTCGAGACCATCGCACGAGCGATCGAGAACGGCGGCGCCTCGTGGCTGACCATTCACGCCCGCACCCGAATGCAAGGCTACCGTCCGCCTGTGGATTGGGCTGGCATTGGTCGCGCCCGCGAGGCCGTATCGATGCCCGTGGTCGCAAACGGCGATCTCAACACCGTGGCCGATGTCGAAGCATGCCAGTCGATCAGCGGATGCACCGCCTTCATGGTTGGGCGCGGCGCGATGGGCCGGCCCCGTCTATTCCGGCAGCTTCGCGGCCATCGCGAGCCCGAACTCGATGTCGAGTGGCTCTGCGAGACGCTGCGTGAGTACCTCGAGATGCTGCTGCGCGGTGGCGCCACCGAGCACGCGGCGCTGGGCCGCTGCAAACAGTGGCTACGCCTCGCCGCCCCCGCGAGCCCCATCTACGAAGGCATGTTCCAACGTCTCAAGCGCAGTCGCGACATCGGGGCTCTGCTTGCGGGACTCCCCGTGGGAATCCCCGCTGGCCCGCGACGGTTGCAGCCCGAGCGCCCTCACGGCGTCTCGGCCCGCCCATGACCACGCTCGCCCCCCCCCCGCATCCATCCTGGCGCTGCTACCCTCACGCCCATGCGCAGCCTGACGTTGTCGTACCTGCTCGCGGCCCTGGGCTTCGTGGGTGTTTCCGGCGTGCATCGCTTCTACCTGGGCAAGCCGATCACCGGCCTGCTGTGGTTCTTCACCGGCGGTCTGTTCATGATCGGTACGATCTATGACCTCATCACGATGGAGTCGCAGGTCCGCGAAGCCAACCGCTTCGCGCTTCCGCCAGGCCAGCCCGCGCTTCCACCGGGTGCCTACCCCAGGTACGGCCAGCAGCCGGGCTTCGTCCCGCAGCCCGATCCCAACGCCGACCTGCGCAATCCGGAGGTCGACCTCGAGCTCCGCGTCTTGAAGCTCGCCCGCCTTCGCGGCGGCCGTCTGACCGCGGCCTCTACTGCGGCCGAGCTCAACATCCCGGTCGCCGAGGCCGACGCGAAGCTCACAGAGATCGCCACGGCGGGGCACGCAAACGTCGACGTCTCCGACGAAGGCGCCGTGCTGTACGATTTCCCGTCGCTGCGCGTGTAAGCGTTGTTCGGGCGTTCACCGACCCACTCGAGGCCAGTGGACGCGGTCGAGACGGACGTTGGTCTCGGCCGCGAGTACGCCGAGCACCCGGCGCAGCGCGGTCTCGGACGGACCTCCGACCCGCACCGACATCAATCGACGCGCGTGCAAGTCCTCGGGCTGGCGATAACCGCATAGCGCGAAGTCATCGGCAGCATACAGCGGGCAGTGCGGCCCAACATCGATCACCGCCGAAAATCCCTGGTCTTCGAGAACTGGGATGAGCTCGGGCATCGGTCCGACATCGTCATCGCAGACGAAGACCGCTTCGACCTGCGAGGGCAGCGTACGCACGTGGTGGTGGGTGAAGATCGGTGACGCGATGAACGCTCGAAGCGAATCGAACTCCACGGTGCGCTCCCCCTCTTCGGGACCGGTCGCGACCACCGGCGCGTCGTCGTCGCTGCCGTTTGCCAGGTCGTAGTAGCGCGGCTGCGGCTGGAAGGTGTCCTCGTCGGCTCCGATGAACAGCATCCCGTCGATCGGCTCGACGCGGCCACGCTGATGCATCTGCACAATCGTGCGCGCGGAGAGGTCGAGCGACCCGTACGCGATGTCTGAAAAGCCCCGGCCGAGCCGGCGTAACATCCATCGATAGCATCGCGGGAGTTCTCCATCGACGAGGCGTTCGAGCGCGGCGACGTCCGTATCGGCGGCGCGACTCCACTGCTGGTCGATGTCCGAGACGTAGCGCCGCAGCAGCGCCTCGAGTTCTGGTTCGAGTTCCTCGTCGGCCATCAGGTGTGGCAGGCCTTGTCCTTCGTGCACAACAGCAGCGGAAGGAGTGCGTCACAGGCGAGACACGGCGGAACCGTGTCGCCCTCGACAAAAACGTGGTCCTCGACGAGAACCCGCTCACCGTCGACGTTTCGATAGTGGGCGACCGGGTTTCTCATCGGCCGCCCTCCGCACCAGCGCTCGGTGATCGCCCCGACGAGGCCCCCGTCTTCGAGCAGCAGGAGCATCGCTCGTGGTGCTGCACAGCTACCGGGAACGTTGACCTGCGGAGCGTTCTGTTTCTCGGCTCGGGGTAGTCCGTCGAACTCTCGACGGCGGCGCTGCGCCTCGGCAATGGCGGCGTTGGCAGCCTCTTCATTGCCGGAGCGCGCACGAATCGCGTCGAGAACCTGCTCCGAGGTGCCGTAGTCCGTGTATGCAGGCGTCAGATAGCCGGACGCGACCTCGGAGAACCGCCCCGAATCACGCATCGTCGAGCGTGCCGCCGCCTTCGCGTCGCCACACTTGCAGTGCGCAACGGCAAGCATGTTGATGTAGTTGGCGGGAAACCCCGCGCCCAGCAGCGCCTGCTCGAGCGCCGCTGCGTCATCGTTGGTCTCTTCGGTCTCCTCCAGAGCTCCGTGCGGAGGGTCTTCGCAGATCGGGCACTGGTCTTCGTCTGGCACGACGACGATGAAGGGCGCCTGGACGACCCCCAGCATGGTCGCGGCGTTGGGCGGGCTTCCGCTCCCGCCGCAGTTGTTGAGCATCGGGTCGCTGAGAAGCTGGACGTTCTTTCCCTCGAACTTCACGTCGAACGAGCCCGGCCCCACGAACTTGGTCGGACCATGCGTGTTGGCCGAGACCAATCCTCCGCCCGTGCCCTTGCTCGCGACGTCCCCCGTCGATCCAAAGGTGGCGCCTTGGACCGCGGTGGGCTGCCCCTCGAGCTTGACCTTCTTGGTGTAGCCCTTGGGCGAATCGCTGCTCTTGCCGATGTTCGGCAGCGGCGTGGGCACGAACGGCGCCGGGGGCCCAGGCATCTTGCAGACATTCGGTATCGTCGCGGCTGCGATCGCGTTGCTGCCCTTCGTCACGGGCGTCTTGGGTGCGTTGACCGAAATACTCATCGCCGGCCCCCAACACTACCGAAGCGCCCACGAAGACGCGAGTCGCATCAGGGTGACCGCGCAGAAAGGACCCGGTCGAGCCAGCGGCCCCATGGATAGCCCAGCAGCACGAGAACGTAGATGTTGTGGCCAAAGTAGATGTTGAGAGACAGCTCCACCCCAACGTGCATGCCGATGAGCGCGGTGATCACCCACATCCGCGGCCTGCGAAACCACATGAGCACGCCGGCAAGTTCGGCCAGCAGTCCGAACGTGAGCGCGGCGGTCCCGAGGATCGGATACTGCAAGGAGATGTCCTGCAGGACGTTCAGCTCGAACGTGCCGAACGTCGACATCACGTCCACCGACCGCTCCCCGACCCATAGCGCGAAGTGATCGCCCTTGGGCCAGTCGACACCCGTGCCGATGAGCTTGCAAAAGCTCGCGGAGGTGTAGGCGATCCCGTAGAGGAAGTACGCAAAGCCAACGCTGAACTTGGCGGCAGCCTCTTCGCTCTCGCGGAACGCGGCAGTGCCAATCGCAAGGCCGAGCACCGCCATGCCGATGAAGTGTGAACCGTGGCTGATCTCGCCCAGCGAGTACCGCGAGACGTACGCCATGTGGAACAACACCACCGCGACGGCGTACGCGTAGCGACTCTTGCGAAAGAACCCGAGTGCGAGGCTGGCCGTGAGCCCGACCGTCAGCAAAGCCGCCGGGGTGGGCGCGAAGAACATCGAAACGTCGACGTAGTTCGCCAGGCCCAGCGGCAGCACCACGGCCTCGAGTCGCTGCATCGTCGCAAACCAGGTCCATGCGAACTGCATGGTCCAGCCGACGACGAACAGCTCGAACACCCGCATGAAGATCCGCTCGCCCCGCGTGGCGGGGCGCTCGAAGCCAAACAGCTGATCGGCCAGATAGGCCCGCATCGTGCCCTTCATGCGCCCACGCCCGTCCGCATGGAGGGATTTACGGCCGCCGCCGCCTCGGTGATACGGACGAGTCCCTGAAGTGAGATCTCGACGTCACCAGCGTCTCCGACCAGCTTGCCGTCGGCTCGCAGCAACATCAGCGTGCGTCCACCTTCGAGCGCAGGACCCCACAGCGAGCGCAGGGTTTCGATGCGTTCGTCGGTCCAAGCCGTCGTCAGCTGGATCATCTTCGACATGTCGTTGGTGCTGGTGCCCACCTGCCGCGTCGGCACCGGGTCGCCCGGCAGCGTGTCCAGGGTCCACGGGCCCCAGCCCACATCACCATGGGCCGTCACGTCGATCATCAGTGCGCGGGTCCACGGACGACCCGCAAGCGAGAACATCGGAAAGATGCTGAAAGGCCAGAACTCGCCGCGATGCGTCGCAACGCTCAGCGCATAGACGCCGAAGGTCGCTCCGAGCGTGAGCATCGCGCGGCGCTGAAGTTTGGGCGTGCCGTCGGACACGCGCCGTGTTTCGTCATCCTCGCCGTCGTCGTTACGGGGCGGACGCGATCGAAATCACCCCACGGCCACAGCGCCGCAGGCCTTGGGGTCCTTCAGACGCAGATCGATGCTGCCGTCGGTCTCGACGTCGTCCCACGTCGCGCCGAAGCGCTGCCCGACGAACCGGACCCGCTCGCGTACCTTGCGGCCCATGTAGCCACTCGCCGGGACCGGGTGCTGCACCGGCGTGCGCTTGACGTACGCCGGGTGGAATACGACCTCCTCGCGACAGCCGGCTATGGACATGGTCACCCGCAGTACGCCGGTCAGACGCGCGGGGTCGTTCGTATTCTCGAACAAGAAGTTGCCCAGCGAATACGCGATGAGTCCATCGCCGTACGTCTCCACGCCCTGCAGCACGTGGGGATGGTGCGCCACGACGAGGTCGGCCCCGGCGTCGATTAGCGCGTGCGCAGCCTTCTTCTGCGCACCGCTGGGGCCGTCCTCGTACTCCTCCCCCCAGTGCACGAACCCGATGATGAGATCGTAGTCTGGGCGCGCCGCTTCGACGACCGGACCCACGGTTCCAGCCACCTCGCGCGCGCTGAGAAACGGCAGGGTCGGCGCGCTGTCTCGCTGCGGTGCGTTGCTTCGGTTGGTGAAGGCGACCACACCGATGCGCCAGCCTTGCGCTTCGATGGGCTCCACCCGGAAGACGGCTTCGTCGCGCGTCGGCGCTCCCAAAGGCACGATACCCAGTTCGCCGAGAATCGCAGGCGTCTGCTCGACGCCGGCGAGCTTCTGATCGTACCAGTGGTTGTTGGCCAGGCTTACGGCGGTAAACCCAGCATCAACCAGCAGCTGCGCGTGCTCCTTCGATGCTCCGAAGGCGTACTTCGAACCGATCGGCGAGCGTTCCGGCAGCTCGTAGACCAGCGGCGTCTCGAGGTTTCCGATCAGCACGTCGCCCTTTAGCGCTGGCCCCATCGCCTCGAACACGGCAAACCCACCTTCGGGAATCGGATCGAATCCGGTCTCGCGATAGCGGCCGAAGATCACGTCACCCACGAACGTCAGCGTGAGCTGCTCAGCCTTGGCCGGCGCTGGCGACGGGGCGGGCTCGGCCGCGGGCCTTGGCGCGGCGGCCTCCGCCTGGGGCGCTGGCGTCACCACGGT
>CAYSPB010000192.1:0-13704 GCA_964432695.1 uncultured Nannocystaceae bacterium
GAGGCGCTCATCGAGGCCGGCGTCGACGCGGTGAAGGTGGGCATCGGACCCGGCTCGATCTGCACGACGCGGGTCGTCGCGGGCGTGGGCGTGCCACAGATCAGCGCCATCATGGAGTGCTCGGCCGCGGCACGAAAGCACGGCATTCCGGTCATCGCCGATGGGGGCGTGAAGTACTCCGGCGACATGGTCAAAGCGCTGGCCGCCGGCGCAGACGCGGTGATGATGGGCAGCTTGTTCGCCGGCACTGACGAGGCGCCCGGCGAGCTCGTGCTCTACCAAGGCCGCAGCTACAAGACCTACCGCGGCATGGGCTCGATCGGCGCCATGCGAGCGGGCAGCAAGGACCGCTATTTCCAAAGCGGTGCGTCGGACCGCAAGCTCGTGCCCGAGGGCATCGAGGGCCGCGTCCCGTACCGCGGCGCACTGGCCGACAGCCTCTTTCAGCTCATGGGCGGCCTGCGGGCAGGCATGGGCTACGTCGGTGCGGGCACGCTCCCCCAGCTGCGCGAGCGCGCCCAGTTCCGTCGAATCTCCTCGGCGGGCCTCCGCGAGAGTCACGTCCACGACGTGATCATCACCAAGGAAGCCCCCAACTACCGCGTGGAGTAACGTGGCCGCACACCAAACGCTCATCGTCGTCGACTTCGGATCCCAGGTCACCCAGCTCATCGCGCGTTGCGTGCGAGAGCAGGGCGTCTACGCCGAAATCGTCCCCTTTCACAAAGCCGCGGCGCGCATCGCCGAGGCCAAGCCCGCGGGCATCGTGCTCAGCGGTGGTCCCTCGTCGATCTACGACGAGCACGCGCCGAAGTTCGAGGCCGCAGCGTTCGACGTGGGCGTGCCCGTGCTGGGCATCTGCTACGGCCTGTACGTCATGGTCGGCGGCCTCGGCGGCTCGGTCGTTGCCGCGACCGAGCGCGAGTACGGTGGCGCGACGCTGACCGTCGATGAGTCCGCAGGTCCGATGTCCGTGTTCGAGGCGGGCTCCGAGCAGACCGTGTGGATGAGCCACGGCGACCGCGTCGAGTCGCTGCCCGAGGGCTTCCGCCGCGTGGGCCACACCGACAACTGCCAGTTCGCCGCGATCGTGAACCCCGACCGCCGCATGTGGGGCGTGCAGTTCCACCCCGAGGTGTTCCATACCCCGCGTGGCCGTGAGGTGCTCAAGGCGTTCACCGACCTGTGCGGCTTCACGGGCGACTGGACCATGGCCGCGTTCGTGGACGAGGCGGTGGCCAAGGTTCGCGCCGCCGTCGGCGACAGCGGGCAGGTCATCTGTGGACTCTCCGGCGGCGTCGATTCGTCGGTCGCCGCCATGGTCGTCGAGAAGGCGATCG
This sequence comes from uncultured Nannocystaceae bacterium, assembly GCA_964432695.1. GTDB lineage: Bacteria > Myxococcota_A > Polyangia > Nannocystales > Nannocystaceae > CAJXVA01. The sequence goes on from CAYSPB010000192.1 coordinate 1,341, forward strand.
GCGACCGGCTGCACTGCGTCTTCGTGGACAACGGCCTGCTGCGCAAGAATGAGCGGCAGGAGGTCGAGCGCATGTTCGAGGGCAAGCTCGCCAACCCGCTGCGGGTGGTGGATGCTTCGGAGGACTTCTTGTCGCAGCTGGCGGGCGTCACCGACCCCGAGGTGAAGCGCAAGCGCATCGGCGCCACGTTTATCGACGCGTTCGACGGCGAAGCGAGCAGCATCGGTGGGGCCTCGTTCCTGGTCCAGGGCACCCTGTACCCGGACGTGATCGAGTCGGTCAGCGTGGGCGGGCCCTCGGCCACGATCAAGACGCACCACAACGTGGGCGGCTTGCCCGAGCGGATGAAGATGACGGTGGTCGAGCCGCTGCGCTCGCTCTTCAAAGACGAAGTCCGCAGGCTCGGCATGGAGCTGGGCATGCACGAGGACATGGTCTGGCGGCACCCGTTCCCCGGCCCGGGCCTGGCGGTTCGCGTGCTCGGTGAGGTGACCAAGGAGCGCTGCGACAAGCTGCGCGAAGCCGACGCGATCATCATCGAAGAGATTCGCAAGGCCGGCCTGTACCGTGACCTCTGGCAGGTCTTTGGGGTGCTGCTGCCGGTCAACAGCGTGGGCGTGATGGGCGATGGCCGCACCTACGAGAACGCGCTGGCGATTCGCGCGGTGTCCAGCACCGACGCCATGACGGCCGACTGGGCGCGCCTGCCGTACGACGTGCTGGGCATCATGAGCAACCGAATCATCAACGAGGTTCGGGGCATCAATCGCGTCTGCTACGACATCAGCAGCAAGCCGCCGGCCACGATCGAGTGGGAGTGAGCTGATGGCGCGCGTACGGCACGACGACGGGCCCAAAGGCTCGAAGAGTGGCGACCGCTTGGTGTCGGCCGACGCCAGCGACGACGACGGCGAGCGCCTTTCGCTGCGGCCGCAGTCGATGTCGGAGTACATCGGCCAAAGCGCGCTCAAGCGCAAGCTGTCGGTCTTCGTCGAAGCCGCGCGCCAGCGCAAGGAGGCGCTCGACCACACGCTGCTGCACGGTCCTCCGGGGCTGGGCAAGACCACGATGGCCCAGATCTTGGCGAACGAGCTCGGCGTCAAGATTCACATCACCTCAGGCCCCGCGGTCGAGCACAAGGGTGTCCTCGCAGGGCATCTGACGGCGCTCGAGCGCGGCGACGTGCTGTTCATCGACGAGATTCACCGCCTCACGCCCAGCGTGGAAGAGAGTCTCTACAGCGCGATGGAGGATGGCCGCATCGACCTGGCGGTCGGGGAGGGCTCCCGGGCCCGCACGATGCCGTTCGAGCTCGCGCCGTTCACCCTCGTGGGCGCCACCACCCGTACCGCGCTGCTCTCGGCGCCGCTGCGGGAGCGCTTTCAAATCGTCGAGGGCCTGCAGTTCTACAGCGACGAGGAGCTTGCCAAGATCGTCAGCCGCACGGCGTCGCTGCTGGGCTGCCCGGCCACCACCGCCGGCGCGAAGACGGTTGGCAGCCGCTCCCGCGGCACCCCGCGCATCGCGAACCGCCTCACGCGACGGGTCCGCGACTTCGCCCAGGTGCGAGGCCGCAAAGAAATCGACGTCGAGGATGCCGAGTACGCGCTCGAGGAGCTGGGCATCGATGCCGAGGGCCTCGACGCGGTCGACCGCAAGGTGCTCACCACGATCATCGACGCCTTCGACGGTGGCCCGGTGGGGATCGACGCCCTCGCGGCGACGATCAGCGAGCCCCGCGACACGCTCGAGGACGTCTACGAGCCGTTCCTGCTGCAGCGCGGGTTCTTGGTGAGGACGCCGCGGGGGCGTCAGGTGACGCGCAAGGCGACCAGCCACTTGGGGCGGGGGAAAGCGCCGAAGCGCGGCGCGGGGCCGCAGGGCGAGTTGGATTTGTAGAGCGCGAGCGGGCCGCCGTAGAGCGGGCCGAACTCGAGGAAGCGGTGCTCGAGCACGCCGCCAGAGAGGGGTTGGAGTTCTCGCGCGACACCAGAGACCGGGCGTAACGTGAGCTCACCTCATCTGCTCACCGGAGATGAGCAGATGAGTAGGACTGTCCAGAACGGCAAGGGCATGAGCGACTAGAGTCGGCGAATCCGCATGCTGAGCCTGGGTGCAAGCCGACGCCTGATTTCGTCTTCTGCGGCCACCAACGTGAAGACATCTCGGCGCCTGTCCTCCTTCACGACATGTACCTTGACCATGTCGCTCAAGAGAACCTGCAGCGACGCCAGGGACGTGCTGGTCATCCCAGGAATGCCAAGCAGTGTTGAGCGTGCTGCTGCACAGCCCTCGCGCACGATGAAGCAGACGACATCTTCGACAGTTTCAATCCCCACCTTCTCTAGCTTCCTCGTAGGTCACCCGGTAGTCAAGGGTGTTCCGTGGTCGGCTTGCGCATACCTGCCAGAACGAACGGTGCCGATGAGTCGCTTCGAGGCCCAGAGGTCCAGAGTCGGTTGATCGGCATGTTGTCTTCACTGTCCTCACCGGACAGGAGACTCGTGTTGCAGACCCCTGAACTGATCGTCCGGCAAGAGCCGCTAGAGCTGGCGGATCCACTTGCCGAGCTTGGACTCGAGCTTGCGCTTGATCTCCTGTTCATCCGCAGTGACCACCAGCATGTCCTGCCTCTTGTCCGCGGCTAATTGTTCAATTGCGAGCATGTCCCCCAGGAGAACCTGGAGGGACGCGAGGCGAGCTGCGTTCATCCCGGGGATATCGAGGAGCGCCCCTCGTGAGGCACCACGACGCTGCGTCACGATGAACTCCACTACGTCTCCAATGGTAAAAATGCGCATTTGAAGTGCCGGCTAACAACCCTCGTTGGTTCTGCAACCAAATGCCTGAAATACGGCAGTTTCGGCCCCTGAGCACGTTGTAACTTGGGATGACCGCGAAACACTTCGCACTTGCGAGCAGGTAGGAAGTGACAGTGCTTAGGCGTGAGAATGTTGGGTCTCGACATTCACGCCACGCGGTACCTGGCACGGGCAATCGGCATGCCAACTGCGCCACTCTGGGTTTATTTTGCCGGTCTCTTGCAGGTGCGTAAGGCGCGTGGCGTCGCATCTGGCAGGCCTGCTGCCAGGCCCTCAACGACTGCACCGAGCCCCAATGGCCGCGGCTAGAGCTGGCGTCATGGCAAGAGGGCGAACAACAGGGCGGAGGTCACCTGCCACGGCAGCTCGCCCAAGACGAGATCTCAATTGCAGTTCATCGGAGGGGCTCCATACGGAACACCTTCTCCAATCTCACTCTCGCCACCCTCGTAATCCAAGTACTGAGGTCAGGTACCGCAGACCCACGACCAGCGCGGGCGAGCGGGTCGTGGGTCTGCGGGGTCTACGGGCAGGGGGCGGCGCAGCCTTGATCACTGACGTCGTCGACGCAGAACTCGTCCCAGACGCCTTCGCCTTCGTCGTCGAGGCCGCAGCACCACGGGTCGTTGTCGCACACGCACATTTCAATCGCGGGGTCGTTGCACCCGGGGCTGTCTTGCGCTTCGCAGCACCCGTCGCCACTGGCGGTCATGCAAGCGGCGGTGTCGACTTCGAGCTGCAGGTCGTAGTCGGAGGGTCCGTCGAGCGGCAGGCCGTCGTACACGCGCAGGAAGTAGCTCCCGGCGGGCTGACATGAGGACACGATGGTCTCGTCCGAATCGGCACCGGTGGACTGGTCGATGAGGCCGCCGTCTTCGTTGGTGAGGCCGAGATCGAGGTCTTCATTCGCCGGGCCGCTGAGCGTGGCCGTGATGACCGCTTCGGCGTCGAGCTGGAACAACCACCAGTCTTCGTCGTCGGGACACAGGATCGCCGAGTACTCCCCGGGGTCGATCGGCGGCAGCATGGCGCCCTGCTCGGGGTCGTCATCGTCCTCGGCGAAGTCGTCTTCGCAGGTCCCGCCCGAGCCGCCGCCCTCGCAACTTCCCGAGAGCGGGATGCATTGACGGCCGGCGGCACCGTCGACGGAGGTCGTGGACTCGGGCGCGCAGGTGAAGCCGTCGGGGCAGTCGTCGTCGCAGGCGCGGCCGCAGGTGGAGCCGCCGCCGCTGTCGGCAATGCAGTGGTCGCCATCCCCGCCGCACTGCACGTCGGCCGAGCAGCTCTCGCACAGTGCTGCGCCACCGCTGCCTCCACTGTTGGTGATCATGACCGAGTAGGCGCCGATCGGAGGCGAATCTGTGCGGTGGTCGCAGTCTCCGTCGACGTCGTCGTCGTCGCTCGCCTGGATGATGTACCAGAGGCGCGCGGTGCTGCCTTCGGGTTCGTTGGCGGTTGGGTTCGGGATACTCGCGCGCCAGTTGCCCGAGCGCGGGTCTCCATCGACGAGCTCCATCGTGGCGACGTTGCTGAGCAGCTCGAACTGGACCGGGTTGCCCGGGTCCTCAAAGGAGTAGAGCACCACCGGCTGCCCGCTGAGGCCCATGTCGTCCGAAATCGCTGCATCGATCTGTAGGTCGAGGACTGTGTTGAAGTCGGCGACCTCGTGCTGCACGGCGGGGAACTCGCCGGGGCACCCTTCGCCCGAGGGCTTGCGCAGGACGATGACGAACTCCTTGTGGACGGATGGGTTGTCTCCATCGTCGGCGGTCAGCGTCAGAGGCCACTGGTCGCTGGCGTCCTTCTGCTCTCGCGTCGGGCACCACGACCACGTCGCCGTGAGGCCGCTGGTGGAGGCGAGCTCCGAGCCCACGATGACGGGGGCTTCTTGACCGAGGGTGACGCTGCTGGAGTCGGGGTCTTCGACCTCGATATCGAAGCTGGTGCAGCTGGACTCGACGAGGTCGAGCACCGTGCCCTGCGAGAGCGGACGCTTGAAGACGGGGGCGGAACTGGAGCCCCCGCCACCGAGCACCTCGACCGTGGTCGAGACCGTGACTTCGTTGCTGCCATCGGACACGGTGAAGTCGAAGATGTGCGTACCGACCTGGCTCGAGATTGGCATGAACGAGAACGCTCCCCCACTTCCGTCGGCGGCGGGCACGATGCGCGCGGTGTTCATCAGGTCGGGTACACCGGGCGCAGCGACCGCGTAGGTCAGCGTGTCGCCGTCGGGGTCCGAAGCGAGGATCGTCGCTTCGAGCATGTCTCCAACGGATACGCTCAGCGGATCAGGCGGTAGAACAGAAGGCGCTCCGCCTGCGTCGTCCTTGCAGGCGTTGAGGGCGAGGAAGGGCAGGACGAGCAGCAGCGGGCGACGCATCGTCAGACCTCGACGGGGCAGTTGGCCATGCACTCGTCGTTGGCTACGTTCACGCAGGTTTGGTCCCACCCAACGTTGTCGTCGCAGCACAGCGTGTCGAGGTTGCAGACGCAGGTTTGGATGTCCATGTCGTCGGAGCAGCCTGCCGCTTCGGTGACTTCGCAACACGGCGCGCTGGCGCACGATGCCGTGTCGAACGTGATGGCGATGTCGTAGTTGCCCGCAGCGGTCTCCCCGCCGACGGGGTAACTGTTCACGCGCGTGTAGTAGCGGCCCGGTGCAAGGCACCCGTCGCTGACGGTCCCCACCGATGAGTCCGAGGCGGTTTGCGCTGCGACGGTGTTGAGGTCCTCGTTCATGAGGACGATGTCCATGTCCGGAGGAAAGTCGCCGGTGAGCGTGACCGACAGGCTGGTCGACTCGGCGAGGTCGAAGGCGAGCCAGTCTACGTCGCCCGGGCACAGGCGTCCGCTATCGTTGAATCCGTTGGTGTAGGCACCCTGGTCGGCGACCGAGCCCTCGGGCGTGTCGTCTTCGGGGTCGTACGTGTCCCCTTCGCACTCATCTCCGCCGCCTCCGCACTGGCCGCCAACAGGCGTGCACTGCTGCGCTGCGGCGCCGTCGATGGACGTGACGGGGTTCTCGCTGCACTCGTAGCCGTCGGGGCAGCCCGCGTCGCAGTCACTCGTGCAGACGGTGCCGTCGGCAAGCTGAATGCACAGGTCGTTCTCGTCGCCGCACTGGACGTCGAACGAGCACGACTCGCACAGGCCCGCGCCCCCGCCACCTCCACCGGGGTGGGTGACGACGAGCTGGTGTACGCCGTCCGAAGGGCTGTTCGAGCGGTGGTTGCACCCACCCTCCGGGTCGTCGGTATCGACCGCCTCGATCACGTAGTACAGGGTTGCTGCGTCGCCCTCGACGCCTTCGACGATCGGGTTGGGGATCAGCGCGCGCCAGGTGCCGTTCGCCGCGTTGCCGTCGTCGAGCGTCATGTTGGCGACGGCGAGCTGGCCGAAGTCGATCTCGCCACCCGTGGTGGGGTCTTCGAGTGAGTAGTAGACCACGGGCGCGGAGATGCCGACGTCGTCGCTGAAGTCCGCGACGACGGCGACGTCCTGCAGCGATGAGACATCCGCCGGTTCGTGGGTGATCGACGGGCGGCCTCCAGGGCAGTCTGCGCCCGTACCGGGCCGGATGACGATGGGGACCTGCTTGAGGGTGGGCGGGTTCTCGCCGTCGTTGGCGGACAGCGTGAGCTGGTGCTGGAAGATCTGCTGGTCCTCTCGACTGGGACACCACTTCCATACGGCCTCCTTGCCGCCAGAGGACGGGTCGACCGTGAGCTCGGCGCCGTCGAGGATCGGCGGCGCTTGGGTCAACTCGATCTCGACCGTATCGAGGTCTTCGACGAGCACTTCGAGCGCCTTGATGTCGCTGCAGGCGTCGTCGGCCTCGATGACCAACCCAGCCTGAGGCTCCCGAAAAATCGGTGCGCTGTCGATCCCGCTGGCACCGCGAACCTCGATGTTGATTGGCAGGACGGTATTGAAGTCGCCGTCCGAGACGACGAAGTCGAAGATGTGCTCGCCTTCGTGCCCGGAGATCGGTGTGTACGTGAACAGGCCCTGGCCGTCGGGCGTGCGGGTGACGACCGCATGGACCTCAATCCCAGCAATCGAACTGCGGTAGCTGAAGTTCAAGCCGCCGCCGTCGGGGTCACTCGCGATGAGGTTGAGGGTGAAGGTCTGACCGACGACGGCGATCTGGTCGCCCGGGTCGGTCAACACCGGCGGCGAGCCTTCTTGGCAACCGGCCACCATCACTACGGTGGTCAGCACCGCACCACTCATTCGCATGTTCATCGTAAGCATCTCGCGACCCCGTCAGACTACCGTGTAGCGCCTTCGCGCGTCCCCTCGCCGCCGCGTTCGACATCGGTCGGTGGCAGTGCGTTCAATCGTGGGTCGATTCGTCCCGTCCACCCGCAAGCGCCTCAAATACCGCACATCGTCGCCACCAATCCACATGCTCGAGACCACAGCGCGCGAGTTGGACTGGGTCCAACGCTGGCCGAGCGCACGTTCCGCGCCGCCCTCGCCGCGAGGCCGCTAGGGTCGTGGCTGGTAAGGTGGCTCGTCGTGATGCGCCGCGCCACGCTGCTGTTCGCCGTCGTTGCTTTGGGTTCGTGTTCGGAGGAGACCCCTGGACGCTCTGCGACCGGGCTCGAAACCCTCGGACTCGCGTCGGTCGAACCGTCGATCGTGCTGCCGGGAACGCAAATGCAGATCGAAGGCACCTCGTTCCTGGGCATGCCGCTTGGCATCTCGTTCCTGCGGCTCAGCGGCACGCTCGACGGCGCCTCGGTCAACGCGGACCTGCCCGCGCAGTTCATCGACTTCGAGTCGATGACGGTCGACGTCACCGCGTCTACGTTCGATACGCTGGGTCTCGACGGCAGCTTCACCGGCGTGACGTCGGTCGTCGTGGACTTCGTACCCGAGGCCACGCGTCATTTCTCGCCCGGGTTGCCGAAGCAGCTGGAGTTCCGGCGCGAGCTGGCTCCGGTGCTCGACGGGGCCACCACGCAAGGCGCGATCTACGTCAACAGCGACATCGACCTGCGGGGCTCGGGCTTCCTGCTCGGAGGCGGGGAGGGCACCACGTTCGCGGTGGTCGAGGGCTGCTTCGTGCCCTTGGGCGGCAACGCCTGCGGACCGGCGACGCTCTCCAAGATTCCAGTTCAGTCAGAAACAGCGTTCAGCCGCACGAACGCGTCTTTTCCGTTCTCGCCGGTGATCGCGGGCATTCAGGCGGGCCGCTTCGAGGGTCGACTGCACTTGGAGAACGTTCTGGCCAACGGGCAGACGTTCGAAAGCGAGGAGCTGCCAGTCGCTTACGACCTGCTCGAGACCACGGTCACCGGCTTCGGCGGGGGCGGCAGCGTGGGCCAGTACATCGACATCACCGGGGGTGGCTTCGTCGGCGGAGACGACGGCATCACGCTGGTGGAGCTCGAAGGCGAGTTCTTCCCCAAAGACAGTGTGGGTGGCGTGCCGGTCGAGAACCTCTCCTTCATTCCCGAATACGTCGATGGGGGGACGATGCGCTACGTCGTCAACGAACAGGACGCGCTTGCGACCGCGCTCGAAGACCTCGGCGGGATTCGCTACGCAGAGGGCACGTTCGACGGCGTGCTGCGGCCGATCGTCAGCGTAGGCACCGAGTCGGTCACGGGCGCGGAAACCTCGGTCACCTTCGAGGTCCGCCCGGTGAAGCAGGTCGTTTGGGTGGATTTCAATCCCTCCTACGTCGAGAGCCTGCGGGCGTTCGGCATTCGGGCGCTCGATCAGCGCGTGCGGGCGCGGGTGTTCGAGGTGCTGCGCCGCGACTATGAGACGATCAACGTCGAGTTCCGTGAGGAGCGGCCCGAGGACTTCGCCGAGTTCACCATCGTCGAGATCAACGGGCCCGACCCCAATGGCCTGGGCCTGCTCGGTTACGACAACACACCCGGAAAAGACATCGACAACGAGCGTCTGAGCGACCGCATCGGGGGGGTCAACGCGATCACCCAGGAGGTCGACGGGTTCCCCGGGTATGGCGGTGTCTTCATCGAGTCGCTCCTGGCGTTCTCGGAGCATCCGCCCGCTGGCGTGGCCACCTCGGACATCGGAAACCCGCTGTTCGATCGGATTTTCGACGAGTTCCGGCCCGACCGCGGAACGCCGATCAACTCGTTCGACGAGTTTGGTGGGGAGATCCCGAATCTCACGAGCGGCGGTGGGTGCCCCACCCAAGATCGAAAGCTGCAGGCTGGGTGTGCGGTCTGGGTGCTCGGCTCGCTGATCGGCACCACCACCAGCCACGAACTCGGGCATTCGCTTGGACTGGCCGATCCGCTCAACGTCACGCGTTTTCACAACGTCGGGGACGGTGAGGCGCGGCTGATGGACTCCGGTGGCGTGCGGCCGTTCGAGGAGCGCGCAGAGCTGATGGGGCAGGGGCCGTCGGTGTTTTGCGACTCGGCCTATCTCTACCTACGCCGGATCTTGCCGACCGACGAGCCGCCGACTTCGCTCGAGCGGCCCTTTTGCTGACGGTCGGCTGGCTTCGAACGGGCTGCGGATCGTGCGCATGTATGCAGGATCCGACTTTGTCTGGAATTTGCGTACACTGAATTCGTGTGGCGTCGCACTCGCGACTTGCCAGTCCTGGTGTCTATGTGCGTTTCGGCCAGCTGGAATTCGAGTGTAAGTGTATGTAATTGATGTGGTTTGTCGGATTCTAACGAGCGTGCGATTGTTGCGCGCGGCATCCGGATAGTCCCGGGGCGACAACGTAGGTTGACCAGAGACTCTGTACGGCTGTATCCCACCAGGGCTCCCGGGGGCGGACCCCGAAGTCGCACTTACACGCACCCTTCTCACTGTCAGTTTCAAGAGACGCACTACGATGAAGAAGCCTCACTCCTCCACGTCGGTCCTCAAAGCGATCGCTGGCCTGAGCCTCCTGGCCACCTCCGCAGCCGCGTGTGGCAGCGACAACGGCGGAGGCGGCGAGCTCCGCAGCTCGCTCGGATTCGACGAAGCCCGCAGCGAGGTCGTGGTGGTGCTCAACCGCGAGCTCGGCGGCGGTGAGACCGTCCACGCGCGCGTGCGTAGCCTTGCAGACGGGGACACGCTCGACTGCGTCACCATGCAAAGCGCGATCCCGACCTTCTCGGGTCGCGGGGCGGGTGTCTACGGTGGCGAGGCGGTCACCGAGTCGATGTTCGAGGACCCCACAACGCCGAACACCCTGCTCGGTGAGACCCCCGAAGAGCTTCAGGTTCGTCTCGAAAACACGTTCTACGTCGACGTCTGCATCGAGAAGGGCGGCGAGGTTCTGCACCAGGCCCGCTACACGCTCAACCAGGCGCTCGACCAGATCGGTGAAGACGGCAAGTTCGACGCCGACAATGACGGCGTGCGCATCGAGTCCAACAGCGCCTATGCCCAGGCCTGCGAAGAGGAACTCGGCCCCAACCCGCTGTTCCCCGCCGTCGAAGGTTCGCCCGGCGACTACGAGATGGCCAGTTGCCTCAATGGTACGCCGATCCAGACCAACGTCGACGGCGAGCCCGCAGACAGCTACGTCGCGCAGTGCGACGAGCCGCAGTACATCTACAGCCACTGCGAGCCCGATGCGCGCACTGGCGCCAACGGCCCGCGGGTTCAGAGCGCGCGCAACGACCAGGGGTCCACGTGGGTCCTCCTCTGCCGCAAATCCCTCGATGAAGAGGGCTGGTACAACGACATCGCCATGATCGGGAACAACCCGTTCACCGGCAAGACCTGCTTCTTCCAGAACCAGCTTCGCGGCTCGAACAACAACATGACCCGCGACGCCAAGGGCACGGAAGTTCCGTGGCCGGGCGACACCGTGGACTCGCTGGTCTCGCCCGAAGGCAACGTCCTCTGGGGTGCCCACCCCGAAGGCGGTTCCAACAAGGGCATCGGCTGCGCTGGCTGTCACGATGCCGACGCATACATCCACACTCCGTGGATCGACTCGGCGCTTCGCGCCGACGGAACTCCGGTGATTCCGAAGATCGGCGTCCATGACGACTACGTCGAGGGCTACAACCGTCCGTACTCGCTCGTCGATCAGAACGATCAGGGGTGGACGATTCCCAAGCGTCTGGTCTCCGAAGAGGCTTCGGCGTGCACCAAGTGCCACGCGATGAACTTTGGCCAGTGGGCCAGCCCCTCCAGCATTCGTGGAAGCCAACATCCCGAGGGCAACGGGTCGAACTTCAACACGGGCCCATGGCTCGAGCGCATGATCGGTCAGGACGGTACCTGGGCAGCCAAGGTCACCGAGTCGCACCAGGGATTCGAAGACGTCTTTTGGATGCCGCCGAACGCCGGTGAAGTTCTCAACGAAGATCAATGGGACGACTCGGAGTACGGCCAGGCCGTCCAGTTCCTGCTCAACTGCGCGGCGAACGAGAACGACCCTGCGTGCGTCTGGGAAGATGCGCCGACCGAGCCCGGCGATCCGACCGAGCTGCCCACGGTCGATCTGACCGGACAACCGCTCGCGCGGGCGGCCCTCAAGGCCCTCGGCGCCCGGCACCTCGACGAAAACAACAGCGAGGTCGACCAGACCAAACGCTGCGCTGAGTGTCACCCGATCTCGCGCTTCGGTCTGCGCGAGTGGCAGACCCGCACCAATGACGCCATCGCGGCTGGCCTCAACATCTTCGAGGACCCAGACACCTACTCCGAAGAGCAGGCGATGGAGCTGGTCAACTTCATGCGCAAGATCCCGGACAACCCGGACTCGGTCTTCGCTGCGGCCAACCTCGGTGTGCTCACGGCCGGCGCCCAGTTCCCGTACTTCCGCAAGCTGTTCAACAAGGCGTTCGGTGACCGCGGCGGACTCGAGTTCAGCCGGTTCCTCTCCCGCGTCAGCATGCCCAAGGGCGCGCAGGCACCGTTCACCGCCGAGGAGTTCGCCATGGTCGTGAAATGGTTCGTGGACGAGGACCTCAACCACCTCGAGGCGCTCATGCCCGAGGCGCCGCGTCCGACCACCTGTGCCGAGGTCAACGCTTTCGCTGGTCTGGGCAACAACGGCCTGCCCACCGACGACACCTGGTACACCAACCATCTCGACGACATGGAGTTCGAGGGCTGGCACGCCCGCAACGTCGAAGCCGGCATCAACATGTACGGCTGCACCGGGGACGACGCACGCCAGTGCTTCCAAGGCTTCGCCGAGGTTGGGGTGGCCGACAGCTCGGTCGAAGGTACCCGCGTCATTCGCCTGCGCGACTTCGACTTCGGCACCAGCTTCTGGATGCGTTCCAGCGCTGACGGTCGCTTTGTCGGGAACGGTGGCGGTTCGGTCTCCGGCTTCGGCTCGACCATCACGGACCTCGTCGCCGACAAGAACATCGGCGTCCGCGGCTCGTACGACCCGGGCTTCTTCCCGGACAACAGGGGCTGGATCATGCAGGGCGGCGCGGGTCTGTGCGCCCAGTCGGTCCTGACCAACCCGGCGCTCGCCGACGACGGGATCGACTTCACCGAGCCCGGCTGCAGCGAAGCCAACGGCATCAACCTTTATCAGCACGTCGCCGTCGACCTGCAGGGCGACTACTTCATCATCA
>CAYSPB010000193.1:0-13664 GCA_964432695.1 uncultured Nannocystaceae bacterium
GTTAGCGGGGATAATCAGGCCTTTAGTTACAACCAGGCCTCTGAGATGCTGGTCAACTTTTATGAAAACGTCCTGACAGCAGAGGGTCTATGCGAGCGTGCCACCACCGGCGAAGCCTTGGCTGATGCAGGTTTCACCACCGAGGTCGGCACCGTCGCAGACTTCGGCGCCCTCGGTGGTGTCGTCCCCGCACACCTCGGCGACGCAGCCGCTGGTGTCGTACGCCGAGCAGTCGGCGGCGCAGGCGAGCGTGCCGCCACCGGCAAAGCCCTGGCTGACGCAGTCTTGGCCGCCCAGGTCGGCACCGTCGCAAACCTCGGCGCCCTCGACCGTATCGTCTCCGCAGACCTCGGCAACGCAGCCGCTGGTGTCGAAGCCGGCGCAGTCTTTTTGGCAGGCAAGCGTGCCACCGCCAGCGAAGCCCTGGGAGATGCAGTCTTGCCCACCGAGGTCGGCGCCGTCGCAGACGTCTTTGCCGTCGATTGCACCGTCGCCGCAGGTGACGAGGACGCAGCCGCTGGTGTCGAAGGTGCAGTCGGCCGCGCAGGCGAGATCGCCGACGTCGAAGCCGGCCGAAGCGCAGTCCGCTCCGCCGAGGTCGAGGCCGTCGCAGTCTTCGCCGTCGTCGAGCAGGTCGTTGCCGCAGAGCTCTCCGCCGCCGCTGGATTCCTCGCCGCCACCGCTCGACTCGTCGCTGCCGGTCGTTGGATTGCCGCTCGTCGAGCCCCCACTCTCGTCGGCACCGGTTTCATCGAGGCCCGTGGTCGGGCGTCCCGTCGTTGGATCGTCGGTCGTGGTGGTGCCATTGGACGTGGCATCACCCGCGGTGGGATCAGGGTTGACGGTGGTGAGCGAGGTGTTGTCGGTCGTGGTCTCCTCGCCACCCGTGGTTGGCGTCGAGGGGATGTCCGGAAGGGCCGGTGTAAGGTCATCTGTGCAAGCGGACGCCGTCAAAAACAGCGTTCCTGCCAATCCTAATGTCGTCCAGGAATAAGGTCGTCGTCGCGTCATGTGTCCCTGCGCCGGACGCTACAGATGCGGACCCCGGGACGGAAGTGTTTTTCGACATCAATCCGCTATCACGCGCCATGGCGCGCGCGCAGGCGCGAAGTTGCGCGCCCAGTGTCTCGGAATGAACCATGCCATGTCCCCAAGGGCCTACATGACCCTAGAAGTCATGCATCTCGGTACGCGTGGACCGTGGCGTCTTCGCTGAACTCGGGGGCGAATCCCGTTGCTTCCTCAAACTCGGCACTGTCAATGACCACTGGATACTTCACGTGCTCCAGCGCGCCCTGGGGCAGCTGCGGCAGCCCGAAGCGTCCCAGGGCCATGCGGAACAGCGGCTCGGGGATCGGCAGATTCTGGCGTCCAGCTTCACGAATGACCACCGAAAGGGGCACCGGAGGCGGGCCCGCAACGTTGTAGACCCCGCGCAGCTCCTTGGTCAGCGCGAGGACGATGGCCCGCGCCGCGTCTTGCTCGTGCAGGAACTGGAAGAGCGGGTCGAAGCCCAACACCGTCGGCACTCGGGGACCACGAAGGAACGCGGCGAGCGTGCCCTGTCGCAGCGGCCCGAGGGTGTAGCAGCAGCGGAGCACCGCCGTGTCGATCTCCGGGTGTCTCCACAGCGTGGCGCCGGCGTAGAGGTCGGCCGCGACGAGGTCCGAGAGCTCGGGGAAGGTGTGGACCGCCATCGGAGGCTCGGCCTCGGTGTGGTACAGCGGCGAGTCGGGGGCGGCTCCGTAGTACGTGTGCCGACCGACGAAGATCGCTTGCTTCACCCCGTAGCGGTGGCAGTGCTCAAAAAACGCTTGCGTGCCCTTGAGGTTGATCCGGTAGCGGTCTTCGCTGCGGTGCGTGAGGTGCGTGACCGTGGCCATGTGGATGACGGCCTCGGGTTGCTGGGTGCGGAACACGTCCTCTGCTGGACGCTTGCGAATGTCCGCTTGGTACACCTTGATGCCCTCGGGCGGGTGGTACCAGGCGCGCCGGTCGAGGCCGATCACCTCGTGCCCATGCGCGAGCAGCTGTTGTGCGACGAGGCGACCCATGTGTCCGGCGACGCCGGTGACGAGCACTTTCATGACAGCTTCACCTCCGCGGCCGTGAGCTCACCTTCCCGAAGGGCCCGGCCCTGGGTGATCAACGCCGCGATCTTGGACTTGATGTGCTCGACGTGCCCTTGGATGACCTCGTCGGTGTCCGTAGCGCTGCCTTCGAGCATGACCGGTTCTCCGTAGAGGATCTTGAAGCGAACCGGCAGGGGGATCGCCAGGCCGTACGGGGTGACCGGGATGTAGGGCAGGCCGACGCGCTTGCCCAGACCGTAGAGGTTGGCGATGGTCGGAATGGCTTCACCGCCCCCGACGAAGGCGACCGGAACGATCGGGGTCGCGGTGGAGAGCGCCAGGCGGACGAAGCCGGTGCCGAACGAGACGAGCGAGTCACGCTCGCGGTACAGCTTGGCCGTGCCCCGGGCGCCCTCGGGAAAGACCATGAGCAGTCGGTCGTCCTCGAGCAGCCGAATACAGTGCTCTGGCAGGCCGGCGAACTGGCCGAGTCGGTTCGAGAAGTTCGCGACGAAGGGCATCTTCTGAAGGAACTTTTCCGCCATGCCCTGGGCTAGCCGCGGTGGGTTCATCTCCAAGAAGACCGACGCGACGACCATCAGCGCGTCGATGGCCCAGCCACCGGAATGGTTACCGACCAGCATCGCTCGACCGCGGCCGGGAATGTTGTGAACCCCGACGCATTCGATGTCGAAGTAGCGCTCGTAGAGGAACTGCAGCAGCGTGAAAAACTTGGCGAGCTCCTTTTTGTCCACGCCGTACGGGTCGACCCCGTGCCGGGAGAACGGGAGCTCGAGCTGGTCCACGCGCCGCGCGATCGCTGGGGCGGTCGGCAGCGGAATGAGGCTCGGCGGGATCATGACGGACGGGCGGTCCAAGGGTCGCAGGGATCGCCGCGCGACGCCATGGGGCGGGCGGACGTGGTAGGAACCCTTCATGCGTCGGGCGCTCCTCGGATGTGTGGTGATCGGGTCCCTCGCCGTGGGCTGCGGTGCCCTGCGGCAGAACTTGCGCAACCAGTTCCTGTCATATCGGGGCGCCTGGCAGTGCAACGGTGGCAAGTGCAAGATGCCGGCGATGAAGCGCTCGACCAAGCAGCACCGCGAGGGCGAGACCGACGTCACGCACGTCACGATGCACAACCAGGTCGCGATGGTGTTCAACGCCGGCGCGCCGCCCGACTCCTTCACCGCCCGCATCGCCTGCGGAGGTGATTCTGCCGATGTGCCCGCCGATCGCATCAAGGCGCCGGGGAACCACAAGATCGGTGGCCAGTCCGACTCCTACGTCATCCTCGTGCGCCCCAAGGACTATGCGTTCGGCGAAAGCTGCAAGCAGTTCCGCGTGAAGGCGCACGCCACGTGGGAAGGCGGCAAGAAGATGTACGACGCCGAAGCCGGCCTCGAGCCGCAGTAGCGGGCGAGCGATGTCGCGCCGACTCGGCTTCCTCTTCGCGCTCTACGTCTGCCAGGGGCTGCCCGGTGGTTTCTTGGCCGTCGTGCTCCCGGTCGTGCTGCGCGAGCAGGGGCTCGACCTCAAGACGATCGGGCTTGCGTCGTCGCTGTCGCTGCCGTGGGTGCTGAAGATCTTCTGGGCGCCGCTGGTCGATCGCTACGGGTCGGAGCGGTTCGGCCGCCGCCGAACGTGGCTGGTTCCCGCGCAGCTGGGCATGCTCTGCGTCACGCTCGCGCTCTCGGGGATCGAGCCCAAAGACGACCTGGGGCTGGTGGTCTGGATGTTTCTGCTGCTCAACGTCTTTTCTGCGACGCAGGACATCGCTGTCGACGGGTGGGCCGTCAGCCTGCTCGACGGTGACGACCTCGGACCAGCCAACGGGGCGCAGGTTGCCGGATTCAAGGTCGGCAATCTCCTCGGTGGTGGCGTGCTCGTGGGACTACTGGGGGTCATCGGGTGGTCGGGTGACTTCTGGGTGATGGCCGGCATCATCGCCACCGTATTGATGATGGTTCTCGCGACCCGCGAGCCGCCGAGCCCACGCCCGCCCTCGCGGAACGTCATGCGCGAACTGTGGGCGTCGATTCGGCGCCAAGGTGGGGCCTTTTGGGGGTTCATCGTGTTCGCAAAGTTCGGTGAGACGTTCGGCGGCGCGTTGACCAAGCCATTGCTGGTCGACCGCGGATACACCAAGGAGATGATCGGGCTACTCGACGGGCTCGTCGGGGCGCTCGCGGTCATCGGTGGCGCCGCGCTCGCGGGCGCCCTCGTCAAGCGCCGGGGCTGGGCCTGGGTGCTGACGCGCTTCAGCATCGTGCAGGGCATCGCGCTGGTCGCCCTTGGGATCGCGTCCTCGGGTCACCTGCCGGTGCCCGTTTTCGTGCCGATCAACATCGTCGAGGCAGCGGGGGGTGGAGGCGTGGCCGTGTGCGTGTTTGCGTTGGCCATGGGGCGGGCAGACAAGAGCATTGGCGCGTCGGACTTCACCGCCAGTCAGGTCTTCTACATGGCCGGTGCGTTCTTGGCCGCGCCGCTGGGAGGCGCGCTGGGCGATGCGTCCGGCTACGTGCCGGTGATGTGCCTCTCCGGGGCGATGGCAATCGGTTTGGGCGCGCTCGCGCCCGCCGCGAGTCGCCGCTTCGATACACTGCAGTCGTGAGCCATCCGATGCAGCCCGTCGTGTTCGACCAGGCCGACCCACGGGAGCGCGGGCGGGCGCACGGGGAGCGATGGCGGGCCGAGGTTGCGGCGCTGGCCGACCTGCGGTTGGGCCTTACCGTACGGCGCAGCCGGTTTGCCTCCACCGCCGACGTCCTCACCGCCGCCGGCGCCCACCTGCCCGTGCTCGAGCAGCATCTTCCCGCGCTGTACGCGGAGCTGCTCGGCATCGCTGAGGGCTCCGGCCAGAGCCCCGAGGCAATCGTGGTGCTCAACCACTACACCGACCTGCGCGACGTGCCGCCTTCGGTGCTCGACTTGCCCGAGACCGAACTCGTGCCAGGCGATCCCGGCGGCTGCACGACCATCTACTTCACCGGCATCGAAGGTCCCATCCTCGGGCAGACCTGGGACATGCACGCCTCGGCCGAGCCGTTCGTGCGCATGATGTCGATCGAACCCAAGGGAACGGGTCGGCAGACCCTGTGCTTCACGTTGACCGGTTGCTTGGGCATGGCGGGGCTCGGCCACGACGCCGTCGGGGTGACGATCAACAACCTGTCGTCGACCGATGGGGGCATCGGTGTGGTGTGGCCCGCGGTCGTCCGCACGATGCTCGACGCGGCCTCGGCTCAGGACGCACGTGCGCGCTTGCTCGAGCTTCCGCTGTCGAGCGGGCACTACTACACGATTGCCGACGGTCGCGACTTCTTCGGCTACGAGACCAGTGGGCAGCTCAAGGTGCTCACGCAGACCGGTCCACGCGCAGCGCACCTGCACACCAACCACTGCTTCGACCCGGTGCTTCGTCAACGTGAAGCCGTTCCCCGCGAGAGCACCACGTTCAAGCGGCTCAACATGGCGACTACGCTCTACGCTCAGCAGCGGCCGTCCACCCTCGACGAGCTGTGGAGCATCCTGGGCAGCCACGATGGCTATCCGGCGAGCTTGTGCACGCATCAAGACGAGGCCTATGGCGACGATTCGTACTCGCGCACGTGTGGTCGCGTCGCGATGCGCCTTCGGACCGGTGAGGTCCGGGCATCGCGGGGCTGCTCCAAGATCGACGCGGGCGTCGACCTGAGCATGCAGCACTACAACGCGCCCCCCGAGCTCCCGCCAGGGGCGCTCTCGCGCTTTGCTACACTGCCCTTCAAGTGAGTGACGCTCCGCCCGACGCGTATGGTGACCGGCTGCCGCGCAAGCTTGGGCTCGCCTCGGGCATTGCGGTTGTCGTCGGATCGACGATCGGTAGCGGCATCTTTCGCACGCCCGCTGCAGTCGCCGAGCGCATCGACAGCCTCTGGCTGTTTGCGGCCGCATGGATTCTCGGCAGCGTCGTCGCGCTCGCGGGCGCGCTGACCTACGCCGAACTCTCTGCGATGATGCCGCGCACGGGCGGCGTGTACGTGTACGTCCGTGAAGCGTTCGGCAAACTGCCGGCGTTCCTGTTCGGCTGGGCACAGCTGTTGATCCTGCGACCGGCGGCCTACGGGGCCATCGCGATCACCAGCGCCGAGTACTTGTGGCGCTGCTTTGGCATCGATGGCAGCAGCGCGGCTTGGGGCAGTCCGCTGTCGATCGCGCAGGTCACCGCGATCGGCATGGTCGCGCTCGTTGGCATGCTCAACGTGCGGGGTATCGAGCTGGGCGCGTTCGTGCAGAACACCAGTACGGTGCTCAAGTCCGCCGCGCTGGTTCTGCTCATCATCTTGGGCCTCGTCTTCGTCGCGAGCGGGCGAGGGCAGGGCATCGCGCCGGCGGCGACCTCGTCGGGCTCCACGACGATGCTCAGCGCCTTCGGCTTGGCGATGATCCCGGTGCTGTGGTCGTACGACGGCTGGAGCGACGTGGGCTACGTCAGCGGCGAGATCAAGGAGCCCGCGCGCAACCTTCCGCGTGCGTTCATCCTCGGCACGGCGGCCGTGGGCGCCCTGTACCTTGCCGTGAACGCGGCGTACCTGTTCGTCGTCCCGCTGCACGAAATGCCTGGCAGCGAGCTCATTGCGGCCGATGTCGCCTCTGCCGTGATGGGCAGCGCGGGCGTCGTCTTCGTGTCTGCCGCCGTCGCGGTCAGCACGTTCGGCACGCTGAACGGCTCGATGATGACCGGGCCGCGGATCTTCTTCGCAATGGCCGAGGACGGGCTTTTCTTCGAGCGGCTCGCTAAGGTTCAGCCGCGCTTCGGCACGCCTGCGGCCAGCATCGTGCTCGCGGTTGTCCTCGGAGGCGTGTTCGTGTCGGTGCGAACGTTCGCGCAGCTTGCTGATGCGTTCGTGATCGGGATCTGGCCCTTCTATGCGCTAGGCGTCCTCGCCATCTTCGTGCTGCGCAGGCGTCAGCCCGACCGCGAACGGCCGTACCGCGCGTGGGGGTATCCGTGGCTACCCGTGTTGTTCCTCGCCGGCGCGACGTTCGTGCTCGGCAACTACCTCGTCACGCAGCCGATGACGTTCTTTGGCAACGTGGCCGTGATACTCACCGGCGTGCCGGTCTACGTGTACTGGTCGCGACGCAACGCGGAGCGGGTCTCAGCCGACCGCGATGGCGATGCAGCCCATCAGGACTAGGTAAACTACGAAGCCCTGCACCCTTCCTTTACCCACGAGGTAGAGCAGGCCACGCAGGGACAGCAGGCCGACGACGAGGCTCGCGACGAAGCCCGCGACGAAGGGCACCAGGGGAATGGCGCCGACGGCTGCGTCGTCGCCGAGCACGTCGAGCACTTCCTTCGCCGATGCTCCGCCCACGGCGATGAGGCTGATCAGGAACGAGAATCGTGCTGCGCGCGCGCGGTCGAGTCCGACGGCCAGGCCCGCGGCAATGGTGGTTCCGCTTCGCGAGATCCCGGGCAGCACGGCGAGGACCTGACACAGCCCGATGATGATCGCTTGCTTGGCCGTCGGGGGCTCCTCGCCGCCGTCACCGTCGCCGCGACCGTCGCGAAACGCGAAGAACAAGATCGCCGCCGTCACCAGCAGCGCGACGCCGACGAGCCGGACTTCACCCTCCATCGAGACGACGAGGCCTTCGACGGCGGGCGCGAGCACGATGCCCAGTGGCACCGAGGCCAGCAGCATCATCAGCAAGCGCCGCCGGTCCGCGGTGTCTTCGGCAGGCTTGGTCAGAACGCGCAGCAGCTTGAACACGTCGTCGCGATAGACCCACAGGACCGCGATGAGCGTGCCGGCGTGCAGCACGATGTTGAAGCGGTGGCCGGCCGACTCGGGGTCGATGCCCAGCCACGCCTGGCCGAGCGAGAGGTGGCCGGAGGAACTCACCGGAAGGAACTCGGTGGCGCCCTGAATCGCCCCGAGCAGGATGGCAAAGCCGACCGTGAGGGCCTGGGGTGCCTCGTCGGCAGCCCACGCCGGTGCAGCAACGCCGAAGACGAGCAGCGCGACCAAACCCGCGATACCGTACGCCCGATGAGCGTGGGCGGCATTGCGGGCGTGCTGATCGGGTTGGTGCTCGTCGTTCAGGGGACGGCGTGGCTCGGCGGCGCGAGCGTGGGCGCCCGTCGCCGCACGCAGGGCACCATCGCGGCGCCGCTGGGGTTGCTGGTGGTGCTGGTGTCCCTGCTGCACGTCCTGGTCCCCGGCTTCTTCGGCGGTTGAGCCGAGCCCGCCGCGGAGGCGTGCTCGGGCCGCTGCCGAGTCTTCTACGCGTTGGACTCGGGGTCGTGCAAGGGCACGACTTCAGCCAGCTCGCCTTCGATCGGGTCGCTGGGCGGATCGAGCGTCCGGCCTCGGGCCCAAAGGTGGTGCTCGATGGCTCGCAGCAGCTCGCGGGTGGTGGGCCGCTGGAGCGCGCTCACGAAGAACGCCCGCGTGATCTCCAGCCGGACGCCGCGTCGACGGCTGCGAAGGGCCTCGATGTCGTCGTCGATCAGCTGGTCGCACTTGTTGTAGACGACGAAGCGAGGCACGGAGCCGGCATCGAGGTCGCCGAGGATTTGCTCGACGGTTTCGATCTGCTGGTCCTTATCGGGGTCGGTGGCATCGACGACGTGCAGCAGCAGGTCGGCGTCGGCGACTTCCTCGAGCGTAGCGGAGAACGCCTGCATCAGGGCCGGCGGGAGGTCGCGGATGAAACCCACGGTGTCGAGCATCACGATCTCCCGCTCATTGGGAAACCGGATGCGGCGGACGGTGGGGTCGAGCGTGGCGAAGAGCTTGTCTTCGGCATCGACCTGAGACTGCGTCACGGTGTTGAGCAGCGTGCTCTTGCCGGCGTTCGTGTAGCCGACGATCGCCACCACGGGCACGTTGTTGCGGCGCCGCCGGGCTCGCTTCTGGTCGCGCTGCTTCTTGAGCCGCTTGAGCCGACGCTCGAGGTCGTTGATGCGGTCGTTGGCGCGCCGCCGGTCGATTTCCAGCTTGGATTCACCGGGGCCCTGCCCACCGATGCCACCGGCGAGCCGGGACATCATCGTGCCCTTCCCGACCATCTTCGGCAGGTTGTAGCGAAGCTGCGCCAGCTCGACCTGTAGCTTTCCGTCGGCACTCGCCGCGTGCTTGGCGAAGATGTCGAGGATCAACATCGTGCGGTCGATGACCTTGAGGTCGGTGAGGTCCGCGATGGTGCGAGCCTGCGCTGCGGTGAGCTCGGGATCGCAGATGAGGACTTCGACGTCTTGCTCGAGTGCGCGGACGAGAACCTGCCGGAGCTTGCCCGACCCCAAAAACGTGCGCGGGTCGGGGTGGGGCCGACGCTGCTTGACGAGGTCGATGAGCGCGACGCCGGCGGTCTGACACAGCTCGCGAAGCTCGTTGATGCGCGCGTCGACGTGGGGTCCCCCGGCGTGTACGACCATGGCCATGGCGCGAGTGCCGTCGACCTCGGCTCGGGCGCGGGCCGTGGACGCGACGAGTTCGGCCTCGCGGTCGCGGACGAACGTGTCGAAGGGGACGGGCAGGTCGCCGCGAGTGTGGCCGACGACGTCCGGGTCGAGCAGGGAAAGCGGTACGCGTGGCAGCACCGCGGTGGTGAAGGCTTCGTGAGCGCCCGGCGGCGGCGGAGCGAGCGTGGCGACGTCGACTGTCACGCCGGCCGGACCGCGATGGATCGACGCGACGAGGTCGAGCCGAAGTTTGGCCAAGTCGGCCAGTTCCTCGCGATCGAGTCCCTGTGCGACCAGGTGGGTGAGCACCAGCCGGATGCCGCGA
The DNA here is from genome assembly GCA_964432695.1 of uncultured Nannocystaceae bacterium. Lineage (GTDB taxonomy): Bacteria > Myxococcota_A > Polyangia > Nannocystales > Nannocystaceae > CAJXVA01. The sequence goes on from CAYSPB010000193.1 coordinate 9,854, forward strand.
AGTCGGCCCGCAACCCCGCGCACGCGGTCGAACTCGGGCAGCTGCATGCTGTGGGCATCACCGAGGATGACCGACGTGACGCGTCCCCGACGGTCGAGGAACAGCCCGACGCGCCGGTTGAGCTCGAGCGCGACCTCCAGCATGTCGCGCGCAAGCGCGGCTCCGATGACGCGGTCGGGCAGGACGGTCCGCTCCCCGAGCTTCTGCAGCAGCCGAACGTGGCTGGGCTTGAGGCTGGAAGTATCTCCGTGGAGCTTGGTCAACGCGGTTCGTCCTGATCAAGGCGCGCACGAGCGCGCGCGGACACGCGGCGTAGCACGCCGAATGTACCGCGTCGAGGCGACCTGCGCGGGACGCTCAAGCTTGCGGGGCGGCGCCGTCGAGCACCTTGAGCGCCACCGCGAGGGCCTGCGACGCGCGTCGCTCGGCATCCTTGCGGGACGTCAGCTCGCCATTGCGGGCCTGAAGGTCCGCGTTGAGCTGCTGTTGCTGCGCTTTGAGAGCATCGAGCTCGGCGGTGAGGCCCTCGAGCTCGGCCTGCTGAGCGTCGAGCTTGCTCTGCATGCCCGAAACCTCTTCAGCGGCCCGGGCCTGCTCGTCGGCGACGTCCTGCTTGAGCTTGTCGCGCTCGGCTTGGGCCGACTCTTCCGCCTCGGTGATCGTGGCGCGAAGTTTCTCCACTTCCGCCCGAGCGTTGCGCTCGACCTCCTCCGCGTCGGCCTTGGCCTTCTCCAAGGCGGTGCGGTGCTGGGTTTCGGCGAACTCGATCTCCGCTTGATGCTCGGTGGCTTGCGCGGCGATCGCCTTGGCGACCTCTGCGTTGGTGGCCTGCTCGGCTTCCTCGAGCTTCGTCTGCAGGTCCGCCGCGGCCTGGGCCTTGACCGACTCGATGTCGGCATTTGCGGTTTCGAGCGCGGTGATCTTCGCAGCGATGTCCGCGTTGACGGCCTCGAGCGCACCCTTCGTCTCGGTGAGCTCGGCCTCGAGGGCGCCGGCGCGGGTTTGTGCTTCGGAGACCTGCTCGCCAAGCTGCTCGGACGTCTGCTGGGCTGCGGTGAGCTCGTTGCGGACCGCGTCGAGCTGCGAGGTCGCCGAGGCCGAGGCGGCAGCGGCTTCGTCCTTGGCCGACAGCGCGGTCGAGAGCTGCTCTTCGAGGTCTTTGACCTTCTTCTGCGCGTGGTCGAAGCGGGTTTTGAGGCCCTCTTCGCGCTTGAGGATGGTGTTCTTGTCGCGCAGGGCGGCCTTGGCCTGCTCCTGCGAGGTCAGCTTCGTGTCTTCGAGGCCGAGAAGTTTCTCCTCGAGGTCGCCGATCTGCGAGAGCAGTTCGCGGTTCTTGTGCTTGGCATCGAGCACCGCGCGCTCTTGCGATTCGAGGTCGTCCTTGAGCGAGAGAATTTCGCGGTTCTTGGCGTTGAGCTGCGACTTGAGCTGAATGACCTCGCGTTGGGCCTTGAACTCGGTCTGGGGCGCAGCGTCGACGTCGGCGAGCCCTGCGGGCTCGGGCTCCGCGGCGCTCTCGACGACTGGCTCTGGCTCGACTTCGACGACTGGCTCTGGCTCTGGCTCTGGCTCTGGCTCGACGACGGGCTCGGGTGCGTCTTCCTCGTCACCCATCAACGCATCGAATGCCGCATCCGTCTCGTCGCCCAGGTCGGGTTGGGGGGCGGGCGCCTCGTTGGTCTCGGGCTCGTCGTCCATCTCGGCGAACTCCTCGTCGAACTCGTTCATCTCGAGCCCGGCGTCTGCGGTCGCTTCGCTCGCGCCATCGTCTCCGAGGTCGTCGAGGTCATCGAGGTCGACATCGAGGGCGGTGTCCGACTCGGCAGGCGAGGGTGCCGCTTCGCCTTCGCCGATCTCGACGAGCGTGCGGACGGCCTCGACGAGCGTGCTGTCCGCGAAGGGCAGCTTCAGATACTCGTCCGCGTGCGTCTTCAGGTTGCGGTGCTGGTTGAAGACGTCGTCGGAGACGCCGGATGCGTACATCACCAGCGGGATGCCCTTGGTATCATCGCTTCGGCGCAGCTTGTTGCAGACCGAAAATCCCGAAACGTTGGGCAACTCGACCCGCAAGAAGATGATGTCCGGAGCGGACGCCCGGGCGATCGACATCGCCTCGGGGGCGTCTTGCGTAGCGGTGAACTCGAAGCCGTACGACTGCAGCGTCGCCTCGATGTTTGTGGTTGCATCCTGATCGGCGTCGATGATCAGCGCTGAAAACACGTCGCGAGACTATCCCGCCGTTCGCGCCGATCCAACCAGAATCCCCGACCCAAACCGCATCGAGTGTCGGTCGGGACGGGGACTGGACGGCCGTGTAGCGCTGATGATCAGCGCGCCGGTTCGGCTGCGAGCTGGTGGGCGAGGTCCAGCAGCATCGTGAAGTCTGGCGAGTCGACGTCGATGCTTCCGCTGCGGCTGCCGCCCTCGAGGGTGAGCAGATGGGACACGCCGCCGTGGTCGAAGTGAAGCACCGGTTCTCCGGACGCCGCGTAGCTGATGATGTACGGCTGACCTTGGAACACGACCTTCGCGCCCTGCGGAGAGGGGCCGCCGACGGGACGCTGCCGGTCGATGATGTGGTGGTCGCGGCCTTCGTGCGCGCTGACCCGGTACCGAAGCCGTGCGCCGAGGCCGTCGTTGCCTTTGCGGTCCAGGCGTGCCCCGACCAGCTCGACGCGTTCCCGACTGCGTGGCGCCACCTGAAGCGGAAACTCCAGGTTCGGCTGGAGCTGCGAGAGGGAGGGGAGCTCGGCGGCGGGTGCAGCCGCGACGGCGTCGGCTGCCGGCGGGGTGTCGGACGGGTGCGCATCGCGCAGCGTCGTTTGGGTCATGGCAGCCGACAAGCCCGTGGCTGGCATCGTCTGGACCGGCTCGAGGCCGCCGCGCGCGACAAGGAAGAGCCCCGCCGCAACGGCCGCAGCCGGAACCATGACCAACCCACCTTTGAAGAGGTCTCCGGAGCGAGCCCGCAGGCGCGCCCACAGGCTTGGGGGTGCTTCGGGTTCGGCCGCGGCGGCTTCTTCGCGGTCGACCTCGTCCAAGGACAACAAAACCCGCGCCCGCAGGGCCTGCGGGGCGGGTTCACGCTCGACGGCGCGGAGGGTGGCGCGCACCCACATCTGCTCGGACACGGCAGCCCGGCACGCGTCGCAGTTCTCGAGGTGATCGGAGACGCGGCAGGCTTCGGCGTCGGCGAGTTCGCCGTCGACGTGGGGCTGAAGAAGGGCAGCGACTTCGCTGCATTCGGACCGGATGTTTTCCAAGCTCATGCGGTGCCTCGCTTACGGTAGGCAGACATCGAGACGGTCTTGCCGTCGCCATCTTCACCCTTGCCGTCGGCCTTGCCACTACTCTTTTGGGCCTCCGGCTTGGGCTCGGGCTCCACCAGGCCCAGCTCGGACGCGTGGTCCTTGAGCAGCTTGTGCAGCAGTCGTCGGCCCCGGTAGATACGAGACATGACGGTGCCGATCGGGCAGTCCATCACCTCTGCGATCTCTTTGTAGGCGAGGCCTTCGAGGTCCGCGAGCATGACCGCGGTGCGGTAGTCCTCGGGGATGGTCTCGAGCGCCGCCATGATGCGCTCGCGGGTGAACCGCTGCGCGGTGGCGGCTTCGGGGCCCGGCACCTTGGCCGTCGGGTGGCCGACGGCGGCTTCGGAGCCTAGTGACCCCAGCTGCGCCTCGAGATCGCTCTTGCAAGAATACTCATTCAAGCTGACAAGTATCCTGAGGCTCGCTCGGTATTTGAATCTTCCAAACAACGTATAGAGATGGAGAGGAAGGCTGACTTCTTTCTTACTCTCGTGTTTGAG
>CAYSPB010000194.1:0-13550 GCA_964432695.1 uncultured Nannocystaceae bacterium
GGTGCTCCCTCTGCACCACATGCATCTGCCAGCCGCCGATCGCTTTGGTCCACAGCGGCTGGCCTGTGTGCGTGTCGATCGCACGCAGTTCGCACGCGTCGTCGTCGCCGCGGGGTGCGGTCACGTATATGAAGCGCTGTCCGTCGTGCTGGATGCGCATCGAGGACATGCGCGTCGGTTCGCTCGAGAGTGGGCCGCTGTCGAAGCAGGGCTGCCCCGTGCGGGTGTCGATCGCCACGACCTGTCGCGACTCGGCGCCGTCGAGCGGATGCAGGTCGAACACGACCCACGAGCCCACGGCGGTGATCGCCTCGAAGTGCATCTTGCGAATCGGTAGCGCGCGATGGGCCGTACCCGCACGCGCCCACCCCATCATCGCGAACAAGAAGAACGGCTTCTTGGGCGCCTTGGCGGGATCGACCACGTGATACGTCGAGCCGGGGACGACATCGACTGCGGCGTATAGGCGCGGTCCCACGAACACGGGCGCGGGCCCGAAGCTGAGATCGGCCGCCGCGTGCTCGCACACGACCTCCAGTGTGCCCGCATCGAGAATGCGAACCCGCTGCTCGGTGACGTCGCCCTGGTCCACCTCGACGTACAGGGCGATGCGATCGGCCGTGGCGGCAACACCATTGGGCACGTCGCGGTCGGCCCAGTGCGCAACGACGGCACCATCGAGTCCGCGGACCAGCGAGACACGGCTGCGGTCATCGAGCATCACACCAATGCCTGGGATTTCGGTCACGGAGGGTCGGTCCCAGCTCTGCGACCACAACGCGTCGCCGGTCTCTCGCGCGAAGGCGGCAACGGTGCTGCGTTCGGTCATCACGATGATCGCACCAGCGGGGATGTCGTAGAGCATCAGCTCATCGCCGCGCCATGCCAGGTCGGGGTGGGTCTCGACGTCGCTGTCGAGCCGCGCGCTCCACAAGTGGCGACCGGTGGCCAGGTCCAGGCTGTGGAGCTGACCCTGCTTCGAGACGTAGAGGCGGTCACCTCGGATCGCGATCTGTTGGCCGCTGGGGGGCGTGGCCCAGCGGGCACCGCGGAGCGCTTCCCACACCTGGGTGCGACTCGAGGCGTCGACGCAGCGAAGTGCCCAGGTGCCGTCTTCCAGTACGCCCGTACCGAGGACATACGGGCGAGCGTCGCGAACGAACGCGCGCTGCGTCGAGGTCGAGGCGAAGACGGTATTGGCTGGGTCGGTCTGTGCGCGATGGGCTTGGTCGGCAAGACTGGCTGCTGCGGCGCCGTGCTGCATCGCCCACGCCTGGTAGGCCTTGGCATCGGCCGCGGTGATGTCCGAGCCTGGCGACACCAGCGGGTGCTGGCAGCTCGGGCATGGGAACGAAAGGCCTTTGGGCATGGTGCGCGGCAGCTGCATTCCACAGTTGCCGCAGGCGAACGTGCCCACGTTCATGGCGGGAGGGACCTGCATGATGCCACCTCAGTTCATCGTCGCGCGGACCTGCGCGTCATACGTGTGGTAGAGGCCCGAGAGGATCGAGGCCGCCATCGGGTCGGCGCTGCCGCCCATGCGCGCCGACCAGCCCTGGTCCGCGTTGGCGAGACGCTGCGGGTCGAGACCGAGCTCGGCCAGCGCGGCGCCACGCTGGGCGGGCGGCAGGCTCTCGGTCTTGGCTTTGGCGAGGATCAGCTTGTCGAGCGTGACGCCGTCGACGGGCGCGAGATACTCGGCGGGGATCTGGTAGCCCACGCCGTCGCGAGGTTTCGCCATCTCGGCGACCTGTCGATTGAAGCTGGCCGTCGTCGCGGCGAGCGAGAATTCGGGCGAGTTTCCGTGATGGCGGACGACCGTAGCTTGCACGGCTTCCCAGTGCGACTCGTTCCTGATTCCGAACTGCCGATACGCGTCCGCAATGTTGCCCTCGCGCTCGGCTGCATCGATTTCCTCGCTCGCGGTCCAGTACGCGACGAGGTCATGCGGGGGCAGGCCCGCCCAGTCGTCTTTGGGTTGGCCCGGACCGAGTCCGAGCAGGCCACGAACGATAGCGATGAGAGTCTCCATGGTGCGCTTGGCAGCGGTGGTCGTGGCGGCGGAGAAAAACGTTCCCGCCGACCGCCACTTTTCCGCCAGCAGGCCCAAGGCCAAACGAGACGGCGTGGCGGGGTCCTAGACCCTCGAATGGATGCGGCGAGGCTGGGGGCGCCGAGCGTCGCCAGCGGATCGCCCGCGGACACAGGCGCGCTGACCGACTGGTCGCTCACGATCCGCTAGCGGTCAGCCCCGCGAAGTGCGCATTGGGTAACCCCTCCCAAGCTGGAGGGCGTCGCGCTCTGTCGTTCTCGGGCTCGAAGCCGAAAATACCGGCACCGTGTGGCGCTCCGTGAGGAATATACCTACACTGTGTGCATGGCTGCCGAGAACCGTCGCTCCCGTCGCGTGAAGACCTGGTTTCCAGTCCGCATGCGTCATGCCGGCGGTCGCAACACGGCGGTGGCGCAAGACGTCAGCAGTCGCGGAATCCTGCTCGCTGCGCGTCGTCGTCTGGAACCGGGCTCCGAGGTCAACGTGTCCTTGCACCTCGACCCCGAGTCGGGCGCGCCTCGCCTCGTGAGGGGTCGGGTCGTCCGCAATGAGCCCAACGCCAACGACCCCGGTGGCTTGTGGCCGTACAAGGTCGCCATCGAGTTCGCCGAGGCTGAGCCCGCGCTCGTTCAGGCCGTCAGCGCCGCGTCCTGACCTCCCGGATGGAAAAATCTCGACGCCGATCGTGATCAGGGACGTTCGAGAACGTTCCGTCAGCGCCTCGAGGCCGGCTCGCCGAGGGCTTCGGCACGTTGGATCTTGTGCATCTCGAACTGTCGCGGTGCGTCGATGTCGAGATCATTGCAGTTGAGGAGCGTCTTTGTCCGCTCCAGCAACACGGCTTTCAGCTCGACGGTACGTTCCGTGACGCCGCGGGCACCTGCGTACGTGATGTGGAGTCGGCGCCCGTGCACCCATGCTTGTTCGACCGCTTCGCGAACGTCGGCGGGCGCGGTGCGGGCTGGCACGCCGATCCACGATAGCGTGGACACCAGGCGGCCCACCTCACGCTGACGGACGCGGGGCAGCGCACCGTGGACTTTGTCGATGGCGGAGCGCAGCGTTTCGATGAACGGCATCATCCGTGTGCGCTCGAGCCACCGCCCAGCGGTGACCAAGATGGCGGCCTCTCGTGCGGTGAAGTTGACCGGCGGCAGCGAGTACGACTTGTCCAAGGCGAGCCCGCCACCGCGCCCGCGTTCTCCGATGACCGGCAGTGCCGCCGAGCGAAGGCCGTCGAGGTCGCGGTAGACCGTGCGAACCGAGACCTCGAACCGCGCTGCAAGCTCCTCCGCCGTGATGCCGGTTCGGCGTGCGCGGAGCAGCTCGGCGATCGCGAAGAGTCGGTCAGAGCGCTTCACACGTAAAATGTGACATACAGCTGACATTCGTGCCTGGCAGACATGCGGTCATGCGTCACGCCGCCGAGAATCCCGCAGACCTGCACGACCCCACCGCCTGGGGCTACAGCCACACCGCACGGGTGGAGGGGCCCGCTTCGCTCGTCTTCGTGGCGGGCCAGTTCGGCTCGAACTCCGACGGCTCCGTCGTTTCCGGTGCGTTCGCCGCCCAGGTCGAGCAGGCCTTCGCAAACCTAGAAACGGCCTTGCGAGCTCACGGACTGAGCCTCTCCGACGTCGTTCAGCTGCGGACCTACGTCGTCGGGCTCGACTTCGATGCGCTCGGGGCGATTACGCAAGCCATCAAGGGCCACTGGCCCGACACCCCGCCAACGCAGACCGTGCTCGGTGTCGCCGCCCTCGCGACGCCAGAGATTCGCTTCGAAGTCGAAGCGGTCGCCGCGGGTTGAGGTTCGTGGGAACAACCGACGAGGCCTCGCGAGTAGACCCAGGGTCCGATGTCCCAGGGTCGGGTGACCCAGGGTCCGATGTCCCAGGGTCCGATGTCCCAGGGTCGGGTGACCCAGGGTCCGATGTCCCAAGGTCCGATGACCCATGGCGATGTCCCAGGGACGGGCATCTCGGACTTTTCTTCGGACCCAGGGACCGATTCCCACCCTTACGCGTGTCCAAGAAGCCGCAGGATCCAAGATGACCGAAGCCCTCGTTCCCACCACCGAACGCCCCAAGCGCGGCCCCCTTCGTGAGCTGCTCGTCGCCACCGGCGCGGCATGCATTGCTGTCGCGCTACCGAGCGCGCTGCTGACGTCGCATCGAGCGAGTGACGATGGCTGGCCGCTGATGGCTGCGATGGCGGTGCTCGCCTTCGCGTCCTACCCGCTGTCGCGGACCTCGAACGTGTTTGCGCAGCTGTTCGCTCGCGCGATTTGGTGGCAGGGCCTGGTGTTTGGGCTCGTTCTTGCGCTCGGCCACGCCCTCGGAGAGATCAACGGCCCCATCTCTACCGCCATCCCACTGTACCTGGTCGGCGGGGTACTCACCCTTGCGGCGGCGGGTAGGGCGGGGCTCGACTTCGAGTCGGCCCGATTCGCGCCCGTCGCGTTCCGCAAGAGTCTCAGCGCATCGCTCGTGATGGCCATGGCCGACACGATTGCCTTGCTCTTCTACGCAGGCATCGTGCTCGTCGACGGCTCGATGCGTGCGCCCACGTTCATCGACGCTGCCGAGTTCACGGGCGCGGCGATGGTGATGTCCCTGGCGATCGCCGGTCTGTACCGGATCAAGGTGTGGGGCCTGGCGCTCAACCTCGTCGCCAACGTGCTCATCGCGACGCTGGCCCTGACCGGAGTCTTCGACATTCCCGAGGTCATCGCGTTCGGCCTGGCGGCAACTGCGGTCGCGCAGCTGCTCTTGCCGATTCCGCTGCTCAAGCGGATGGTCTCGAAGCGCTGAGCGTCGCTACGCCAGCAGGCTGCGGAGCATCCACGCAGTCTTCTCGTGGACTTGCAGGCGCTGGGTCAGCAGATCCAGCGTCGACTGGTCGTTGCCGCCCTCGGCAGGACCGAACGCGGCCCGGAGGGTCCGAATGACGGTTTCGTGTCCGTCGACCAGCTGCGCGACCATTTCCATGGCGACGGGGACCTCGGTGGCTTCCTCGACCTGGCTCAGCCGAGCGAAGTCCGCATAGCTTCCCGGTGCGAAGGCGCCCAGTGAGCGTATGCGCTCAGCGATCAGGTCCACGGCACCCCACATCTCGGTGTACTGGGCCATGAACATCGCGTGCAGGTCGTTGAACTTGGGCCCGGTGACGTTCCAATGGAAGTTGTGGGTCTTGAGGTAGAGCGTGTACGTATCCGCGAGCACGTGCTCGAGGGCCGAAACGATCTCTTTGCGGGCGTTCTCCGGGATTCCGATGTCCATGAGGTGTTCGGCTCCTATCACGCGGCGGGAAAATCGCCAGAAGCCCGAAAAACTCGGGAGCGGATCATGGCCCAGCGCAACGACCTCATCGAGATGACGCTGCCCAGCCCGTTCACCCGTGCCCTGACGGCCCTTTCGCTCGCTGCCGCGCTCGGCGCGGGGTGTGACGACGCGACGAGCCCAGGGTTCGCGCAGAACGACGAGATGTCGGTGGAGGATGAGGACGCCGGTCCCGAGGACGATGCGCCCGACGAGGACGAGCCTACCGACGACGCCGGTCCGTTCGACGACGCCGCCGACGTCGTTCTCTCCGGGCTGCTCAACCGCGGGTACAGCTGCTACGCCGACGACTCTGGAGCGGCCGCTTCTTTCGTGGCCGACATCGCCTTCGCCGAAGATGGCCGCTTGCTCGTTCGCGATGCCGAGGGAGAGCTGACTCAGGGTTCGTTCTCCGAAGACGGCGAGAGCCTCACGCTGTCGGTTCCGTCGCTTGGGTTCGAGGAGACCTCTCTCGACGGGACGATCGGCTTCGGCCAGCTCGTCGACTTCGTCACCCCTTCGCTACAGTGCCACCTCGTTGCGCTCGACGTGAACGCCGACTCGTCCCAGACCGGCTACCGCTGCCCCGAGATCGATCACGACGTCTCCATCGGCTACTACGCGTGGAACCGGTTCTACGTGTCCGACCAGACGCATGGCTCGGTCTACCGGGAAGAGCTTCAGGAGTTCACGCAGGTGCCCGACACGACGATCTCCCGCCGCGACGGCGTCTACGCCATGGTCGACGGTGTCGCGTACATGGCCTTCGGTGCGCAGGCCGGAGACGAGGCGGTGTTTTTCACCGCGCGGGAGGTTCCCGAGGGCATCGTGATCGACCAGCTCTCGCCCGACGCGGGTCCGTGCACGCCTCTTTGACACGCGGGGCGGCGTCGCCCCCGAGTCATTGCCACAAGCACTCGTCGGCGACGCACTGTTGTCCCGGATAGCAGCCGTCGTCTTCAGCGCAGGGGATGACGCAGCGGCCCTGGTCGCAGATCGCAGTGCTTGGCCAGGGCTGTAGGCCGTCCAAGGCGGGACCGGGGGCGACCGGTTGCGGGCAGTCTGCAGTGAGCGTGCATTCGAACGTGCACACCGAGCCCGACCCGACGGCATCAAAGCACAGCTCGGCGGTGGCCCCGACATCGTTGGCGGGACAGTCCATGGGGAAGTCACAACGCCCGTACGGCATGTTGAGGCAGCTCTCGAGACTGAGCTCGCAGCCCTCGGCGCAGGTAAAAATGGCGCCCTCGAGCGATTCCCCCGTCGGAGACGACGGGATGGCAACCTCGCTGCACAGCAGCGGTGGGGATGGAACCTCGCCGAGGTCGCAAATCTCATCGGCTTCGATCACGCCGTTGCCACAGGTGCTGCAGCCGCTGGAGTCGATGAGGCAGGTCCCGCGCACGCAGGCGAGCTCTCCGGCTTCGAATCCGAGGTCGGTGCACGAGTCCGCAGTTCCAGAGAAGACCTCTCCGTCACACTCTTCGCCGATCTCGATGACTCCGTTCCCACACCCCGTGCAACCCGAGGTGTCGTAGGTGCAGTCGTCGTTGCAGGCGAGGGCGCCCGCGGTGAGACCCGGGAGGTCGCTGCACTGCTGCGGAATGTCGTCTGCCTCGCAGTCTTCGCCAGGGTCGACCATTCCGTTGCCGCAGTTCGTGCAACCGGACTCGTCGAATCCCGAACAGGTGGAGTTGCAGGCGAGCACACCATCGTGGAACCCGGCGACGTTACAGTCGTTGCCAGCTAGATTCTCGCCGTCACACGACTCAGGACCGGTGATCAGGCCGTCGCCGCAGGTGTGACAATAGCTGAGCTCGATCACGCATTCGGGCGTACAGAAGGCGTCGCCGAGTTTGAAGCCGAAGTCGAGGCAGTCCATCCCGCCCGGGAGCACGCCGTCACACTCCTCGGTCGCCGGGTCGAGCTCTCCATCCCCGCAGAACCCCGAGCTCGTCGACGCCGCGTCCGACGTTTGCGTGGGGCCGAGCGTCGACGTCTCGGACTCGCCCGATGAACTCGCGGCACTCTCGGTCGTCGCGTTCGACCCCGTCTCCGAGGACGATTCCGTTGCCGGCGGAGAAGAGGGACTCGATGAACTCGACGTCGTCCCATCAGAGGTTGCGTCGCTCAACGTCGGGTTGAACTCGGCGGGGCATCCGAGCGTACCCATGGCAATCGTGAGCCAGAGGAGACGAGGCTTCACTTAGAACCGCCCTCCCATCGTCATTCCGCTGGCTGTCGGGGCGAGCCACCACGCTACATCTCGGCGCCGTGCGCTCGGCCGGGCCAGCACCGAGATGCCGAATCCTGCCGCGGCCACGCCAAGGCCAGCAAGCGCGCCACCAACCCCCATCAGCGCTCGTCCGCGCCTGGTTTCGTCGTCGATGAATGTCTGGCCTTCCGCATAGGCAGGGTCGTCGGGTGCCAAGCCCAGCGCATCGAGTTCTGCAACGCTTGCCTCCGCGGAGGGACGGAGCTGCGCGCCGGCGACGAGGAGGGCGACCCCTCCCACCAGCGCGGCACTCCCACCAGCGAGGAGCCCAATCCCGAGTCCTCGAGATGGGCCGCGGGGTTCGTCGGACTTCGTGACCGGTGCGGGCGTGGAGACGAGCTTGGGCTCCGGTGGCGCCGGCTCAGCCACTTGGTGCGTGAGTGCCTCCAGCCGGGCCTCGAGCTCCGCAATCCGTCCGTCGACATCCTCTGACGGTTCGTGCTCGGCGTAGAGACGGAAGAGGGTCAGTGCCTTCTTGAGGTGCTTGGGATCGTCGTCGATGCCGTATTGGCGGGTGTGTGCGAGTGCGATGTTGAAGAGCAAGTCCAGCCGGATCGCCCGCGTCTCGCTTTGTGGGAGCTGGGCGAGCAGCCGTGTCCAGATATCGATCGCGCTTGCGTAGTCCGCCGCGGTGAAGCGTGCGCGACCTTCGAAGTAGAGCGCCTCGAGGCGCTCGGCCTGCGCCGTCTCGGCGTCCGGGGGCTGGACCAACGAGGCGGGCTGAAGCAACATCGTCGCGAAGGCAACAGGAAGCACGAGCATTGAATCCTTCGCCTTTTCATGAACGTGGGCGTGCCTTGCCCGCGGTCGTTCCGCTGGTGACGAACTCATCGGACACGCGAATCGAAGTGTTGACGCGTGTAAAATAAAAGGCGTAGACCGAGTCTTCGAAAACCGCAGGGACCTGTCAATTAGCAGGATCCGCAGAGCGTCAAGAACCTTACGTTCGAGCCAAAATGACAGAGAAACGGAAAGAAGATCGAAGGATCCGGCGAACGCGGAGGTTGCTGCAGGATGCCCTGGTGGGACTGCTTCGGCGTAAACCCCTCGCGAAGATTCGTATCAAGGAGATCGTCGATGAAGCCGACGTCTCGCGTCCCACCTTCTATCACCACTTTGCGACCAAAGAGGAGTTGCTCTTCAGCTTGGTCGACGACCTCTTCGACCGGGTTCGCGCGGACGTCCTCGACAACCACGACGTCGACCACCGCCGGCACATTCGATACGCGATGATCGCGTCATTTGAGCATTGGATCGAGCGCGGGGAGAAGCTTCGCTGGGTCTTCCAGGTCGACAATCGCGATATGCTCATTTCGGCGTTCGTCCCTCACGTCGAAGGGCTTCGGATGCAGCTGGACCAGCATTTCGAACCCGCCGAACGGGTCAACCCGCACGAGCGCTACGTCACCGAGTTCATGGCCGGCGGGCTCTACATGCTGCTCAAGCGGTGGATCGACGAAGGGATGCGCGAATCAGCCGAGATCATGGGAACCATGATGCTCCTGCTCGTCGACCATGGCTTCGCCCCGATGCGACGCCGTGCATTCGCGAACCCGAGCTATCGCGACGCGTGGCTGGAGGAGTGGAAGACCAACGCAGCGTTGCTTGGTTCCGACGGCGGTTGACCGAGCCACTCGAGCGACCTCGACGGCCCACAGGCGGCATACCCTCGGATGGTAAGTGACGATGCGGCGAGAACGGGTCCTGCATCGTGCCGTCGCTGCCTGTCCCTGCTACGAGCACGAACGCCGGAGGGAGCGTTCTCAGGTACGCGCTTCGATCAAGCGAGGTCGGCGCAACCCCGTCAGAGGCGCGAGCGCGCCCACCAGCGCAGCCGTCAGCGCCACGGCCAGCAAGGCTGCCGTAGCCGGCGAGCCGAGAAGTACAGCTCGCAGTGTCGACGCTGCGGCGGCGTCCGAGATGAATGCGGCAATGCATGCAGACCCCATGGCGATGCCGGCGCTGAGCCAAGACAGCTGCCAGCGCCCGAGCGAGCGCAGCGCGGTGCTGGTTCGAACGCCGCACAACACCGACCCGGCGATGCCCGCAAACGCAAGCGAGAGCCCTGCGAGTCCACCGCTGCGGGGCCACCATGTCACGCTGGTCGCGTACACGACGACAAGTCCGGCGAACGCAGCGGCCGCGCACGCCAAGACGTGAAGGTAGACCGCCCGTGCGACCACGAACTCCGGGACGGGCAACATCGACCATGCTCTCGAGAAGTCTCCCTGCGTATCCCAGCGGCCACCGACGGTCCGCATCGAGAGCCCCAGCGGACGCCCGCTCCCAACCCAAGCCCCGACGGCCAATAGGATACAAACTGCAGCCAGCAAGAGCCCAGGGCTGATCGTCCAGCGGGCGATGAGCAGCATCCCAGCGGGGAGGAAGCTCAGACCTACCCCTCGGGCGAATCCCGCGGCGACTCCACGCGCAAAGTCCTGGCGCAGGACTTGGTGCGACGACCGGCCGGGCGAACGCGAGGTTGGCCCGGCCGTGAGCGTGGTCCGAGAACCAGCGGGCGCTTGGGAGTGACGCGCTCCGAGGTCGAGACCCGTCCCGGGCTCGTCGAGGACCAAGACGTCGGGGCGGAAGGCAAGCGATGCGACCGCTCGCACGCTCGTGCCCTGCCCCTTCGAGAGGTCGCGCACCCGCATCCGGGGGTCGATGCGGAACCGCGTGAGAAGGTCGTGCACCAACGACGCGTCCCATGTTGGGTAGTACCCTGACAGTGTTCGCAGCAGGCGTGCCACGGAGAGGTCGAACAGCGGCCGCTCGTCGCTCATGAACCCGGCACGGGCGCGGACGAACGAGGGCTCGGCTACGGGATCTCGACCCAGGACCCGGACGCGTCCGTCGGCTGGACGTAGGAGACCTGCCAGACAATCGAGCAGCGTGGTCTTGCCGGCGCCGTTGGCTCCGACCACGCCCACGACCGTTCCCGGTTCGACCGTCCAGTGGGGAACCCCGAGCGTGAACCCACCTCGGTCGACGCGAAGGTTCTGAACTTCGATCAGTGCTCCATCGTTCATCGTTCTCTCCTCGTCTTGCCCAGCACGCCTTGCGCGAGCTGTGCCACCTCATCGGGCCCGAAGCCGAGTCCACGCGCGTGTTCGAACGCTGCCTCGATACGCTCGCGCGCCTGCTTTCGAAGTGCCGCACGGCTGGGATTTGCAACGTCATCGGCCACGAAAGTGCCCTGCCCCTGTTTGCGCACCACCAATCCCGCGCTCTCCAGCTCCGCGTATGCGCGCCTGACCGTGATCAGTGACACCACCACTTCGCTGGCGAGGTCTCGATACGACGGAAGGCGCTGTCCTGCTGCCAGCTGGCCGCTGCGGACGAGCGCAGTGATCTGGTCGACGATCTGCCGATAGAACGGCACGCCCGAGCCCTGGCTGATGGAGATGGGGAGATGAGACATGTGATTGTGTGCATGCATATATACACAGCAAGGATGGTGTGTCAAGGCGTGCTCGATCCGCGCTCGCCGGAAGCGGGTCCACGCAGGCCGCTTTGATGTAGGCTCGCGGCCTGTGCGTCGCGCTCTCGTCCTCGTCGGAGTGCTCACCGGGTGCCCGAGTTCGCCCGCGCCCGAGCCCACGCCCAGCCCTCTCGTCGAGGTCCCCTCCAAGGCCGACGTCGGTACGCCCGAGCTCGTCACGCGCCCGCAAGACGAAGTCCCCGACGCCCTGCCCACGGATCTTCCGCTCGCGCTGATGGCCACGATGGTCGGCGACGACCTGGCACGTGGCCGAGCCACCATTCGCGATGAAGACGCCAACACCATCGCCACCCTCGCCGTTGGCGACGCCGTGCGCGAGGGAGTGGTTTTGGCCGAGGTCCGGCGCGACGCGGTCCTCTTGACCCGCGGGGATGCGACCGAGCGCCTCGACTTCCCGCTCGAGCCGGTCCCGCTGCGCGGTGACGAAGCGCTGTATCCCGACTTCGTCGACCTCGACGCGCGCACGAACACGTTCGACGACGCCGTCCAGCTTCAGCCTGGCCCGGGCTATATGCTCAAAACGCCCAAGCACGCCTGGGGCACGCCTCGCACCGTCGCGGCGATTCAGGGCGCGCTCCGTCGCTACGTCGATCGCGGTCTCGGCGGGCCTGCCGTGCACGTCGGCGACATCAGCCTGCAGCGCGGCGGTCCGTTCCCTCCGCATCTGTCCCACCAAGACGGCCGCGACGTCGACGTCGGCTACGTCCTGCAGGGCGAACTCGCCGACGTCTCACGCTTCGTCATCGCAAGCCGTGGTCGCCTGGACGTCGTCCGCAGCTGGGCCTTGTTGGACGCCTTCTTGGCCACTGACCGCGTCCGCTACGTCTTCGTCGACTACGCTCTGCAGCGCATTCTGTACGCCTACGCCAAAGAGCAGGGGGTCCCGCAGGACCGCCTCGACGCCCTCTTCCAGTACCCGCGTGGCTCGGCGGCCGCGCGTGGCCTCATCCGCCACTGGCGCGGCCACGCGAACCACTTCCACGTCCGCTTCATCCGGTAGGGCTCAGCCCTGCGGCGTGGGAGAGCACACCCCCCACGTCACCTCACTCGTTCGTTTCGGCGAGGCCCTAGCCACGACCCAGGCATTCGGTACGACTTCAATCGCAGAAGCCACACGGACGTTCTTTCGGGGCCTACACGGGGCTGCCCCGACCTGTCCCCTGGCATTACCCGAGCTTGACCCGGTCGCGACTTTCCGTAGGCTGCACCACTACCGCGACTCCTCCTTTGACATCTGCTTCCGCACCTCAGGGCGCCCCATTTTCCATGGGGCGCATGAGCCGCCCTCGCACGGAATCCTCGAGCGCGCATCGAAGAAAAAACATGGCGATTCATCAAAGAACCGTGAACTCAGTCTCACCCGGTGACGGGCCTTTTTGCGCCCCTAGCACGATCCAGAGCAATCCCAGCCGCTGTTCCGGATTTAGGAAGGCGCTGCAAGTCGTTCTGCCTGGTGCTTTGGCAGTCGCCACTGTCACGAGCCCAAACCCCGTAGCGGCTACGAACAAGGTCCCCTCCGGGCAAGTGGCCACGCAAACTCCTTCTCATTCTGCGGGCGACGTCGACGGAGATGGCGGAGTTGACCATGTTTTCGGATTCCCTTCATGGAACGGTGGACGTGGCGCAGTTGTAGTTGTCACTTCTGACGGTCGTGCCACTCAAGTTACAGCAGATTTTTCAAGCCCCAACGACTTCTTCGGAGATAGTGTTTCGGTTGGGGATATCGATGGTGACGGGTACGAAGATGTCGTTGTCGGGATCCCCGGAGATCGAGTCGGCGGCCTCGCGGCAGCGGGTGCAATCCAGGTGTTCTTCGGCGGCTCGGGCGGCCTGAGCACGCTCGGCGACCAACTCGTCCACCGGAACAGCGAAGGGATCGACTCCACGTCGGCTGGTTGGGGCGACCGTTTCGGAGAAGCGGTCGCGGTCGCGGACTTTAACTGCGACGGCTATGAAGATGTTGCGATCGGCGCGCCTCTCGACAATGCGCACAGTGGCCGCACTGACGACGGCTCCATCAACGTCATCTACGGCAGTGCCGGCGGGCTTTCGACCATCGACGCTGTGTACCATCAGGGAACGTCCCAGGTTAGCGGCGCCCCAGAAACGGGGGATCAGTTTGGGGGCTCGCTCGCGGTCGGAAACTTCAACGGCGATAGCTACGCGGGCAGAGAGTGCTTTGACCTCGCGGTGGGTGTTCCTGGTGAGAACAGCGACCATGGCTACGTTGTCTTCTTCTATGGCGACCGCTTTAGCTCCACCTCGTGGGGCGACCTCGACTTTGCGAACGGCACCGGACTTTCTCAGAATACGGCCGGCTCCGGAGGCGTCTTCGAAGCCAACGACGTTTTCGGGGCGCTTCTCTGGTCGTACTGGGATTCAGGAACCCACGATGACCTT
>CAYSPB010000195.1:0-12744 GCA_964432695.1 uncultured Nannocystaceae bacterium
CATCATCCTCACCACGCGGGGCAAGGACCCCGACTTCGTGAAGGTGCTCGACTTCGGCATCTGCAAGCAGATGAACGCCGACTCGGCGACGACCTCGCCAGGACTCATCATGGGCTCGCCGGACTACATGGCGCCCGAGCAAGGCGCGGGTCTCGAAGCCACGATCGCCTCTGACATCTACGCGGTCGGCTGCATCATGTTCGAGATGCTCACCGGGCGGATGCCGTTCGAGGGGCGCAACGCGGTCGACGTGCTGATGCAGAAAGGCGCGCGCGAGGCGGACTCGGTCACGGCGTATCGACCCGAAGTCCCCGAGCCCGTCTCGGCTGCGATTGCCCGCTGCCTTCGTCGCCAGGCCGGCGACCGACCGCCGTCGATGCGGTCGCTGGAGTACGACCTCACTCGCGCGATCGATGGCCGCGCCACCGCGGTGGCCAACGTCCTGGGTATCGAAGGGACTGACGACCCACGCGGCGTTGGTCCGGATGACCCGAGCGCAGCCGCATCGCTGAGCATGGCTCGCGCCGCGATTGCCAACGTCGTCGGCTCGGGGGCCAAGGGGGTCTACGGACGCGACTACGAGAAGCAGGAGCACACCCAGATCGCGCCTGCACCGCGCTCTCCGGCCCAGCTCAGTGGACCGCAGCCGGTGGTTCCGGTCGCCGCCGGCGTGCCGACCCCGGCGTCCGGCGTGAGCTCGTCGTCGCATGAGATCAGCGGGGGTCGGTCGGCCATGCGCGCGCTGTTCTTCACCGGTTTGGGAGGCCTGCTCGCGGTGGGCGTGCTCGCCGTTGCCTTGCCGGGCGGTTTGGGTCTGTTCGGCGACGATCCCGAGCCCGCCGACGTCGCGCCGCCGGAGCCCGAGCCCACGCCGGAGCCCGCGGTCCTTCCCGCAGGTCCCAAGTTGGACGTCGCCCCCGTCGCGCCCAAGGGCGCCGACGACGGGGAGGTGGTCGAGGTCATCGAAGACCCCGAGCCAAAGGTCGAACCAGGTCGCGAGCAGGACACCAAGCCGGAGCCCGCTGCCGAAGTGACCGAGCCTGCCGTGGTCGTGGCGCTGGCCGAAGATGCGCTGGCCAATGCGCGCTGGACGGACCCGCCCGAGCAGAGCCTCGCATTCCACTTGAGCAAGCTTCAGCTGCTCGCGCCCGGTGATGAGTCGCTGGCCCGCCTTCGCAAGGAGGCTGCCGAGACGCTCTCACCCCAAGGCGACAAAGCGCTCAGCCGCAAGAAGTGGTCCGAAGCAGTCGTGGCCTACCGCAACCTGCGGTCGATCTGGCCCGACCACGCGCCCGCGAAAGAGGGCCTGGTCGCGGCGCTGTCGGGCCAGGCGAAGGTCCTGCGTCGGATCAAGGACTACGAAGGCGCGTTGGCCTCGGCGGACGAGTGGCTCAATGTGGAGCCCAACGACTTCGAGGCGCTCATGCTGCGCGGCGACATGCTCTACGCGCTCGCGCGTTTCGAGGAGGCGAAGGACGCCTACCGGCTCGCGCGCAAGGAAAAGCCCCGCTCCAAGGTCGCCAAGAAGAAGCTGTTCAAGGCCGCGAGCAAGGCCCGTCGCGCCAAGCGAGCGGCAGGCTGATCCGACCCCCTCGCGCTCTGAGAGCTCTTCGACCCCCGAGCGTGGCGGCGCGGTCCGTGGCGCCGGGGCGGTGGCGTTCGTCAGAGGAAGAAAACGAGGGTGACCAGGATGAAGCAGGGGATGAGGACCATCGCCGACCACTTGATGTAGCCGAAGAAGCTGGGCATCTCGATCTTCTGCTCTTCGGCAATGGCTTTGACCATGAAGTTTGGGCCGTTGCCGATGTACGTGTTGGCGCCCATGAACACCGCGCCTACCGAAATCGCCTGCAGCACGATCGTGGGGACCTGGATTGTGTCGCTGACCATGGTGCCGCTGAGCAGACCCTGCTCGACCATGCCCTTGGCGGTCTCGAAGAACACGACGTAGGTCGGAGCGTTGTCGAGGAAGCTCGAAAGCAGGCCGGTGATCCAGAAGAACTTTGCGGGGCTGTCGACTCCGAGCTCACCCCCGCGCGCCGAGAGCAGCATCTGCGCGGGGATCATGGTCAAGAAGATGCCGATGAACAGCGCAGCAACCTCGAGGATTGGGAACCAGGAGAACCGGTTCTGCTCGCGAATGTTGCCCTTCGTCGTGAACTTCGAGGCGACGGCGCAGCCGATCATCGCGGCCTCGCGAAGGAAGAGGCCGTACTCGGGCTTGATGAGCGCGACGCACAGCACGATGCCCATCAGCCAGATGATGTTGCTCTTGCCGTGCACGGCGATCGGCTCGACCGTGCTGGCGTCCCACTTCTTGACCGAATCCGACTCGCGCTTCCAGAAGTGGCTGTCGAGTAGATAGAAACCGGTCAACAGCAGCACGCACACCAGCGCCATCTGCTTCCACAGGCCCAGCGTCCACAGGAATGGCACGCCGCGCAGGTAGCCCAGGAACAGCGGCGGGTCCCCGATCGGCAGCAGCGAGCCGCCGATGTTGGAGACCAGGAAAATGAAGAAGATGACGATATGGACCTTGTAGCGGCGCTCGTGGTTCGTGCGCAGCAGCGGCCGGATCAGCAGCATCGACGCGCCGGTCGTGCCGATGATCGACGCGATCGAGGTGCCGAAGATCAAGAACTTCAGGTTCGTCGATGGCTTGGCCTGAAGGTCGCCCTTGAGCAGGATCCCGCCCGAAACGTAGAACAGCGTCCCGAGCAGGACGATGAAGCTGATGTACTCCTCGATGACGTGAAACAGCGCTGAATAGTTGTGGGTGAGGAAGGTGACCCAGATTAGCGGGTAGGCCGCGAGCACCATCCCCACGAGCAGCTTGTTCTCGTTCTTGTGCCACCAGTGTTCCAGCTTGGTCAGTGGAAGCACCGCGATCGACAGGAGCATGATGACGAAGAACGTCAGCATCCACATCGGCGGAAGCTCGCCGCCCCCGCCGCCCGAGGCAAACGCGGTCCCCGGGACCAGCGTGGCACCAGCGGCCAACAACGGCAGCAGCCGCGTGATGCAGGACGTGGGCAGGGCGCGTGACCGGGGTGCGAGCGACGAGCTGCTGAGCATGAGGTTCTCCGAGGCCGTCCGAAGCCCACAACCGGGCAGGATGCGCCATGGTAGACCGGCCCGCGGTGCGGCCGCCACCAGGGGCGCCCGCTTTTTGCGGCATAGTCTGCCGGGTGAACTCCGGCACCGAGTCGTCGGCACTCCACCACCTCGAGTGGGCGCAGCTGGTCGAACGTGTGTTCGATGGCCTTGCGTCTGTGGCCGCATCCCACCGCCTGGCCAACGATGACGGCGACGTCGTCGATGATGCCGTGCTGCCGCGTAGCCACGACGTGTCGACGGTGCGCACCGCGTACGACCATCTGCGTGCGCTGGAGGTCGCTGAGGACCTCGCCCGGGAGTGTGACGGTGTGCCGAACGCCGTCGGCCCGATGCTCACCGGCGTGCTGGACGTGGCGCCGCTGCTGGAGCGCGCGCAGCGGGCTTCACCACTGGACGTTGAAGAGCTGTGTGCCGTGCACGACCTCGTCGTTGCCGCGGGAGACGTGACCGCGATGCTCGACGCGGTTCAAGCTGCGCTCGAAGATCTCGTCGAGACGCAGGACGGCGACCGAGACAAGCTCACTCGACTGCGTGCACACCTGGGGCCCATGGCTCCGCCCGCCTCATTGCGGGAGCAGCTGGACCGCTCACTCGAACGTGGCGGGGAGCCGCGCTTGGCCGATGGTGCGAGTCCTGCGCTCGGCGGACTGCGCAGGAAGGTGCACGGTGCCCGGCAGTCCCTCACCACGGCGGCCGACCGTCTGGTCCGCAATCAAAGCGTCTCGCGGGCCTTGGCCGACAAGTTTTGGACGGACCGCGAGGGGCGAGTCGTGCTGCCCGTTCGTTCCGACGCATTCTCGCGGGCAGGCAGTACGGGCACGGTCTCGGGGATCATCCACGGGTCGTCGAAGACCGGGGCGACGCTGTTCGTCGAGCCGCACGCGCTGGTCGAGCCGGGCAATGCCTGGCGCGAGGCGACGATGGCGGTTCGGGCCGAGGAGCGACGCGTGCTGGCGCAGCTCTCGAATGCGGTTGGGGAGGCGTCCGAACGCCTCGCCCACGCGCTGGAGATGATCGTCTGGCTCGACCAGGTCCATGCGCGCCTGAAGGTTTCCCGAGCGCTGGCCGGGGTGGAGCCGGTCGTGTCCGAGGCTGGTGCGGGGACGCGGCTGCAGGTCCAAGAAGCGAGGCACCCGCTCATGCACTTGGCCGGCATCGACGTCGTGCCCAACGATCTGCACGTCGACGTGGGCGCGGCGCTCATCATCAGTGGTCCCAACGCGGGCGGCAAAACGGTCGCGCTCAAGACCCTGGGCCTGTGCGTTCTGATGGCGCAGGCCGGTCTTCGGCTACCGACGCGAGAGCCTGCAAGCGTGCCGTTGTTCCGCACGGTGGTGACCGACGTGGGCGACGACCAGTCGATTGCCGGTGGACTCTCCACGTTCTCCGCCCACATGGGGCACGTCCGGGATGCGCTCGAAGCCTCGGCCGCGGATGGCTCGGGCACGCTCGTCCTGCTCGACGAGGTGGCCGTGGGCACCGACCCCGAGCAAGGTGCTGCTCTCGCCGAAGCGCTGCTGCGCGAGCTGGTGGAGCGTGGGGCTACGCAGGTGATCACGACGCACTACGAACGCTTGAAGCTGCTAGCCTCCGACGACGCGAAGCGGTTTGCGAACGCCGCGGTAGGGTTCGACTTCGACGCGATGAAGCCGACGTTCACGGTGCGGATGGGCGCGCCCGGTGCGTCGTCCGCACTGACGGTCGCGCAGCGGTTAGGCCTTCCCGACGTTGTACTGGGGCGGGCTCGGTCCATGCTCGATGACACGCGGCTGCAGGTCGATGCCCTGCTGCGCGACGTCGAGGCACATCGCGAACGGCTGGCCCAGGAGCGCTCCGAGGTCGCCCGCGAGAAGCGGATCGTTGCCGTTCTCAAGGAGACCCTCGAAAAGCGAGAGCGTCGAGAAGAGGAGACCGAGGCCACGAAGCGAGCCAAAGCCCACGCGGCCGCGACCGCTGAGCTTCGGGACCTCGAAAACGAGATCAAGCGCCGCCGAAAGGCGCTTCGTCGCTCGGAGGCGGCGACGGTCGGCCCCGATGGGACCACCGACTCCGAAGCGCGGGCGTTCGCTCGCGACGCGAAGGCGGCCGTGGGGCGCGGCAAGGTGCAGCCGAAGGCCGGCCCGCGCGACGCTCCCGACGGACTTCGCGTTGGAGATCGCATCCGAGTCCCGAGCCTGGGGATGGACGGCGAGATCATCGACATCAAAGGCGACCGCGTCCGGGTGCAGCTGCCGCTGGCCAAGGTCACCGTCAAGCGTGATGAACTCGCCAAGGCGGGCAAGCAGCCCAAGGTCGCGAGGCAGGCCAAGGGCGGCCGGGTGTCGGTGCCCTCATCGAGCAAGGCGGCACGATTCTTCGGCGCCGACGCACAACGTGTCGTGGCGCGCCACGACAATGTGATCGATGTTCGAGGTAACCGAGCCGACGAGGCGGTCACGCTGCTCGAGGTTTCCCTCGACCGGGCCATCGCCGAAGACGTCGACGTCGTCATCGTTCGGCACGGTCACGGCACCGGCGCGCTCCGAAAGGCGATTCGTGAGCACCTTGCCCACCTCCGACATGCCAAGCAACACCGTGGTGGGCTGTCGAGCGAAGGGGGCGACGCGGTGACCGTGGTATGGATCAGCCCGTGAGCGCGATGCGACGAGCACGGCTCGCGTCGGCCGTCGCGTTCGCCCTCGGTCTGACGCCCACCACGGGACTCGCCAACCCTCAGGAGGGGGAAACGCGCGCGATCACCCGGGACGCCGACCGGCCCTACACCGCCGTTGCGGGAGAGGGGGACGGCGCGTCCACGGTCGTGAACCCGGCCAACTTGGGCTACCTCAACGCGGTCAACGGGGTCCTCGATTTCGGCTGGACGACGCCGAGCGCTCGCCGGCGCGGCAGCGGTGTCGGAGCCTTCGTCGGCGTTCCTCTACCGGCGGCTCGTCGGGCGCGTCGGCTCGGCTTTGGTGGACCGCTGTTCACGCTCGGCTTCGGCTACCAGTATCTCTCGCCCCTGCAGCCCGTGTCGGCCGCCAGCGGGGAGGACCAGCCGGTGCAGCCTGACAACCCCTATAGCAAGGTGACGGTCGCCGCTGCGCTTCCGATGATGCGTTGGGCGCCCGGACTGTCGGTTGGCTTGGGGTACAGCCGCCTCGTTTCGGTCGGCAACTTCCACGCCAACGCGAACCTGCTGGACCTCGGTTTGGCGTACCACCCCTCGCGCTTCATCGCGCTCGGCGTGGTTGCCCACGCGGTCAACGTGCCGCGAACCGGGCCCGAGACGTCGGTCAACGTGGAAGTCGACGAGTCGGCCGAGGATGTCACGATCGGCGCCACGAGCAACCGGTACTCCCAGCCGTTCGTCGTCGAGCCCGAGGTCGTCGTTCGCCCGCTCGGCACGCCAGCGCTCGAGGTCGCGGGCGGTTTGCGCTGGGCACCGACTCTGCCCGACGACGGGCCGGCGAGGTTCGAGACGTTTCGCGCCGAGCCCCGCGGACGTCTGAGCGTGCAGCTGGGGCCAGCGAAAATCTTCGCCCAGGCGGACCTCATGCGCTTCTTGCCGGTGGCCGACGGCAGCGGAGACCTCGAAGCCCGGTCGGGTGCCCGGATCACCGCGGGCGTCGAGTTCGTCGACACGAACATTGGAGTCGCGGCGGGCGTGCTCAGCTCAGCAAACGGACGGCGCGGGTTCTCGGTCGACGGCGGCGTGGCGCGCGTGCGGCTTTCGGCCGAGCGCTACGACGGACTCGATGCGGCGCCGCGTCGCGTGACGCGGCTGCAGGTCAGCAGCTTTCGAGGAGAGCGCGGTCTATGGCGTCTCGTCGAAGCGCTCGAAGACGCCGGCCAGCGCGGCGAGATGGTGCTGCTGGAGACGCGCGGGCTGTCGATGGGCTGGGCACAGCTCGAGGAGGTCCGCGCCGCGGTTCGCTCCGCGCGGCTTCAGGGGGCGCGGGTGCTCGCGTACATGGAGGGCGGGGGGCTCAAGTCGTACTTCCTCGCGTCCTCCGCGGAGACGATCATCGCTCATCCCACCACATCGTTGTCCATCGTCGGCATGCGTGTGGAGACCTTTTTCTTCGCGGATCTGCTCGACAAGCTGGGCGCGAAGGCCGAGTTCGTGCGGATCGCCGAGTACAAGTCGGTGCCCGAGTCCTATGAGCGCATGGGGCCGACCCCGCCGTCCGATCGCCAGCGCAAGCTGTTGTACACGGACGTCTGGAACCACGTGCTGCGCGTGGTCGCACGCGACCGTGGTCAAGACCCGCGGTCGGTAAAGCGCTGGATCGACGACGCGCCGCTGCAGCCCGAGGCCGCGCAGCGCGACGGCGTAGTCGATCGCCTCGCCTACCCCGACCAGCTCGACGAAACGCTCGAACAACTCTTGGGCCGCAAGGTCCGAATCGAGTTGCCGCCCGAGACCGACGAGCACGTACACGACTACGGCGCTCGTCCCCAAGTGGCGGTGCTGGTCGTCGAGGGAGACCTCTCGGATTCGAAGAGCTTCGAGATCCCGCTGTTGGGTCGCAAGGTTGCCGGCTCGATCACGCTGACGAAGGAGATCGAGCGCCTGCGCCAGGACAAGAACGTCAAGGCGGTGGTCGTGCGGGTAAACAGCCCCGGAGGGTCGGTCAAGGCGTCCGAGGACATCGCCCGCGAGCTCGACCTGACCGACGCGGTGAAGCCCGTCATCATTTCGATGAGCGACGCGTGTGCCAGTGGCGGCTACTACGTGGCGACGGGCGGGCGCTTCATCTTTGCCGACGCGACCAGCCTGACCGGCAGCATCGGCATCTTCTATCCGAAGGTCGACGTGTCGGGCACGCTCGACAAGCTGGGCATCGAGGTCGACCAGCTCACCTATGGTCGCCATGCTGCGCTTCGCTCGTGGCTCAAGCCCTACACCGACGAGGAGCGCGCCGCAGCGCAGCAGGGCATTCAAGACAGCTACGCGATCTTCACCGGGCGCGTGGGTCAGGCTCGGCGCATGACCCTGGCACGCGTCGACGAGGTGGCGCGCGGCCGTGTCTGGTCGGGCGTGCGGGCTCGTGACGTCGGCTTGGTCGATCGCTACGGCGGTCTGCGAGAAGCGGTTGCGCGTGCGGAGGCAATCGCATCACTCGACCCGGCGACGGTCGACGTGGTCCTCTACCCCGAGCAGCCCTCGGTGACCGAGAATCTGCGCCGCGTATTTTCGTTCGACATCCCGCTCGTGCGAGGGACGAGTGGGTCGACGTTCGACGCCGTTGCGCGTGGCGGTGGATTTGGCCTACCCGGGACGCTGCTCGCGGCGCTTCGCCGCCTGCCCGTCGGACTCTGGCTCGCCGAGGGACCGCAGCCGCTGGCGCTCGACGACGCTACGATGGTCATCACCGATTGAGTTCGCTTCATCGAGAGCTGCCCACGAGCGCGAGGCCCGTGGGCGGACGGCCGGTTGCTCTCGTGCGTCAGTCGGCGATGGGCAGACCGCTCGCAACTCCGTCCTGTGGGAACATGCGGAACGTCTGAAGCGAGCTGGGGTCGGTCAGCGCTGAAAGGAACGCCATGAGGTCTCCGATCTCGCCCTCCGTGAGCGGTGGGCCCTCGACGGCGAGGTTCTCGGGAACCGAGGCGAGCAGCGCGTCGATCAGCGCGGGGTCGTCCTGATAGGTTCCACGCAACTCCGGCTCAACTTGAAAGTCGTCATAGGACAGCAGCGAGGACTCGGGGTCGAGGTGATGCCGCACGGCATCCTCGAGGCTGGCGAACGCGCCGTTGTGCATCCACGGGCCCTCGAGCTCGATGTTGCGCAGCGACGGCGTACGGAACTTGAACTTGTCCTCTTCTTCCCCAGTGAAGCGACCGCGTCCGAAGTCGAGCGGGGCTTCGTCTCCCTTGCCGGTTCCAACCTGCGGCGCCGCAACGCTGTGGAAGCCGAAGTCGGTTTGCAGTGCGCCGCTGTGGCACGTCGAGCAGTTCGCTCGCCCGTAAAACAGCATCGAGCCTCGCTTGGCGGCCGCCGACATCGCGGCATCGTCACCGGCGAGGTAGCGGTCGAACGGTGAATCCAGGGCGGTGAAGGCGTCGGTCATGAAGGCGCCGGTTGCTTCGGCGAGGTGCACGATGTCGACCTCGTCCTCCTCGACGTCGAAGATCGTGGTGAGCGCGTCGCGATACGCGTCGACGCCCAGCGCGCGGTCGACGACGAGGTCCCAGATTTCGGGGAAGTCGTCGTTGGTGAGGTCCGCCATCTCGTTCGGCTGGCCGAAGACGTCGAGTTCGCCGGGAAACCCACGCATTTCTTCGTCGGGGGTGACGGGAATGATGAAGAACGCCGACAGCGCGTTGGAGAAGTTCTGCGGGGTCGCGTCGCCTGCCGGGGAGAAGAAACCTTCTTCTGGGGTTCCGCCAAGTCGTCCATCCCAGAACATGACGTCCCAGCCAGGCACGCCGCGGTTCCACAGAGATAGGGTGTTCCGCGCCAAGAACAGGCTGTTGGGGCCATGTTCGCGGCTCTGCCCGAGGCCGAATGCCCCCTGTCCGCGGGACTGGCTCTGTGCGTCGGCCGAACCGAGGTCGGGGTGGTGACACGTCGCGCACGAGATGTTGCGACGACCGCTGAGTTCCTTGTCGAAGAAGAGTTGCTGACCGAGGTCGACCAAGGCTGGATCTTGCGGGGCTGGGGGAGGAACGGACTCGACGCCCTGCTCTTCGAGGAGGTTGCGAAGCTCTCCATCGAGCGAGCCGCTGCCGTCTTCTCCATCATCGGTGCTCACGTCGTCACAGGCCCCCGCGAGGGAGAGCAATGACAGACCGATGAGCGTGCGTACCCATGGGTGGGCGAATGGCAATTGCTGTTGTGCTGGCATGGTTCAATACCCTTTGATCGAACTCAGGGATTGGCCGAGAGTTCGACCTGGCCAGTACGCAGTTATTGCTGCGCGGTTTCGATATTTTTGAGTATTTTTAATAGCTTAGGGTGTGCGGGCTGGCCGGCAGCGGGGTGGGCATCCGAGTCTTCCCGCCGCTTTCTGAAGTTGCGTCTCCTCGGAATCTGCTGGTCATGATGTGACGATATTTGGTCATTCGACTGTGCTGATTGTCCATTGTCGGTCGTTCGACGTTGCAGCAGTGGGACGTAGGACGTGTCATCGATGAGGCCGCCGAGCATGCTCCGGTTCGCACCGCTCGAGGTACACCCCGTGCCGCACGGCAGCCGAGGTGTCGTCGTCATGGCACGGAGTCGACCGACGCGCGAGCGCGATGCACACGTGGGTCGGTGTAACGACGAGGTCTCAGCCGCTGGCGAGTACGATGTCGACGTACGCGGCGGTGTCGGGATCGGTGTTGGCGAGCAGAGCGTCGAGGCGAGCCTGGACGCCCGCGTCGTTCAAGGCAAACCGCCGGCGCCACGCGAGTGCTTCGGCACGGATGCGCGTGCCGAGGTCTTCGTCGTTGGCGACGGCCTCGAGCGAGGTGCGGGCCGCGGTGCCGTGCTGCAGTTGATCGAGCACTGCCAAACCGATGCGAGTGCGCGCGAGCCAGTTGTCGTGGCTGCCGCTGGCGACCTCAAACGCTCGCTTCGAGCGCTCGAAGTAGACGCGCGCATCCTCGAGGGCGCCGCGATGCAGCGCGAGGTCGGCGAGACCGTGATACGCGCGTCCGCGGTCGTCGTCATGCTCGGAACGCTCTCGGACGGCGGCGAGTGCCGCCTCGAAACTGGCCTCTGCAGCGTCGCGCTCGCCAGCAAGGGCCTGCGCCTGGCCGAGCTGATTGGCGGTCCGGGCGATGTCGGGGTGCGGCTCGCCATCGTGCGCGCGTCGATGCACGCGAAGGGCCTTTTGGTGCATCGCAATGGCCTCGGTGAGGTTGCCTTGCCCACGACGGACCTCGCCCATCGCGTTGTACACGTCACCAACGTCGGGGTGTTCTTCACCCAGGCGCGTACTCCAGATCGACAGCACCCGCTGCAGCAACGGCTCGGCTTTGTCGTACTGCCGCGTCTTTTGATAGAGGCTCGCGAGGTTGTTGACCACGTGCGCGGTGGTCGGATTGTCGCGCCCGAATGCGCCTTCGAAGATCGTCAGCGACTCGAGCAAGGCCTTCTCTGCGTCGTCGTAACGGTCCTTCTTCTGAAGGACGCCCGCGAGGTTCGCCAAGCCGTAGCCGATGCTCTGGTGCGTCGAGGGGACGAGGGAGCGCCGAAGCTCGAGGGAGCGGTGATGCAGCGCAATCGCCTCGTCGAGCCGGCCCTTCATTTCGGTGAGGACGGCCAGGGTGTCCAATCGCCGCGCTTCGGTGAGCGATGCGGTCATGCCGAGGCGCTCCAGCAGAATGCCTGCCATCTGCGACCACCGGATACCCGCGTCGTACCGGGAGAGCTGGTAGCCTTCGGCAAAGGCGAGCGCGGAGGCGGCCTCGGCCGCGAGCAGCTCGTCGTCGCTCAGCGATGCATCGTGGAACGCGGTTGCCCAGGCATCCACGGCCTCTTCGTAGTGCCCGAGCTTCTCCTCGAACACCGCAACGCGATACGAGGCCGTCGCCAGCAGGGGCAGATGCTCGGTCGCCCGGGCCGAGGCCAAGGCTTCCTTCGAGCGGCGGAGCCCTTCGTCATAGTGTCCGACGTGCTCGTGAATCAGCGTCTGAGAGAGCTCGCGCTGCAGGTCACGGACGCGCTTGCGCAGCGCCGCGTCGTCGGGCAAGGGGGGCTGTCGCAACAGTCGACGTTCGTCGCTGCATCGCTCGACGTCGGTGAGCCCCTCTGCGGTGCGCCGCGCACGGGAGACGATGACGTCGTCGCCGGTGGAAAACGTATCCAACAGGCTGCCCAGCGCGTAGAGCTCGTCTTCGAGGCAGTCCGCGCGGCGTGAGAGCAGCTCCGGGTCGGTCTTCGGGGCGTCGAGCGGAGCCAGGCAAACCTGGGCACGCGCGCTCGACCACGACGTGACGAAGTCGTCGAGGACAGACTCGACGCTCGCGCCGATCTCGGACGCGCCGTCGATGCTGCTCTTTGCAAACGCCGCACGCAGGGTGGCGCGTGCATCGTCGTCCCACCGCTGGGCGGCTTGCGCGGCCTGGGCATCGCATTCGCTGCGCTGCGCGCGTTCGTCCGCGACACGGGCACCCAACGCGCCGGCGACTCCGGCACCGCCGAGCACCAGCACGCTCGCCATCCCGATCCAGCGTCGTCGCGCCTCGAGTGGGTCGCCGGCCAGCAGCGCATCGCGCAGCGCTCGGACCGAGGGCCAGCGCGCGTTGGGGTCGGGGTGGAGCCCCCGCTCGAGCACCCCGCGCAGCCACGCGGGGATGGGCTTGCCCGCCGGTGGCGTTGGCGGCTCCCGGATCTGGCCTTCGCTGACCGCCATGACCAGGGAGACCCACGACGAGCCGTGAAAGGGCCGCTGGCCGTACAGGCACTCCCAAAGCGCTACGCACAAGGCGAACTGGTCGCTGGCCGGTGTGGCTTCCCGACCCTGCATCTGCTCCGAGGCCATATAGGCCGGCGTGCCGACGCGAGCTCCGGTTCTCGTCAGGTGAAGCGGTTCGCTGCTGTCCGTCCCCGATCGCACCAGCTCGCGTTCCTGCAGTTCGAGGGAGGAAGGTGCCTCGGTTTCGGACTCGGGCCGGGCGAGTCCGAAGTCGGTCACGCGCGGTCGCCCGTCG
>CAYSPB010000195.1:12754-13432 GCA_964432695.1 uncultured Nannocystaceae bacterium
T
Source organism: uncultured Nannocystaceae bacterium (assembly GCA_964432695.1). Classification (GTDB taxonomy): domain Bacteria; phylum Myxococcota_A; class Polyangia; order Nannocystales; family Nannocystaceae; genus CAJXVA01. The sequence goes on from CAYSPB010000195.1 coordinate 12,756, forward strand.
TGTCCGGCTTGACGTCGCGGTGGACCAGCGACGCGTCGTGCACCGCACCGAGCCCCGATGCGATGTCGGCGAACATCGCTACGACCTCGGCCCAGGGGCGCGTAGCTGCATCTCGCCACCTCGAGAGCGTTTGCCCGCGGACCAGCTCCATCGCGATGTAGACCTCGGCCTCAATGGTGCCGACGTCGAAGACGGTGACGACGTTGGGGTGGGCGACCCGAGCCAGCGCGCGCCCCTCGGCCACCAGGCGCAGCCGCGCCACGGCGGCGGTCTCGTCGTTGCCCTCCGAGCGCAGAACCTTGAGGGCGATCTTGCGGTCGAGCTTGGCATCGTAGGCGGAGTAGACCACCCCCATACCGCCCGCGCCGAGCTGCTCGAGCACGATGTATGGACCGACGTGGGCACCGGGCTCGCGGATCACGTCCTTGGGCTGGCCCGTGACGGCGTCCCAGCCATCGTGGGAACGCGACTGCGGGGTGAGCGATGCGAACTCCTCGTCGGAGCGCTCGCTGCTGTGGTCGTCGCCGTCCACGTCGAGGCAGTGTAACAAGCCGAACCGCCTGTCCCCTCGGGCCGACATCGCAATGAGATACGCATGCGGTCCCCGTGAAGCGGCTGCGCGGTCGTTTGGTGGCCGTTCGCGGGCCGACGGCTCCGGCACCCTCCGCGATCGCGCA
>CAYSPB010000196.1:0-13408 GCA_964432695.1 uncultured Nannocystaceae bacterium
GAGGTGCTCGTGTCCGCGCGCACGCACCAGCGAGGCCAGCTGTTGCACGAGCCAGCGCTGGTCGTCCTCCTCGGGCAGGAGGAACTTCTCGACGTCCCATGGCTCCTCTTCGGCCATCCTGCGCCGGATGTACCACGAAAGCGTCGGTTGTCTGACGGCTCAGCCGAGCGCGCGTGCGCACGCCTCGTCGTCCGCCTCGCAGGGCAGGACTACCAGCAGGAACTCGCCCGAAAAGATGTCCGGCCCGGAGGCGAACGAATCGATGACGATGTCCCAGCTGCCCGCCGGAAGCGCGCCTTCGATCTGGCGATTGCCCCGGGCGATGCAACTGTCCCCGTCCCCATCGGCGGGTAGCACGTGCAGGTCGACATCGACGGCGTCCTGGTCGAGCGCCACGATGCGCAGCGCGGTCGGCTCGTCGAGATCGAGTCGGTACCGGAACTCGGGGCCCGACTCGTCCGCGTCGTCGCAGGGCGGATACACGTCGATGTCCGACGTCGGCGCGTCCTGGGTATCGGCGGTGTGGGCGAACGGAAAGGCGTCGATGCGGAACGGGTTCTCCGGGGAGCCGTCGCCCTCGAGCACGGGCGCCTCGTCGTCGAGGCTGACCGCGTCGTCGACCAAAACTGCCATCACGCGGTCGAGCATCTCCAGCGAGACGAGGTTGCGCATGTTGTAGCCCCACGACAGGCCCTCGTCGGTGAGCAGACAGGCACCCTGACCGAAGCTGTGCAAGTGGATGCCATCGGTGCTGAGCCCGTGTTCGGGCAGGGGATCGATGGCTTCGAAGAGATCGATGAACGGCACCTGGCGACTCTGGGCCATGCCGCGAATGGCCGCGTTGTAGGTCTGCACCCAAAGCTGCGCGGATGGGTTGTCCGCGCGTCGCGTGATGCCGTAGAGCACCGGAATCGTCCCGCCTTCGAGCAGGCGGTCGACCATCTGCATCATGGCGTCGTAGTACGGGACCATCGCGCTGCCGAAGGTCGCGCCGAGGTTCATGTCGTTGGTGCCGTAGTGGATGACGGCCAAGCCCGGTTCGATGGCGTCCAGCTCTTGGTCGAGCGGGGAGGGCGAGCCTTGTTGCACCCACTGCGCCGACCGCCCGGACTCGGCCGCGAGCGTGTCTCGACCGAAGGGGCTCGTTCCCGATGCCTCCCCACCGCGAAAGAACGCGAGGGCCTCTTCGAGGTGAGCGTGTATGCCGAGGTCGACGCCGTCGCGAGTCTCGAAGCAGTACAGCGTGTTGGGGCTGACGGTCGACGATGCGCCCGCCTTGAGGAACACATCGTCGCGCGCGGTCGCTGAGCGCGTGGCGTAGTCGCGAAGCTGGTCGGCGACGAACGGGGTGATCGGCGAGTGCACGCGCCCGGCCGGGTAGTGCACCGGGGCGTAGGCAGCTGGAGGCCGCTCGTCGGTGTCGACCGAGCCCGTCGAAGCATCGGCACGCCCGCTGTCGGCATCGGTCGCACTGTCTGAACCCTCGGCGTTGCCCGTACCGGTGTTCGCGGTGGTGGTGCCGTCGCTGGGCAGCGTTGCGGTGCCACCATGGTCCGGCAGGCCCGTCGTGCCACCATCCCACCCAGTCTGGGGCACCGGACCGCCCCGGCATGCGCCGAGCAGGAGACCGGCGACCACGAACCTACGCTTCACGCACGCAGCGTAGCAGCCGGTACCGGCGGGGTCAGCGATGTCGGGACTTGCAGCGTGTCTCGTGCGACTGGCACTCGAAGCGCACGTGCATGTGGTCCACGTGGCCTTTGACGTGCTGGATGACCGGGTTGCCCGAGCCAGTCGGAGAGGGGTACTCCATCCACCGCTTCAGAGCGCTCTTCGACATCAGATTCTGCTTCACCGCGTACTCGTACAGCAGCTTCTGAATCTCGCGGTCGATGTAGATGACCTCGACCTGGCCGGTCTGCACGAGTGTCGACAGCAGCGCCCAGTTCTCCTTGGCGTCGAGGTTTCGGCTGTTCATCACCCGCCAGTTCAGTTCCTCGCCCGCGGGTAGGATCTGCGGATACCCCAGGTCGACGTCTCGTCCGGACTGATGCGTGGAGTGTGGCTGAAGCCGACCGCCGTTGCGGCTGGACATGTTGCCGACGATGACGGGCTGCTTGTGTCCGGTCTTGGCCCACTGGCGAAGCACACCGTCGAGCACCGCCACGGTGTTGGCGGTCGCAAACGACTTCCAGCCGATCATCTTCATGACGCGGCCGGGACCGTCGACCATCGGCACGCCACCCTCGAGCGAACCGTTGCTCGGTACGCCGACCGACTCGCTCTTGGCAGCGCCGTCAGCCTTGTAGACCACCACGCCCGACTGCGGCGGCAGGTCCTGCTCGAGCGACACGCCGGGGTTCAGCGCTTCGATCTCGTGGTGGAAGATCTTGTAGAGATTGGCGACGTTCTTGATCGAGCCGCCGCGGCGAACCGTGTACTTGACGCTCTTGGGGGCCTTGAAGCCGCGGGCCCACGCGGCTGCGTCGGGGCGCGGGTCGAAACCCGCCGGGGTCGGCAGGTCGGGCTCGTCGTCCGGCTCGATGTCCACGACCTCGGGTGTTTCTGCGGCGGGCTCGGGTTCTCCGGCGGCCTCGGGCGTTTCGTCAGCGGCCTCCGGTTCCGTCGATGGCGGGGCGGGCAGCTCGCTTGCGGGCTCTGGCAGTTCTGCGTCGGCGACCGCGGCGCTGGGCGGCGCGTCACCGTCGTCGCGATCGCACCGCATCATGCCGAACAATCCCCAGAGGGCACCGGCGGAGGCGAACAGCACCACGCCGATGCGCGACCGAGGCTCGGGAGACTCGGGCGGCTCGACCTCACCCTCGGCATGGGTTTCCCCGGCGTCCCCGGATCCAGATTCCAGGTCCGCGTCGTCCGTTTCGGGCGTCAGCTCGTCGTCGCTGTGGTTCGACATCGGAGGGCGCGATGGTCGGACGAACTCACCCGACGATGCAAGAAGTCGGCGCGTGCGAGACCGAGTCCACCGGCCCGCGAACCCTCACGAACCACGAAGAACGCCCTCTCGCGGGACGTAGAGGGCGTTCTGCGACGGAATCCGTCGTGGCTACGGCAGCGGAACCCAGTTTCCGTCCGCGGCGGGTGCTTCGTTCAGGACGTAGATGTCCGTGGGCGTGAGCAGTGGATCGACGTCGGCGCCGGGGTCGTTGTCGAGGACCAGCCACCCGAACAGGCCCGTCCGGATGTCGCCGTTCTCGTCCCAGGTGAGTTCCCCGGACACGCCTTGCAGGTCGACGGTACCGCCCTCGACGGCGAGCGCGTTGCGGGCCTCGGAGATGAAGCCGAGCGTGGAGCCGGAGAAGGAGACGGCCGTGCCGTCGGGGTCCATCAGGTCGCCGAACGAGGCCGCGATCGCGGCTCCGGTGATCTCATCGCTCTCGGGTACGGCCGACATCGCGAACAGCGTTGCGAGCGTAGCGTCGTAGGCGAGCGATGAACTCGTCAGCGCGTCCTGGTTGTTGAAGCGGATCCGATACCGGATGTTGAACGCGTTGAAGTTGTCCGTGTCGAAGATGATCGGCGAAACGCCGCGAAGCGAAGACGTGATGAGCGGCTTGAGCGGCTCGAGCGGCTCCGTGCCCGGAAGCACGCCGATCTCGTCGATGAATCGCTGCAGATCAGGCACAGAACCGTGGCTGAACGTGAAGCGCGGCATGCCGGGCGACGCCGCGGGGGGTGGGACCTGCAGCGTGCCCCAGGCGCTGAGGTAGGCGTACAAGAGCGACTGCGTCTCCGACGTGCCGATCAAGATGACGTCGGTGTAGTGGTCGTCGCGGTTCTCGAAAGTGCCCGGGAGCTCGCCGAACGCGCCCGCAATCGTGGCGCCGTAGGAGGCGAGTAGGTCCTCCTGCGAGTCGAAGCTGAGCGGGTTCTCGTAAGTGCTGGCGAAGATCTCGACGCCGGGCAGCTCCGCCTCCAGCTCGCTCTGCATCGCACCGAGCAGGCCCGTGCCGTAGACGTCGTTCTTGGCCAGAATCAGGATTCGCTCGAGGCGGGACTCTTCGGGCTCCCCGCGAAGGTCGACCATCCGGTCGATGAAGCCGTTGGCCTGGTAGGTGTCCGGTGCGATGGTCCGCCAGACCAGGTTGTTGTCGTCGATGTCGGTGATCGTGGTGGCCGTGGCCGAAGGCGTGAGCAGGAAGACGCCCGCATCCACGGTGACCTCTTCGGCCACCGCGAGGGTGGACTCGCTGAAGACCGGCCCAACGATGGCGGGGACGCCGACGTTGTCGACCAGGTGCCGCGCGGAGGTGACGGCAGCGTCGGTGCCAGCGGTCGAGTCACACGACACCCAAGCGATGCGCCGGTCGCCCTGGAGCGTGGTCTCGTTGTTGAAGTCCTCGACGGCGAGTTGGAGCGCGTTCTCGAGCGGCTGCACGAGGTTCGCGAACGACCCGCCGGTGGGCATGATCGAACCGAAGAAGACGACGTTGTTGCGATCGAAGTCATCCTCGTCGGGGTACTGCACGGACTGGCACTCCGCGGACAGCAGGTCGACGCAGGTGTCGTCTCGACCGCAGCGCTGATCGGTGGAGCAGTCGGTATTCTGGGCGCAGCCGGTCGGGGTCTCGGTGTCCGAGTCGGTGTCACCGCTGTCCGTGTCCATGGTGTCGGACTCGGTCTCAGGCGTGGTGGTGTCCATCGTGGTCGAGGACGCGCTCGTCGCCGGCGCGGTCGTAGACGGGCCCGAGGTTGGGCCGTCGGTCGTTTCACCGTCGGTGCCGCCGCTTGCCGAGCCCGGTGGCATGCACACGTTGTCTTCGCAAGTGCCTTGTCCGTTGGAGTAGACGCACTCTTCGTCGCTCGAGCACGGCTGCTGGTCGTCGAGGCCGAGCGAGAGCGTACAGCCCGTTGCCAGCAGCAGCACGCCCGCGGCTGCCGACGTGAGGCTGCGGGCTGCGTTCAATCCACCGAGAGTCTTCCGATTAGGCATGCCAGTCCTTCCCATGATGATGTCCGAGGTCCCCGCGAAGTGCTCGCTCAGAAGCGGCCGCGCACGGTTGCGCCGACGAGGCTCGGCGTTGCAGACGGTGCGAACACCGTACGACGCGACCGATGGGCCGCGGACGCGCTCGCCTTCCCCTTGCCGAGGGTGGTGAGCACGAGCACCAGACCCACGCCTGCGAGGACGCCGCCGGTGATGAACATGGCATCGGCCGCCCGGGCCTGGCCGCGCGCGTCATCGCGAAGCCTGAGCCGGTCGTCGACGAATTCCTGGCTGTCGGCGTCATTGGCGGTGCCGCGTGCGACGCCGCCGAGAATGCCGCCGACGATCAGCGCGACGCCGCCCACTCCCAGCGCGGTGTAGCCCGCAATGCGCTGCACCTTGACCCGGTCAGGCTTGTCGTCCTCGGGCGTGGGCTCGGGCGTGGGCTCGGGTTCGGGTTCCGGCTCGGGTTCCGGCTCGGTCTCGAGCTGCGAGACCGCTTCGCGGAGGACCTTCAAGCGCGCGGTCGCTGCTTCACGTGCCTCGATCTCGACGCCCGGCTGCGACACGAAGCGCTGGTAGTACTCGACCGCCTTCTCCAGGTCGCCCTTCTCCTCGTACACCCGTCCGATGTTGAACAGGTAGTTGGGATTGGGGTCCTTGTCGTAGGCCTGATTGAAGAGGTCGATCGCTTCGTCGTACTGCTTGGCGCCGAAGGCATCGACCGCCTTGTTGCTGAGCTTGTCGGCGGCTGCCTTGTCGGCGGGCGCTTCGGTCACGGCGGCCGCCGAAGCCGGCGCGGAGACGCCGACGACGGGAGCGGCCAGCGATGCGGCGCAAAGCGTGCTGAGGAAGCGGGAAGAGAAGCCAGTCATGGGGAGGCGATCAGTCCTTGGTCGGAAGGAAGACACCGCCCCCATTCTTGCCCGAATCGTCGCTCGTCGGAAGAAAGACGTTTTTCTTCTTCTTCGCGGGTTTGGGTTTGGGCTTGGCAGGAGCGGGCTCGGCTTTGGGTTCGGGCGTGGGCTCGTCGACGACGGCGGGAGCGGGCTGCGACTTGCCCTTACTGGACCCGCGGCCCTTCGGCGACAGGCGCACCTTCATCTCGTCGTTGTCGGACTCGGCGACTTCGACGTCGCCTTCCCAGGCGTGGTAGCCCCGCGCCGTCATCCGGACGTGGTGCTTGCCGACGGGGAGCTTGCCCTTGAACGGCGTTGTACCGAGGCTTTCGCCGTCGATGAAGAGATTTGCGAGAGGCCTGGAGCCGAACTCGACCGCGCCGTACGACACATCGGACTCCTCGTCCTCGCCATCGGCGCGGGCGGTCAGTCGTGCCAAGCGCGCGCGTGCCTCCACGTGGGTCGCGTCTGCCTCGAGCACGTCGCGGTACGCCGCAACGGCGGCCCCAATGTCGCCTTTCTGCTCGAAGTCGTCTCCGGTCGCCATGAGCCGGCCCGTGAGCAGGTTCTTGTCGATGCGTTCGAGACGTCCCTGCAGCGTCGGCGTATCGGCGACGACGCCGCGGACCTTGTCGAGGGTGCTGGTGGCGTCGTCGAACTTGCCTTCGTCGATCAGGGCTTGCGCGGCTTCGAGCTGGGCTTCGGCGTCGACCGATGCGTCGCTGCTGCCCGACACTGCGGCGGGTTCGGACGCAGCGGTTTGCGCGGACGCGGCGTCGTCATCCCCGAGGAAAATGTACGCGGCGGCCACACCTCCGAGGACCGCCATCAGGCCGCCCGCGAGCAGTGCACCGGCCATCATGCCGAAGCCGGGCTTGGTTTCGACCTGCGCGGTGATCGGCCCGGTGGGCGTTGCTTCGACGGCGGCGGGCACGGTGACCGGTCCGCTGCCGTGTTCGATGATCGGCTCGGGCACGGCTTGGTGCCGACCGCTGAGGGCGGCGGTGCCGACGAGCTCGACGAGTCCGGTGTTGCCGAAGCCGGCGGCCGGCGGCTTCGCGTTGCGCATCGAGACGATCTTGGGCAGCCGGAACATCGCGGCGGGCACGACGTCGATCAATTCTTCGACGACGGCGTTCGCATCGGGCGGGCGGTCGTTGGGGTCCTTCTCGAGGCAGCGGTGGATGAGCGCCATCAGCCCGTCGGGCACGGCGTGGTCCACGGGCAGCACCTCGGACAACGGCGTCGGCGCGTCGTGAATGGTCTTGTAGAAGACCGTAGCCGAATCGTCGCCAACGAACGGAAGCCGTCCGCTGAGCATGTAGTAGAACAGGACGCCGACCGCGAAGACGTCGACGCTGAGGTCGAGGTCGCTGCCGCGGATCGCCTCCGGAGCGAGGTAGCCCGCGGTGCCGAGGACGTGCTCTTCGGTGACGGGGTGTTCGTCCTTGAGCAGCTTCGCGAGGCCGAAGTCGAGGATCTTGACGAAGTTCGCCCGACCCTTGCGCTCGCAGAGCATGATGTTCGCGGGCTTGACGTCGCGGAGAATGACGCCGCGGGTGTGCGCGTGCCCGATGCCCTTGAGCACCTGCGCCGCGATGGGCACGAACGTCTCGAGGTCCAGGTGTCCCTTGTCGGTGACGTACCGACTGAGGAGCTCGCCCTCGAGGAACTCCATCACCAAGAACGCCCGGCCGTCGGTGTGACCGGAGCCGAACATGCGGACGATGTTCGGGTGCCGAACGCTGCCGAGCCGCTCGGCTTCCCGTTCGAAGCGCTTCACCGCTTCGTCGTTTTGAATCCAATCGGGCGCGAGCAGCTTGAGGACGACTTCGCGTCCCTCGACTTCGTCGTCGGCCAAGTAGACCAACCCGACGCCTCCGCGCCCGATCAGTCGTCGAATGGTGTACTTCCCGCCGAACGTTCGGCCGACCAGCGGATCCGCCACCGCAGCTTTGCTCCCGTCTCGCATGTTCCCGCTCATGCGCGCCCGCTCCCCGCAGAGCATCAGCGCGTATCGCCCTGGCTAACCCAGCCGGACGCTTCATTCAAGTTACGCTGAATACGGTTGGTGAGCCAGAGTTGGTTCGAGTTCAGATGTACGCAACCCGGGTCGAAGGTCGGTTCACCCAAACCGTCCCGTTGCGGCACGGCGTGTAGGGTCGCACCGTGTCCCCAGGGCGCAGGTGCAAACCCGACGGTACGATCGTACGCCGAGTCGCGAACCTGCTCGTCTGGCGCGGGGCTGGCAGACCCCAAACCCCTATTCGACTTTGTTGCGCGGCCCTGCTTTCGGGTAGCGAAAGCCCTCTGGCTCCGTTTCCCCGAGGAAGACGACGTTCGGAGCCTCTGCGTCGCCGCCGGCGAGGAACGCGTCCAGAGATCCGAATGCGACGGCCCAAAAGCCGCGCGAACTCTGTACGAGCGGTCGACGTCCCGAGCTTTCGCAGTGTGGGCACCACGAAAATGCAGTCGGACGCTCATTCTCGTCCAGCTCGGTGGTGAAGCCGCGCGCCTCACAGCTTGGACAGTCCACCTCGCCGACGACCGTCCGGGTCTTTTTCTCCGCCTCGGCGTCTGCGGCGGCCTTCTCGGCGGCGACCGTTTCCGCGATCGGAAAACCGCACTGCGGACATGCCGCAGCGCGGTCGGAGACCTGGTGTGCGCACTCGGGACAGGCGATCAGCACGGCCCAGAGGGTACGCGAACTCCGCTGGCGGCGGGATGACGCCGCGATGGCGCGTTCGCTACTTGGTCGCGCTCGGGTCGATGACCTCGACGTCGGCGATTTGTGACAATCCCGCCTTCAGCTTGTCGGCGGGGCCGACGACCACGATGACGAGCTTGCTCGGATCGACGAGATCTCGCGCGGCGGTGACGGCTGCGTCTCCGCTGACCCCCCGAATCGCCGAGAGGTAGTCGGCATAGTACGAGTCGGGCAGCTCGTTGAGTTCGAGGCGCCACAGATCGCGAATGAGCGCCTGCGGCGTCTCCCGAGCGGCGGCGAAGCTGCCCACGATGTAGCTGATCGAGTCGTCGCGCTCGGACTGGCTCGGCCCTTCCTTCTGCATGCGCTCGACCTCTTCGAGGATGGTCGCGACCGTCTCGGTCACCGTCGCCGTCTTGCTGAACGTCGAGACCGTGAACTGGCCGACGAAGCGACCGGGGCGGAACCCGCCGCCGGCACCGTAGGTGAGTCCTTTCTTGACCCGAATGGTGTCGTTCAAGCGCGCGTTGAAGCCCCCGCCGAAGTACTCGGTCACGACCCGCGCGGTCGGGTAGCGCGCATCCTGTCGGGTGATGGAGGTCTGGCCGACCCGGATCTGGCTCTGGTTGGACTTCCGATCGACCAGGTAGATCTTGGTCTTGGCCGGAGGTGGCACTGCGGGAAGTGCGACCTTTGGCTTCTTGCCCTCGGCCGTCCACTGCGCGAAATGGGCCTGCGCCAGCTCGAACGCGCGCTGCGGCTCGATTGCGCCCGCGATGTACAGCGTCGCCGCATCGGGACGTGCGTGCGTGCCCCACCAGCTGGCGAGGTCGTCACGGGTGATCTTGCGGAGGCCCGCGGCGGTGCCCTCAGGCAGGCGTGCTGCCGGGTGTTCGCCATACAACCGCTTTCGAAGCTCGCGATCGGCGAGGTAGTCGGGGGAGCGCTCGGTGACCATGAGTCCGGTCGTCGTCTGGCTGACGTACTCCTCGAGCTCGTCGGCGGGGAACGCCGGCTCCCGGATCACTTCCGACATCAGCGACATCGCGCGGTCGGCCTCACCGTTGAGCGCGCCGACGGTGACGTTCGCCGACTCGAGGCCCGCCGAGCCGCTCAACGTGATCGCGTGGCGGTCGAGCTCCTCGGTGAGCGCTTCGTACGGATGCGACGCCGTTCCGCGACCGAGCATCGGCAGCGCGAGGTAGGCGGTGCCCTGCTTGTCTTTGGGGTCGGCGAACGAGCCGTACTCCAGGCCCATCCACATGGTCACGTAGGGGACTTCGTCACTAGGAAGCACGACCACGTCGAGGCCGTTGTCGAGCGTCTTCTGGAACTTCTTCACCGCCACGTCGGTGCTCAGCGGGGGCGAGACCGGGGGCGTCGTCGCGAGTGTGTCTGGACGGGTCAGGCCCGGCTTGCCCGAGCCTCCGCCGCGAATCTCCTCGGAGCCGCCACCGTCGTCGTCCTTTTTGCCATCGTCGTCGTCACCGCCTCGAATCTGGTCGACGAGGAACCCGAGCATGTTCGGCTCGATGCGGATCTCCACTTCCTGGTTCTCGACCAGGTACGTGTTGGCGACGCGCTTGATGTCGTCGGTGGTGATCGTCGTGAGGTCCGCGAAGTCGGTGTTCACGCTCGCGAGGTCCTTCTTGAGCATGAAGGCCTCGCCCAATCGCTGGGCCTTGCTCTGCACGGTGGTCAGCGACTGGATGTCGGATGCGAGCAGGCCGTTGCGGGCTTTGATCAGCTCCTCTTCGGTGACGCCCTCGGTCTTGACCTTCTCGATCTCGGCCCGCAACGCCGCGAGTGCCTTGCTCGTGCTGCCGCCGAGCGGGCTGAGTACCGCGCCCGCCGCGAACAGGCCCTCGTGCTCGAGCGTGAAGCCGCCGGCGAGGGCGAACATCGCTGCGTCTTGCTCGCGGACCAGCTGCTTCCACAGGCGCGAGCTTTCCCCGCCACCGAGGATTGAGCCGAGCATCTCGAGTGCCATCTCGTCCTTGTGACCCAGCGGCACCGTCCGGTAGCCGAGGGCCACGATGGGCACGGGGCCGTTGCGCTCCTTGATCTTGATCTTCTTCGGCTCGGTCTGGGGCGGCTCGCGGACTTCGACCCGGGGCGGCTCGTCGTACTTGGGAATCCACCCGAAGTAACTCTTGGCCGAGGCCACGACATCCTCGTGCTTGACGTCCCCAACGACGACGAGCGCCGCGTTGTTGGGCACGTAGTACGTGTTCCAGAACTCCTGCAGCTCCTTTGCATCGGCCTGCGCGAGCTCGTTCATGTCGCCGATGGGGCTCCATCGGTACGGGTGCTTTTCGAACATGCCGGCGAGCACCTTCTCGAGGGCACTGCCATAAGGCTGTTCCTGCCCGCGGCGGTATTCCTCTGCGACGACCTTGCGCTCGGTGTCGAAGTAGTCATCGTTGATCTTCAAGAACGCCATGCGCTCGGCCTCGAGCCACATGACCATGTCGACCTGGTTGCTCGGGACGACCTGGATGTACGTCGTGTTGTCGAACGAGGTGTACGCGTTGGCGTTGCCTCCGACCTTGCGGATGTACTCGAAGTGCGCCTTGGGCCCGATGTTCTGCGTGCCGCGGAACATCATGTGCTCGAACATGTGGGCGAAGCCGCGGCGGTTGGGCTTCTCGTCCTTGGAGCCGACGTGGTACCAGACCTGCACGGCCGCGACTGGCGTGCTGTGGTCCTCGAGCGTGATCACTTGCATGCCGTTGTCGAGCATCGACGTTTGGTAGTCGAACGGACGCTCGGGCAAGATCACCGGGGGGGCGTCGGCGTCGGTCTGGGCGACCGCCGCGGTTGCGTCGGTGGGGGGGGAGTCGGTCTTGCCGCCGCGGCAGGCGGGCACACCGAGGGCCAGAGCGAGCAGCCAAGGGCCGAGCGTGGATCGTCGCGGGCGTGACATCTGCGGGAGGGTATCGAAAAAAGCCGGGCCCAAATGCAGGCGGAGGCGGGAGTATTCTCTGCGCGATGGGGGACGATTCCGTGAAACCTCGGCCGCGGCGGCGCCTGAGGCGGGTGTTGGCCGTGCTCGGGGTGCTGCTGGTGGGCGCCGCCACGTTCGCAACGGTGGCCATCCTGCCGACGGCAACGGGCTATGTGGCAAGACTGGCCTGCTCGGGAGTGTTCGTGGCCGGGCACCCTGAGGCGCGTCTTCGCGATGAGGAGTTCTCTCGGATGGGCTACGTCGGGTTCACCGTCGACCACGAAGCGAAGCGCGTGCGGGCGACCGTGCTCGGACTCGCCGGACGGACCGCGGTGCATCGTGAGGGCATCGGCTGCGTCCTCGCCGTGGATGCCGACCCCGACGTCCTCGCGGGCGGGGGCGTCGAGGTGCCCCGAGCACCTGCCTCGGACGCCCCGTGGCCACAGGGCGATGGACCCGACGCGCGGCCGGACCCGCCGGGCCTGGACCGGGCTGCGCTCGAGGCCGCGATCGATCGAGTCTTCGAGGAGCCGGACCCGGATTCGATGCGGTGGACGCGGGCGGTCGCGGTCGTCTACGACGGACGGCTCGTCGCCGAGCGCTACGCGCCGTGGACGAATGCCGCCGCGCCTCAGCTCGGTTGGTCGATGACCAAGAGCATGACCAACGCCATGATCGGGGGGCTGGTCCTTCGTGGCCAGCTCGACCCGGAGGCGTCGGCGCCCGTGCCCGCTTGGACGGATGAGCGCAGCGCGGTGACGCTGGACATGCTGCTTCGCATGAGCAGCGGACTCGCGTTCGAAGAACGCTACGGACCGCTGGCCGACGCCACGCACATGCTGTTCGAGGTTGATGACGCCGCGGGCGAAGCCCGGGGCAAGCCGCTGGAGCACCCGGTCGACACCGTCTTCTCGTACAGCAGTGGCACGACCAACGTTCTGCAGTGGATCGTTCGGCAGCAGTTCGAGGACGACGCGGCTTACCATCGCTACCCGTACGAGGCGTTCTTCGAGCCGATGGGCATGCGCACCGCAACCATCGAGACCGACGCGTCGGGGACCTTCGTCGGATCGTCGTTCATGTACGCGTCTGCGCGGGACTGGGCGCGCTTTGGACAGCTCTATCTTCAAGACGGGGTGTGGAACGGAACGCGCCTGCTGCCGGAGGGGTGGGCGGCCTACAGCGGGACGGCCTCGAAGACGGCACCCCAGGGCGAGTACGGCGCCCAGTTTTGGACGAACGCCGGCGCGCCCGGAGATCCTGCCTCGCGACCCGACCCCGACGTGCCCGGCGACGCGTTCAAAGCGTCGGGGTACCAGGGGCAGCTCGTGTACGTGGTGCCCTCGCGACAGGCTGTGATCGTTCGGCTCGGGATGACGCACGACCGTCCCGCGTGGGACGCAAACGCCTTCGCGGCCTCGGTGCTGGCGGCGCTACCGGGCGGTTGAGGGAAAACGGGACACGGGGCACGGACCTGAGCTGATGCGCACGGGTCCGCTCGCTGCGCGCCCCGGATGCGCAGCGGTTGTTGGCGCGATCCGCTCCGCGGTACACTTCAGGCATGTCGTTCGGTGCCCTAGACGCCTGGCATCAGCCCGGCGCACAGGTTGGCCGATATCGACTCATCGATCGGCTGGCCGTCGGTGGGATGGCGGAGCTCTTCTTGGGCTACACGCAGTCGATGCACGGCTTCGAAAAGCTGGTCGTGCTCAAGCGGATCCTGCCGCAGTTTGCGGAGAACCCCGACTTCGTTCGGATGTTTCTCGACGAAGCGCGGCTTGCCGCGACGCTCGACCACCCGAACATCGCGCACGTTTACGACATCGGGGAGCATCAGGGTTCGTACTTCTTCTCGACGGAGTACGTGCACGGGCAGAGCCTGCTCAAGGTGATGCGCGCGGTCACCAAGG
>CAYSPB010000197.1:0-13362 GCA_964432695.1 uncultured Nannocystaceae bacterium
AGACCGGCGCCCGCGTGTGCACACGGATCTTCGCGCGGGGCGGCGACGGCGAGTCCCAGTCCGATCGCGACGGTTGCGATGCCGCCGACGAGCAGCGGGCGGCCGCGAGGGCGCTGGGCGTCCTCGAGCGCCCGCAGCATCGCTGGGATCGTGGGGAAGCGGGACTCGGGGTCGGCCGAGAGTGCGCGGGCGAGGACGGGGCGGACCCGTGGAGACAAGCCCTCCGGGGTGGCGGGGGTTCCGTCGAAAATCACCCGGGCATGCGCGGGCGCGATGCGCCACAGCGCGACCGTGCACGTCAGGGCAAACGCGTACTGATCGCTGGCGGCCGTCGCTGCGCCACCGACCATGCGCTCGGGCGCCATGAAGGCCGGCGTCCCGCCCGCATCCGCCTTGACGCGCTCAGCGGTCTGCGAGAGCCCGAAGTCGGCGACGCGGACCCGGGCATCCGCATCGAGCAAGATGTTGTTCGGCTTCACGTCGCGGTGCACGACGCCCAACGCGTGTGCAGCGGCGAGACCCTCGCCGGCAGCGAGCAGCAGCGTGAACATGTCGGCCGGCGGAGTGCCGACATCGATGCGCTGTTGCAGCGTGCCTTGCTCGACCAGCTCCATCACCAAGAAGATGCCGGGGACCGGAATGCCCAAGTCGGCCGCTTGGGTCCCGACCGCACCGAGATCGTGGCGGTCGTAGCGGCCCACATCGTGAACGGTGACCGTGTTCGGGTGGGAGAGCCGCGCCATGATGCGTGCCTCGCGAAGCAACGCTTCGACCCCGTCCTCGTCGGCCGCCGCGTCGACCCGCAGCAGCTTGATCGCGACGGCACGCTCGAGATCGGGATCGAACGCCCGGAGCACGACGCCGAATCCGCCGTGGCCGAGGGTGTCGAGCAGGACGTAGCGGTGCAGCACGGGCGCCGGCGCCTTGCTGTCGAACATCCGCCGCTGCAGCGTCGCGAGGGCAAGCTCCTCGCGAAGCGCGTCCGCCGGCGGGGGCGTGCCCATCAACGCCGCCGCACTCCAGGACCCATCGTCCACGAGCCCAGTTTATTCGTGTCATCGGCGTAACCGGCGTGAAGAAATCTCCACTTCTTCCATGAAGTGACTGGTTCGCGAGCATTCCGGTGGGCTTGGCTGGGGGCGACCCTGTTGTGTGCAGCCTGTGGAGAATCTGGGGACAGCGGGGACAGCCCGGCCGCAGAGGACAGTACGGGCAGCACCAGCGCTGCAGCGACGACGGGCGCGACGTCGGATGACGTCGGCGATGAAACGACAGAGGCGACCCAGACCTCCGGTGTCGGGTCCAGTACGACAGCGGGCGATGGGAGCAGCAGCAGCGGCGAGGGTCCGGCCTTCGTCGCGGGCGAAGACGCGCTCGTGCCCGTTGCCGAGGGTGCACACATCTTCTGGCTCGGCTGGGACGAAGGTCAGAACCAGCGAGAACTCGACCTGCAGGTAAGCCTGCCCGAGCCCGGATTTACCTACGAGTCGGTCACGCTCACGCTTCGCTTGGGATGTCCCGACGAGGCATGTGACTGGTGGGACCGCAAGGGCAGCCTCGGCCTCGTCGAAGACCCCGATGCCGAAGAGCCTACCGTCTGGGAAATCGCCCGCTTTGTCACGCCCTACCGCGTCGGCGGAACGTGGAGTCTCGACGTCACGGCACTTCAGACCCTGTTGACGGGCGAGCAAACGCTGCGGTTGTACATCGATACCTGGGTTGGCCCAGGGCACGCCAACGGCAACGGCTGGATCGTGGATGCGCAGCTCGAGTACGTCGGCGGTGTGCCCGATCTCGTGCCGACGCAGGTGGTGCCCTTGTGGCCTCGCCGCGAGCTCACCGTCGGTGACCCGATGAACCCGCTCAGCGACCAGCTCGATGCGGCGGCCCTCGAGGTACCTACCGATGCCGCGAAGGTCGAGATGTGGACCGTCATCAGTGGGCACGGCCAGGGCAACTTGAACAACTGCGCCGAGTTCTGTCAGCTCGCCCAAGGTTTCTTGGTGGGCGCGGGTGCCGTGCAGCGCACGATCTGGCGCGACGACTGCGACCAAAACCCGATTCAGGGGCAGCAAGGTACGTGGACCCTGTCCCGCGCGGGCTGGTGTCCGGGCGACATGGTGCAGCCGTGGGTCGAGGACATCACCGAACACGCGACGCCGGGCACGACCGTGAGCGTGACCTACGACATCGAGGACTACGAGAACACGTGCCGGCCCGATGCGCCGGTATGTATGGGATGCGCCCTGGGGACCGGGTGCGACTACGACGGCGGCAACCACACCGCGCCGACCATTCAGGTGTCGAGCGCAGCCGTCGTCTACACGGAGGCTGGATGAAACGACTGAGCTGGGGATTGTTGGTACTGCTGATCGGCTGCGATGGCAGCGAACAAGGTGAACCGCTTGCGCCGATGAGCACGTCGGCGTCGTCGGGTGCGACGACCAACGACGGCGGTGACACCGGGTCGACCACGAGCGCCAGCACGGACCCTGGGACCACGGGTGGGCCCGGCTCGTCGAGTGGCTCGGATGAGGATGCCGAGGATGACGGGGTCGGCGACGACGGGCCGATCAGCTTCGATGTCGGTACGATCGCGGACGTGGGCGTGGACGGTCGGCCCGGGTGCAGCGGGGACACGATCACGCTCACCGCGACGATGCGGGACTTTGCGAGCACGCATCCAGACTTCGAGGAGTTCTGGGGCACCGATGCCACGGTGGGCCTGGTGCTCGACACGCTCGGCGCCGATGGGAAGCCCGTCTACAACCCGATGCAGCCGGTTCCACCGGTGGGCAGCTCCGGAACACAGATCTCGTCGCAGAGCTCGTTCGGCGACTGGTACACGGACGTGGACATGGTGAACATGGCGGTTCCGCTGGACATCGATCTGGTCGAGGACCCACCGGGGTCGGGCCTGTTCGTGTTCGAGGACTCCACGTTCTTCCCGCTCGATGGCATCGGCTGGAATGCCGCGCCCGGGCCGAATAGCGAGACCTATCCCGACGGGAACGGCGCCCCGCACAATTTCCATTTCACGACGGAGATCCACACCACGTTCGAGTACGAGGCGGGCCAGGTCTTCACCTTCCGGGGCGACGACGACCTGTGGGTTTTCATCGATGGAGACCTCGTGATCGATCTCGGCGGTTTGCACGGCGACCTGCTCGGGTCCGTCGACCTCGATACGCTCGGTCTGACCGAAGGCGTGACGTACCCGATGGACATCTTTCACGCCGAGCGCCGCCACGACGGCTCGAACTTCCGGATCGAAACGTCGATTCAGTGCTTCGCGCCGCCGGCGGGATGAAGCTCAGGCGAGGGTCGCGACGAGCTTGCCGAAGCCGCCGCGCCCCGCCTCGCACAACGCGTTGAGTTCGGGCAGCGCCTCGAACGGCTTTTGCGTGCCGATGGCGACCTCGAGGCGGCCGTCGGCGATGCGCGCCGCGATCTGCTCGAGTGCGTGCCCGTCGGGTTCGACGAGCATCCACGAGGCTCGAACGCCCGCGGCCTCCAGTACGTCCGCGCTAGGGATCGTCGAAGGGGAGGGGATGACGACGAGCCGGCCACCGCGACGCAGACAGCCCACCGCGCGGTCAGGTGAACCATCGTCGCCGTACAGATCGAGCACCGCGTCCAAGCCGGCGCAGTGGTCTGCAAAGTCCTCCGTTCGGTGGTCGATGAGGTGGTCGACGCCCATGGCGGCAAGGCGGGCGTGATTGTGCGGTGAGGCCGTGCCCCAGACCTGTGCACCAGCCTCTTTGGCGAGCTGCACCGCGAGGTGACCGACCCCGCCGGAGGCCGCCGTGATGAGGACCTTCGAGCCGGCACCCAGCGCGAGCGTGTCGTGCACGGCCTGCCACGCGGTCAATCCCGCCAGCGGAACTGCGCCCGCGGTCTCCATGTTGACCTCCTTGGGGATCCGGGCGACCTGGCGGCTGTCGCTGAGGACGAACTCGGCGTAGGCCTGGGCGGGCTGGGGGAAGGCGGGCATGCCGAACACGCGGTCACCGACCTCGAAGCGGGTCACGCCAGCGCCGACGGCTTCGACGACGCCGGCGACGTCCCAGCCGAAGATCTTGCGCTCGCCGTGGATGTACGTGCCCGGCAGCGGTCCGTGCGTGCGGACCTTGTAGTCGACCGGATTGATGCCGAGCGCATGGGCGCGGATGCGGACCTGCGTCAGTCCGGGCTCGGGAATCGGGACGATCACCTCCGCGAGCGAGGAGTCGGGTTGGGCTTCGAACGCGCGCATCGTGGACACAGACGCACCTTACGTCGGCGGTTTCTCCCCGCAAGAAGGTACCTTGCTGACGGGTAGGTACCCGTTGGGTACCATCTGTCCATGGCCGATGGCGGGATTGGCAACCTCTACTGCGACGCGTGTCCATGCCGGGACGTGCTCGACCTCGTGGCCTCGAAGTGGTCGGCACTCATCATCGGGGTCCTCGAGGAGGCGCCGCATCGGTTTGGGGCCCTACGCCGCGCGATCCCGGGCGTGACGCAGAAGATGCTCACGCAGACGCTGCGCAAGCTCGAGCGCGATGGCCTGGTTTCGCGGACGGTGCTGCCGACACGGCCGCCGCAGGTCGAGTACGCCCTCACGCCGTTGGGCAAGAGCGCGACCGAGCCGCTGGGCGCGATCCGAGACTGGGCCGAGGCCAACCTGCCGTCGGTGTTGTCGGCGCGCGAGCAGTTCGACACAAAGGCGTGAATCTCAGACGGGTCACGACCGCCGCGCTCAGCGGGGCGCCGAGGTAGGGCTGGCTCATCAGGGGCAACGAGGGCGTTCGGTGACTCGCCGCGGCGGTTCCTGCTCTGCGTCCAGGCGTCGATCTTGGCGAGCTGGCTCGTGATGCGCGAGCAGTGCGTCCTCGGCCATGGTGCGGGCACGCTATCATCGCGCGGTGAGCGTGCCGTGGCGCAAGGTGCTCGTGGGCGTGGCGGCGGTGGTCGTCGGATATCTGGCGTGTGCGCCCGTCGAGGCCGAGCCGGTCGCGTGGACGCCTCCGGATGCGGATGTCGACGCACCGCCGTGGTCTTCGCCACGCACGCTCGAGATCGAGAGGGTGCTCGACGGTCAGGGGCGCGGCCCTGAGGATGTTGCCGTCGACGGCGAGGGCAGGGTGTACACGGGGTTCGAGGATGGTCGGATCGTTCGCTTCGTGCCGGGGCAAATCGGGGCACCCGAGCTGTTCGCCACGCTGCCCGGAGGCCGCCCGCTGGGCATGGAGTTCGACGCCGCCGGCACGCTGATCATTGCCGACGGTCGCGCGGGCATCGTCGGCGTTTCGCCCGAGGGCACGGTGCGGACGATCGTCGACGCCGTCGATGGCGAGCCGCTGGTCTTCGCCGACGATCTCGACGTCGCGTCCGATGGCACGATCTGGTTCTCCGAGGCGTCGCGGCGCTGGGACGTGCGGGACGCAGCGCTGGATGCCATCGTACGATCCGGCGACGCAGCAGACCACGGTCGCGCTGTCGAACCTTCGCTATGCCAACGGCGTGTCGCTCACCCCCGGGGACGAGGCGGTGCTGGTCAACGAGACGTTCGGCTACCGCGTCACGCGCTTGTGGCTTGAGGGCCCCAAAGCCGGCACGTCCGACGTGTTCATCGGAGCGCTCCCGGGCTTGCCCGACAACGTGGAGGTCGACGAGGACGGCAACGTCTGGGTCGCGCTCGTCAAGGAGCGTAGCGCCATCCTCGATGCGCTCTACCCGTACCCTGCGCTACGTCGAGTCTTCTACCGCATTCCCGAGTCCTGGCTCCCGGTGCCGCCGCCAATCGTGTGGGTGGCCGTCTTCGACGCCGAGGGCACCCCGCTCGCGTCGATGCGATCGCAGGGTGGATTTGGCGACATCACTAGCGCGTCGCCGCGGGGCGAGACGCTCTGGCTGGGCAGTCTGACCATGTCGGCGCTCGGCTCGGTTCCGCGTCCGCGCTTCTGAGGGAGTCGGCCGCTGCGGCGGCAGCTGGGGAAGCGTGAGCCCTGGGGCAGCGTTCGTCGACCATCTTCCCGTCCCGCGCAGCCTTCGTGGTCGTCGCAACCGGGCTGTTGTGTCGCCACCGTGGGCGCTGATCCTGGGGATCAGAACCGCGTGCGGAACTGAAGGACCGCGGACTGCCCTTGCTCCTGCCGGAACCGCTTGTCCTTGCCTTCGCCCACGCCGAACGCCACGCCAAAGCCCACCAGCGCGCCCGCGCCCGCAGCGGTCAGCCCGATGCCGATCGGCAGCGTCTCGAAGACGTCGCGGCAGCGCGGCTCTCGGCTGGCGTCCGAAAGATCTGGGCAGCGACCGTTGATCGCGAGGGCAAACACGCCGCCGAGCAGCGCTGCACCGCCCGCGGCCATCCCCAGGATGCCGGCCCAACGCGGGAGCGTTCGGCCGCTGTCGCCGCCAGGCTCGTTCGTGGCGGTGACGGTCCCCCCGGGGAGGGGCGCGTCCACGGGCGGCTCGTAGCTGTACTCCTGGCTGCGCGCGTCGTCGGTGAGGACGAAATCCTTCATGACGAAGTCGGTGGGGTCTTGTGTCTGCGGCTCGAGTCGGGCGACGTGCGAACCCAGCGGGATGCCGGTGACGGAGACGTTGTTGCCGGTGCCCGCCACGCGCCCGTCGAGAATGACGCGGCAGGGGCTGGTGCAGGCGACCTGCAGGCTGCCGACGGCGCGCAGCTCGGGGGCCGAGACACGCTCCTCGTACAACGCGGTAAGGCTGGGCCCAAAGTCCTCGACGGAAGTGACGTTGCCACCGGAGACCCGAATGGCTTCGTCGATCGCATCGACGGCGGCGTCGCGCTCGTCGAGGACCAAGTCGGCGCGGGCTAGGGTCAGCAGGCCTTCGATGCGCAGGGCCTGCAGGGACTGGCTGCGCGCGGTCATGCCGGGCGCAGCGGCGACCTCGTCGAGGCTCGCCCGCAGCTGCGCGGCCGCGACGTCGGGGTCTTCGTTGGCTGCGGTGATCGCCGCCTGCAGCTTTCGCTCCAGCGCGGCCGCCTCGGGTGCGCGCGCCATCGAGGCACGCACCGCCGGACGCGGAACCGAGGTCCAGGTCGACGCCGGGGCGAGGGGTGCCGAGGCGAGCGAGGGCACGAGCGCGGCGAGAAGGGCCGGGCGGGACACAGCTGCGATGAGAACGTTCATGTCGAAGGAGCGGACGATCCTGCGTCCAGCGCGAGTTGGCCGCAGGCGGCACCAATGTCGTCCCCCCGCGGAGTACGAACGTGCACCTTGAGCCCCCCGCGGCGCAATCGTTCCACGAAACGGGACACCCGCTGCGCCGAGGGACGGCCGTACGGGGCACCGTCGTGCGGGTTGAATGGAATTGCGTTGACGTGGGCGTTGAAGCCCTTCACCAGCCGAATCAGTCGCTGCGCGTCGGCATCGGTGTCGTTGACGTCCGCCAGCAATACGTACTCGAACGTGACGCGGCGGCGTTTGTTCTGCGGTAGGGCGCGCACGGTGGCCAGCAGCGTCTCGATGTTCCAGCGGGTGTTGATCGGCATCACCACGTCGCGGACCTCGTCCGTGGTGGCGTTGAGCGACACCGCCAGGCCGACCTCTTCGGCGAGGCCCTCGCGGGCGAACCGTTCGATGGCGGGCACCATGCCGGCGGTGGACACGGTGATCCGCCGTCCTGCGATGCCGGCGCCTTCGCCGTCGGTCAGCAGCTCGATCGCGCGCTGAACTTGGTTGAAGTTGTGCAGCGGCTCGCCCATGCCCATCAGGACCAGATTGGTGATCCGTTCGGGCCACTGCGCGCCAGCCTGCGCCGCATCGTCGGCCAGCAGGGTTTGCGAGCGATAGACCTGGTCGACGATCTCCCACGCGGCGAGGTTGCGCTCGAAGCCCAGCGTCTGCGTTGCGCAAAACCGACAGGTCAACGAGCAGCCGACCATCGAGCTGATGCACAGCGTGAGGCCGCGGCCGTCGTTGGGGATCAACACGCTCTCGATCTGGTGACCGTCGGCGGTCTTCAGCCGCAGCTTTCGGGTGCCGTCGCGGCTGCGTAGGACGGTGTCGACGGTGAGTGCGTCGACCGTGGCTGCCGCCGCGAGCTTGGCCCGCTGGGCTTTGCCGAGGTTGGTCATCGCGTCGAAGTCGACGACGCGCTGCTTGTGGATCCAGCCGAAGACCTGCTCTGCGCGATACTTCGGGCCGCCCACGGCCTCCTGCACGAACGAGACGAGCTCGTCGCGCGACAGGCCCCGCAGGTTCGGACCGGTTTCGGTCCGCGGCAGGCCGTTGCGGGGCCGCCGAATGGCAACGAGCTCACTCATGGGCACGGCAGTCTAATACGAGAAGACCCCCGCACGCGTCGAGCCCGGAGGCGACCGTTTGGGGGGGAGCGAGCGGCGGCAACGCCGGCCGCGGTGGGGCCACCGATTGGGGCCCCAAGGATTAGAGAAGCTCGAGGCCGGAGAAGAAGTAGCCCAGCTCGAAGGCCGCGGTGTCCTCGGCATCGGAGCCGTGGGTCGCGTTGCGCTCGATGCTGGTGCCGAACATGCCACGAAGGGTGTCGGGGCCGGCTTCGGTGGCATTGGTCGGGCCCATGAGGTCACGCCAGCGCTTGATCGCGTTCTCGCCTTCGAGGCAGACGGCGAGGATCTTGCCCTCGGTCATGAACGTGCAGAGGTCGCCGAAGAAGGGGCGCTCTTTGTGCACGTGGTAGAAGCCTTCCGCCTGCGCGCGGGTGAGGTGCAGCGACTTGGCCGCGACGATGGTCAGTCCGCTCTCCTGGATCTTGGCGAGGATGGCCCCGGCGTGACCGGCGGCGTAAGCATCGGGTTTGACGAGCGCGAGGGTTCGTTGCATCGGGCGACTTCTAACAGGGCGAACCCGCCGATGCGACGGCGTTCGACGCGGGGAGTCTCATGTGCGGGCCAGGCGCAGTTCGCGGCGTCGCGCGAGCCCCCACGACGGCGTCTGCTAGCTTGGGCGGCTCTCGCGGATCCGTGAAGACCATCGACACCGATACGTTCGACCCTGACGACTACGACGAAGTCATCGACGTGCGCTCGCCGAGCGAGTTTGCCGAGGACCACGTGCCTGGCGCGGTGAACCTGCCGGTGCTCGACGACGCCCAGCGCGTGGAGGTGGGCACGCGTTACAAGCAGGTGTCGGCGTTCGAGGCTCGTCGATTGGGTGCCGGATACGTGTCCGAGAACATTGGTCGGCACCTCGCGACCTACCTGGCTGACAAGCCGCGCGACTATGCGCCGCTGGTGTACTGCTGGCGTGGTGGGCAGCGCAGCCAGTCCATGGCGCACGTGCTCGAGCGGGTAGGGTGGAGCGTCGGAATCCTCGCGCAGGGGTACAAGACCTTCCGCCGCACGGTCCGCGACGAGCTCGAGACGCTGCCTGGGCGCGTCCGCTACCACGTTCTCGCCGGCTACACCGGCACGGGCAAGACCAAGATTCTGCACGCCCTCGCCGCTCGCGGCGAGCAGGTGCTCGACCTCGAGGGCTTGGCAAACCATCAAGGGTCCCTGCTCGGCGAGCCACCGGAAGGCCAAAACGTCAGCCAGAAGTGGTTCGAGTCGCAGCTGTGGGACGCGCTGCGCCGCTTCGACCCCGAACAGCCGGTCTGGACCGAGGCCGAGAGCGCGAAGATCGGCGAGGTCTCGTGCCCCAAACACGTGCTGCATGGGGTGCGTGGCGGCACCACGTTCGAGATCGTGGCCGAGCGCGCCGAGCGGGCGCGGTTCTTGTCCTCGGGTTATCGCTGGTGGCGGGACAACCCAGACGTGCTGATGGCCAAGCTACGCCGCCTCGTGTCGCGCTACGGACACGAGGAGATCGACACGTGGCAGGGGCTCGCCGACGCACGTGACTGGGCTGGCTTCGTGGATCGGGTGCTGGAGATGCACTACGACCCAGCCTACGCGCGCAGTCGCAGCAAGAACTACGCCGCGCCCAGTGCCACGGTTCGGGTCGACGGGCTGCTCGAGGGCGGGGCGGACGAGGCTGCGGCCGCCCTGCTGAAGCTCTGAGCCACGCCCGCGACGCTGCCGATGCGACCGTGCGTCGCATCGACAGCGTCGCGACAAAATCGAGCCACGAGATCAACCCGAGGCGGGCACTCAGGCTCGATGAAACACGGGACGAAGCGCACCGCGGCAGGCCGAGAAACGCCAGCGACCGGGGATCGTTCGGGCCTCGAGCGGCACTGCCTGGGTATGGCTTTTTGCGTCTTGGTCTTCGCGACGCTGGGGGGTTGCTGTTGCAGTGCAGACGCGCAGTCGTATGCCGGTTCCGTATCGCGGGGTCCCACCCTCGAAATCCCTCCGTCCACGGGGCTGCGCTGGAGTCGAGTAGAGGTGGATGGGTTCGTCGTTCACGACGCCTGCAGCGACGAGGCGCGTCCGGGTCGCCCGAGCGTGACACCCCAGGGGGGCCTGCGGGTGCGTCTTCCGGCTGGGCTGCGACGTCCCTCGAGCGTGCGGGCGTGGGGACGGGCGCACTGCACCGCGCCGCTGAAGCTGCTCGCCGCGACCGACGACGCTCGGTGGCGTGGTCCGTCCGACGCGCCCACGCTCACGCTGGTGCCGCGTCGTCCTCGGCTTCGATGTGTTCGAGCCGCCGCTGGGTGATGAGCGCGCCGATCATGTCGCGTTGGTGACGATCGCGAGGATGTTGAGGTTCGCCAGCGCATTGAACGGGTTCGACAGCGCCGTGCCGAGCATGCCGTGCAGGATCCGAAGCACCGAATCGCTGCCGGCGTCGAGCAGCACCGGAGGAGGGGCGCCGCTGGTAGCGTGTGTGGCGGCCAACTCGTCGACCGACAGCTGCAGTCCGCTGTTCTCCCAGGGATGAATGAACGTGACCCCGAACAGCCCGATGCAGATCGCGATGAAGGTCGTCGCAACGTTGTAGCTCAGCGCGACCGCACCGATCTTGCGTAGCCGCGTGGCGTCGCCGAGGCCGAGCAGACAGCCCAAGCAGCGAGAAGACACAACCGGCGCCACGAGCAGGCGTATCGCGGAGATGAATGTGTCCTCGAGGAGCAGGACCAGCTCGTGCAGCGGGGGCGGTTCGGCCATCATGGGTCAGCTGCGATCGCCGAGCGAGACGGCGCCGACGTAGCCGCGCACGCCCGCGACGAGAACCCAGAAGGACAGGTTGCGGTGCAGGTTCCGCAGAACCCCTGTGCACGCCGGCGCGGTCTCGGTGTCAGCCACACGCCTACGAGCGTACCCCGATGTTCCGGCCCGCGGGACGGGGGGCCGCCATCGCCGGTGCGGAGATCTCTGGACTGCAACGACTCGGCAGTCGGCAACCCACGGGGTACCCTTCAGTCCCGGCACCCGACGTGCCTGCACGCAATCGTGACCGAGCTTCGGGAAATCGACGATGAGACCCTGTTGACGCGGTGGCGCACGGGCGACAACAAGGCCGGCGCAACGCTGGTCGAGCGCTACTTTCCGCTGTTGATGCGGTTCTTTCGCAACAAGGTCCGCATTGTCGATGACGCCAAGGAACTGGTCGGCGAAACGATGCTGGCCTGCACGAAAGGGAAGGGGACGGTCGCCGGTCAGAGCGTTCGCAAGTACGTGTTCGGCGTGGCGATGAACAAGCTGCGGGAGCACTACCGCCGTGGCGCGAAGCGTGCGCGCGAGGAGGCGGACTTTTCGGAGATCTGCGTGGGGAACTTCGACGCTCCGGGCTCGCCGGCCACCATCGTCGCCCGCAAGCGGGAAGTGGCGTTGCTCGTGCGGGCCCTGCGGCGGCTGCCGCTCGAGCAGCAGATCGTATTGGAGCTGAGCTACTTCGAGGGACTTCGTGCGCCTGAAATCTCGGCGCTGACCGACATCCCAGTGCCGACGGTGTACACGCGTCTACGCCGCGGCCGGGACCGTTTGGGCGAGCAAGTCCGCGAACTCTCCGAGAGTGCCGAGGTTGCACGCTCCACGATCGTCGGTCTCGACACGTGGGCGGGCCAGGTTCGGGAACAGCTGCAGACCCCCACGTAGCGAGGTCCTGTATGGTCGTGGCCTCGTGAGCGACGGCAGCAATCCCAGCGGCGACGAGACGCTGCGTGCGCTCGATGTCGCGACGCTGCAGCACGGGGCGGAGCTGCGCGACGTACTGGCGGCGCTGTTCGGGGACGAGGCGGCCGAACACATCGAGTCACCCACGCTGGGGCGCTACGAGATTCGGCGCCGGCTTGGCGCTGGGGGCATGGGTGCCGTGTACGAGGCGTTCGACCCCAAGCTCGAGCGGCGCATCGCACTGAAGGTGCTGCACGCGGGGGGAGTCGATCACGAGCGGCTGCTCGCCGAGGGCAAGGCGATGGCCAGGCTCAATCATCCCAACGTGGTGGCCGTGTACGACGTCGATCGCGATGGCGATCAGGTCTTCGTGGCGATGGAGCTCGTGCAAGGCGAGACGTTGCGCGCGTGGATGGAAACCCGGCCTCGGTCGTGGCAGGAGGTGCTGGCGCTCTACCTCGAGTTCGGGCGGGGCATTGCGGCCGCGCATGCGCAGGGCCTCGTTCACTGCGACCTCAAGCCGGAGAACGTACTGGTCGGGAACGACGGCCGCCCGCGGGTCGCGGACTTCGGCATCGCCCTTCTCACCGGGGACCCGCACGCGAAGGGGGACGCGCCCTCCAGCGATGGGGACGCTCCGCCTGGGGGCAACGTAACGCCCTCGACGTTCCGCGGGACGCCCCGGTACATGTCACCCGAGCAGTTCCTACAAAACGCTCTGGACCACCGCAGCGACCAGTTCTCGCTGTGTTCGATGCTGTGGGAGGCACTGTACGGGGAGCATGCCTTCCAGGGCGAAAGCCTGATGTCGCTGGGTGCCCATGTCACGGCAGGAGAGCGACGGCCAGTTCCGTCGGGCCGCACCGTCCCCGGGTGGCTGCGCCGCGCGTGCGAGCGGGGATTGTCCACCGAACCGCACGCACGCTGGGCCTCGGTCGAAGCGCTGCTGGAGGCGCTACGGCGTGGCCAAGCGCGCCGGCGGCGACGCTGGGCCGTGGGGGCGTTGAGCGTGACGGCAGGGGTCGTGATCGCGTCGGCCGCGGCCGACCGTTTCGAGCGCGCGCGCCGGATCGAGGCTTGCGAGCAGGCCGCAGCGGAGATCGATGCTGTGTGGAATGCCGACCAGCGGGCGGCGGTGGAGACTGCCGTACGCGCGACGGCGTTGCCCCATGCCGAGTTCACCGCCGCGCACATCGGGCCCTGGCTCGATGCAGAGGCGGCGGCGTGGAGCGAGGCGCGCCGGACGGCTTGCGTCGCGCGTCGGGTCGACGCGGTCTGGGATCCGGACACCGCCGCCCGCTCGGCGTGGTGTCTCGAGGATGCGCGGGTGTCGATGGAGGAGCGGATCGCCGAGCTGGCCAGCACCTCGAAGG
>CAYSPB010000198.1:0-13203 GCA_964432695.1 uncultured Nannocystaceae bacterium
GGGGCGGGCTCGGGGCATTCGGCCGCATCTGGGGCACCCGCATCCGGCTGCGAACCGCCCCTCTGCTCGAGCCAAGCCCGGTCTCCGTTCGATTCGGCCTCGGCGTCCGCTTCGGACCCAAATGACCACCCGACGTAAATCGCTCGCGTTCCGGACACAGCCCTCCATGATGAAGCCGTTCACACGCGCCGCGCTTGCCTTGACCACTCTCGCCGCACCCGGTTGCGTCGCCACGCTCGAGTTTGGGGAGACCGAGGCCGGCTCCTCAACGGGCTTGGAGAACGAACCCTCCACCTCCACTGATCCGAGTGCGGAGACGTTCACGGAGCCGACGGAGTCGGGCGAAGGTCCCGAAGACAGTGCGGAAACGGACGGAGCCGGAGCGAGTACGAGCGGAGAAACGGGAGAGCCCTCGTTCGAGAAGCTCATGCTGCAGTTCGTCGCAGCTCGCTGCGAAGCGGTGCTCGACTGCTGCGACGTCGATCCCGATACCGCATCGACCGTCGGGGAGTGCATCGAGCGACTCGAACCGGCCTGGCTCGAGCCGCTCGAGGAAGCCGAAGCACGTGGCCTCGAGTTCGACTTCGGGTGTTACGCGGAGAAGTTCGACCTGCTGACCAACACCGCGTGTCCTACGCTCGAACCCGGCGCCTACGGGGCCTCGTTCCGCATTCATGCCTGCGACCTCTGGGTGGGTGACGGCGTGGAGGGGGACGCCTGCGAGAGTACCAACGACTGGTCGACCTGTTCCTCGGGCCTCTCCTGCGAATACAGCGTCTGCAGAGCGCCCAGCACGGACGGACCCTGCGAGAGTGGATTGGGGTGTGCTGAGGGCTACACGTGCGGAGAGTCTGCGTGCGAACCCCGAGGAGACGCGGGGGATCCCTGTTTCTCGAGCCTCGCCTGCAAAGAAACCCTTCGCTGCAACCAGACGGAGGGGATTTGCGAGGCGGCATTCGCCGTCGGGGAGCGCTGCGTCGAAGCGTCCGATTGCACGTCCCTCAACTGCGGCGCCGGCACGTGCGCCCCCGCAGCATCCACGGTTTGCATCGCCCCCTTTCCCGTGGTCGAAGACTGACGCTACAGGGCTCCGCATCGAACCGTACGAGCAAATCATCGTGCAGCCGCCTCGCTCGGCCGAGCGCGGAAAAAACGGACGTAGCGTCGTAAACAACACGGTTTCCGGGCACGGCAACCGTGGTGAAACAACGTAGACACGCCCCCACGTCAACACCGAGCCTGACGTCTTCGGCTCCACCGCTCGAAACGTGCCGAGCGACCGGGTACGCCCGCGTCCGCAGGGCGCTTCGTCCCCTGCTGCTGGGGAGCATCGCGTTCCTCTGCTCTGCGGGCTTTCTGTGCACGCCCAAGCCCTCGCAGGCCCCGCAAGGTTCGTCGTCCGCCGGCGGTCAGGCGCAGAACAACGAGAACTTCCATGCGACTGCCGACAGCCAGCGCACGATGTTCGAACAAGAAAAAACGACTGCGGAGCGCTACGCCGCGCCGTGGGCGAAGGATTCCGTCGCGCTGAGCGACGCGTCGAAAGAGACCCAGACGTTCCGCGCCGCACAGACCGAGTACGACGAGGCGATGGCCCAGATGGACGCGATCGTGGCCGAAGAAGAGGCCCACTACCAATGGTCCACCTCGGTCGGTCTGGCCGACGAAACCAAGCACAAGAAGCTCGTCAACACCTACCAGTCGCTCCAGTCGCGAATGCGCGACCTGGGCTATCGATTCCAGCGCTGCCAGCAAGCACTCCCCACACTCCAGGCCAACGACCGCTGACGCGAGACTCGACCCATGTCCAGGACCAAACTCATCCAGGCATTTGCCCTCTCGACGGGTGCGCTCGTCTGCTCCACGGGGGCGCTTTGTGCCCCCGCCCAGCCAACGGCGACACCGGCAGAACGAGACGACACCGACTATACCGGCGTCCTCGCTCAGCACTACGACCAGGTCATCGTGCTCATCGAAGATGCGCAGCGCAGCTTCGTCCAGTCGGAGGCGCAATATGTCGATGGCACGTCCAACGCGAACGACGAAACGAAGGCATCCCCCGCGTTTGCAGAGGACGCTGAACGGCACGCTAAGGTCGCCGCAGACGTCCAGGCGTTCAACGGGCGCGTGGACGCGATGAAGGTTCGCTACGACGAACTCAAAGCCAGCGGAGTCTCGCGTGAAGACTACGACGCGATGAACGCGACGCTCGACCAGCTCAACTACGACGCGACGCGGCTTCGCGGAGAGTACGGACAACTTGCCGTACGTGCAACCGCAGCTGGAACGCAACGCTAGCAGGACACCCGGCGACGTCACGGTCGCGCCAGGCGGAAGGCCTCCGTCGTGGCGATGGCTTCGATCAACACGCGAACGTTGCCACCGCTTTGTTCGAAGTCATCGGCCACCGCCTCGAGGGTACAAGCGTCTGCGTCCTCCATCGGACGGCGCATGCCGAACCGGAAGTACTGCGTTGCCATGCACGCGTGGACAGCCTCATCGGCGGCCAATTTCATGGACATGTCGACGGCGTCATCGAACTCGAAGTCGAGCCACAAAAACGTACCGTCGAGCGCGTTCCCCGGTTCCTGCCACCGGCCGATCGAGTCGTAGTTGCCGAACGCATGCCCCACCGGGTCCGTCATCTGATGACATCCAGCGCAGGGCGGGTTGAACTCGATGTTCTCCTCCCAAGACGGACGGTCCGTGATGGCTCCGAGCTCGAGGTCCACGACCCCCGGTGGCTCGGGGGGAAGCTCTCGGCAGCCAAAGGCCTCGAGCACCGCATTGCCACGGCGGAACGGTGCATCGTACTGATCCGCCGGCACGTCGTACGAGTGACGAGTGATGAAGGCGAGCTGGGTGAGCATGCCGGCGCGTCGTGATGCGTCGAGTTCCGCCGCCGCCCAGACGTCCCCTAGAGGTGCCGGGGTTTGCAGGTCATCGCCGTACAATGCAGCCAGCTCGGCATTGACCTGCGTGGATGTCGACGTGAGCAACTCGGCGAGGGTACCGTCCTCAGCCGAGACGATTCCTCCAACGAATCGCTCCTGTTCCTCGAGCATCGCGGTGGCCGTGGTGCCCGACCATTCGCTCTGCGCGTCGCGTTGAATCTCGAGCAAGTCGTCGACCTCGGTCAGCATCGCGTACAGCTCGACCTGTGCGCGAACGTAGCGGGGGTCGTCGAACATCCGAGGCAACTCGGCTTCGATCCCCTCACCGTCGAGCAGCGTGTCTCCGGCAGAGAGCAGCGCGGCATCGGGCACGGAGTTCCAGAGCAAGAGTGACAGCCGCGTCGCAATCGAGACGCCGTCGAGCTGAAGCAGCGGGCCGGCCACCTCTCCGGTTGGTGTGAGGTCGACGAACGCAGGGTCGGAGATCATGGCTTCGACCACGGCCCGGACACCCGCGTCGTAGTCCCCGGTCGACTCGTACGTGTCGAAGAGCGCGTCGAGGTCGGCATGTCCTCGCAGCGCAACCGGTGCCCAGGCATCGATGAAGGTCTGCCCGCAAGCCGCAAACGCTCCGTCACAGTCCGGCACGGTGAACGCTCCCGCGGCCTCCGTCGCCGCGCTCTGAACCGCTGCAGTCCCCGTCGCCTCGAGCTCGGTCGGGCCTTCGAACGGGCCGGGAGAAAAGGTGTCGAAGTCGACCTCGAGCTGAACACCGAACACGTCGGCGACCGCATTTTCGAACTGCCGCTCCGTCATCACCCGCGCGAGTCCAACACCCACGTCGAACTCACACGCCTCCCCGGGCTCTCCGGTGCTTCCACTCTCGCCACCGTCAGAGCCCGACGCCGTGGGGCCTCCCGCGGACGTCGAGCTGCCCGACTCACCCGCGGAGCCCGAGGCACCGTCGCCTGCCCCCGTGGAGCTCTCGCCAACCCCACCAAGGTCTCCAGGGTCGGTGACGCATCCGGAGGTCACCAAGAGTGCTCCTGCACACAACAGCTTGCTCGCGTTCATGCCCCCGCATTGCAAGCACGCCCGGGTTTCCTTCACTGTTTCTCTCCCTCGCATGCAGCATCGATTCGTGCACCGTGAGGAGAGCCCGGATAGCGTCGCGCAAACGCGGTGCGCAGCGCTCGAGCGTCACGGCCGCGCTTGCATGCAACCACCACTCCATAGGCCTGCGCATCCTCCCGCAGAGCACCGTCCGGAAACGCTTCCGCGTAGTCTTCGAGCTGACGCGCAGCAGCGTCGTACGCATCGTCGGCAAGCGCCCTGCGAACCCCTCGAAGCCGACGCGTCTCCTCTCGGAGGCCAGCAACAGAGGAGGACGCCGGCACCTCCGCGCCAGACGCTCGCGGCTTTGGTGTCGGCCGCTGGATGGGCGCTGGGGTGGGCACCGGGGCGGCGACTTCCGGAGGTGCCTCAGACGGTGGGGGCGCAGGCGTCGATGCTGGCGGCACCTCCGAGTGCTGGGGTATCTCGACCGGGCTGGGCGGGGGCGCCTGAACCGGCGACCGCACCGAGACGATGCCCCATATCAAGCCGGCCGCCGCAATCGCCGAACCCACGCCCCACCCGATCGGCCACAACATGCCTGCTGCGGCCGCAGCTCGCGGCGGTGTCGACGACTCCACCCGGTCGAGCACGGCCTGCAAGTTCGCCTGCTTGCGCTCCGCACCCGGCGTGGCTTGGCGATAGTCGGCAAGAACGTCGTGCGCCTCGTCGCTGAGGCGTGGCGGCGGCATGGTCATCGTGATTTGCTCCTTCGATCCCGGACGTTCCGTCGCTGGAGCGCCCGTTCGAAACGGGCCCGCGCGAGACGGAGTCGGGAGTACACGGTGTTGACGGAGACGCCGAGCGCGTCAGCCACTTCGGGCGCCGACATCCCCTCGATCTCGCAGAGTTGAAATACGGTCCGCAGCTTCGGCGCCAGCTGGGCGAGAAACGACGATACGAAGTCGACGGCCTCGACCCGAAGCGCCCCAGCGTGTGGGCTCGGGTCCCCCGAACTCGGCTCAACCGGGCCTAGCGGAGCCTCCCGTCGAGCGCGAACTTCCGAGCGGGATCGGTGACGCGACGCGACACGTCGCGCAATGCCGATGAGCCAGCTTCGCAGGGGCGCGCGGCCGTCGTAGTCCCCAAGTCGCCGATGGACGACCACGAACACGTCCTGGGTCGCGTCGTCGAGCGTGGCGTCGGGAACTCCGTAGTGTCGCAGCGTTCGCCAGACGAAGTCGTGTTCGGCCCGAAAGACCGCATCGAACGACATCGGGCGCGCTCGGGCCACGCGCAACCGTGCCACACCCGTTCGAGTCCACGCCGTCATCCAGAGCGAGTTGCAGGTCCCGGACCGGATCCGTCACAAAAAATCGAAGCGAACCCCCATGGACGCCCCGAGGCGCAGCACGTTGGCCGTGTGCACGGTTCCGAGGCCCTCCACCGCGAACCGAGGCCGCAGCAGGGTGGCTCCGCCCTCGACCTGGGCCCAAAACCCCAGCCGCGGCGCGACCATCCACTGCGCGCCCACCGACGCCGCAACGTACAGCAGCGCTCGGGCGTCGCGCCCCTCCTCCACGACCCCGCGCGCAGCACCATGGACGGCACCAGCGCCGACGACCCCGCACACCGGCAGCGTGACCGGGCCCGGAAAGAACCGTACGCATCCCCGACCGGCGAGGTCCCAGCTCTGGAACGAGAGCATTGCGGAGTCGAACGTGTCGCGCTGGGGCGGTCGGTACGTCGCGCGCGCGTCGAAACGCAGCCGCACCCGTGCCCAGCCGCCGGAAAGCTCAAAGGCCGGGGCTGCTTGCGGCTGCACGTCGGCGGACACGCCGACCCCGGCCTGCACGAAGAACGTCCCAGGCCCCGCGGGGTCGTCCGCGCGAGGCTGGACGGGTGTGGGCTGCTGCGAGCGGCGTGGCGGTGGCGCCACCCCGGGTGTCGTCTTCGGCTCTGGCGCTGCCTCCGGGACCAACGCCGACTGTGGCTCGGGCTCGGGCTCGGGCGGAGCGGTTGCTTCCGGTGACCCGGCACCGCCGTAGGGGTCCACGTGGATCGCGAGGACGAGCGCGATGGCTTCGTGCAGCGCGTCGCACCGCTCGGCCTCGAGTCGGCGCTCCGTTTGCCCAGCCTCGGTCTCGAGCGAAACCGTTGCCACAACGCCGCTGACCGCCTCGGCAGCCACAACGGAGGCATCCACGTGAACCCAGCTCGCCGCCCCCGCGGCGTCTTCGAGTTCTTCCCCAAGG
Organism: uncultured Nannocystaceae bacterium; assembly: GCA_964432695.1. Lineage (GTDB taxonomy): Bacteria > Myxococcota_A > Polyangia > Nannocystales > Nannocystaceae > CAJXVA01. The sequence continues at coordinate 6,203 of CAYSPB010000198.1, forward strand.
CGATGAAGCACGACATCGGGCGCACGGCACACGCCGTCCCAGCGCAGGTCCACCGGCGGGGGCTCGGCCCACAACCCCAAGAGCATTGCCGCGCCGAGCAAGACGTTTGACGCCTACCATCCAGCGGAAACGCGTGCCAAGCCGATTTCCCCCGCGACGACCGGTGACCCGGCCGGCGTGCGACCATGGTTCCGTCGTGGCCGACGCTCCCAAGGTGACGCCAGAGTTGTTCGACGACCTGGTCGTCGTGGTCGCCGTCGCCGACGCTCAAAGCGTGTCCGGGGCAGCACGCGCCCTCGGGGTCGACGGCTCCACGGTCAGTCGGCGCGTACGTCGTCTCGAAGAAACCCTCGGCATCGCGCTGTTTCATCGCGGAGGCCGAGGCATGGAACTCTCAGAGCCCGGCCGTCGCCTCGTTCGGCGAGTCCAGTCCGCGATGAACGAGGTGAGCCTCGGGCTCGACGAAGCGCTGGTCGATGGTGACGAGCTCCACGGCAAGATCGTCGTCACCGCGCCCACCGAGATCGGTGCGGGCCTCGTCACCCCGATTCTCGCGGAGTTCTCGGCGACGCATCCCGGCGTAGAGTTCGAGCTTCAGCTCGGCGCGCGCATGCTTTCGCTCGACAAGCGAGAAGCCGACATCGCACTCCGCACCGCACGGCCCGAACGAGGGGACGTGGTCGCACGCAAACTCCCTGGACCGCCGGGGTACGCCGTTCGCTCCCCGAACGTTTCGGCAGAGGACGCCCGTCTGCGCTGGCTGGCGTATGCCGGTGGCGATCCCCTCGTGGAGTCCCTCGCCGCATCGGTTCCCGAAGCGCAGATCGTGTTGCGCACGAACGACATGGCGGGCCTGCGCGCCGCGGTGTTGGAGGGCATGGGGGCCTGTGTGCTTCCGGCCCCCTTTGCACAGCGACTGGGCCTCGTGCGCCTGGACGATTTCGAGCCGATGGCCATGCCCCCGATGTTCCTGTGTGCCCCCTCGGTGTCCCTCGAGCTCCCCCGGGTTCGTGCGCTGTGGGAGTCGATCATCGAGACCTACACTCGGCTCTTGTCGTGAACGCGCACGTACAGCGGCTGTCCGCAGCCTCGGGCCTGTGTTCCCGCATCCGTGCAATGGGGCGTTGCGAGGCTGGGCAGGCTTGCAACGGTGGGACCCCGTAGACCGGGAGCATGCGACGTATCGGCTGCGCCCTCGCCCTCCTCTGTGCAACGGCCTGCACCGAGGTGTCCTCCATCGACAACCCGGACCCCACGTCCCTCGATGAAATCGAGTTTGCACGCATGCGGCTCGGCCATCGCTTGTTCTTCGACCCCGGCCTCTCGGGCAGCGGGGAGACGTCGTGCGCGTCGTGCCACGAACCCGAGCAGTTCGGCGCAGACGGGCTCGCGCGCTCGCTCGGCGACGAGGGCACGCCCGTCTTTCGCAACGCACCGTCCACGTTCAACGCAGCGCTCAAATCGCGGCAGTTCTGGGATGGTCGCGCCGACACGCTCGAAGAACAGGCCCTGGGACCCCTGCTCGCCGCGGACGAGATGGGCGGCAGCGAGGCCTCGATTCTCCAGCACGTCGGCGACTACGACGACATGTTCGAAAACGCATTTCCCGGCGAAGATGGGCCAACGCTGGAGCAGGTCAGCGTCGCACTCGCGCAGTACCAACGGATGTTGCCCCGGCGCTCTCGCTTCGACGCCTTCGTCGACGGAGACCGGGACGCACTGACCCGAACCGAGCGACGCGGCTATCGGCTCTTCCGGCGCAACTGCGACTTCTGCCACGGTGGGCCAGGCCTCGGCGGCGAGCAGATCGAACTGCTGGGCGACGACACCCCGTGGCCCGCCGACAAGCGTCACGACCAAGGGCTCTACGAGGTCACGGGAAGGGACGGCGACCGCATGAAGTTCGTCGTCCCTTCGCTGCGCAACGTCTCGAAGACGGCTCCTTACTTTCACGATGGTAGCGTTGAAACGCTCGAAAATGCCGTACGCCTGATGGGACGCCACCAACTCGGACGATCGCTCTCCGACCGCAACGTCCGAGCTCTGGTCGCCTTCTTGAAGACACTGGAGGCCGACGACGTCCAGCCGTGGGCCTTGCCCGACTGGAAAGGCCAAAGTCAGCGCGTCGAGTAGGCGGAGAGAAACGCCGACAGCCGCGGGGGCGAGAGGGTGAGGTCGTGCGACAGTGCGAAGTCCTCGAGTTCCTGGTGAAAGTCCGCAACGGTCTCGAAGAGGTCGTCCGCGTCGAGAATGCACGCTCGGCACGCAATGTCGGCGAGCACTTCGGGAAGCGCGGCGAGCTCTTCCCACACCCTTGGCGACAGACTGCCGGAGAGCGCCGTCCGCAGTGGGTGCAGCGGGTGGTTCTGAAGACCGGTCGTCAGCTCCAGCAGCAACTCTCCAAGCGCGCGGACGAGCGTTTCCCCGGCAAACGGGCGTAACCTCCGAAAGCCGGCCGGCGACCAGCGAGGTTTTCGGCGGTCGCGTACGCCGTCGTTCCGAGCACTTCCGTCGAAGCTGATCAGCTTGACGCTCCCATCGACCGACAGCATCACGTCGCTCGCCGAGACCCACGCTCGAGGCGGCGCCCCACAAGCTCGCAGCACTTCGGCCTCATGCTCGAGTCCGCAGCAGAGGTCGCACAGGACCTTCACCGCGTGCTCGAGCGGAAGGGACCCGTTGCTCTCGAGCAAGCGCTCGACGAGTGCGTCGAGTCGGTCCCCCTCCACGTGTTCCATCACCGCGAAGCAAATGCCCTCATGCTCTTCGAGGTTGGTGACCTGCGCAACGTTGGGGTGACACAGCCGCGCCGCGAGCCGAGCCCGCGCGACGAAGCTGGACTGCACCGTTGACGGAACATTCCCGGCCAAGCGCATCAGCGAAACGACGCGGTCCACCCCTACGGTCGATTGCAGCGTGGCGGTGTAGGTCTCAAGGGTCCGCTTCGACGACGGAGGCGCCGTGATTCGATAACGGCCCACCTGCAAGCCCACGGGCCAAGAGTCGGACGTAGAGACGCTCGTTGAATGCGACATCAAACCACTCGTGTCCTGCTCGTTGCACGAGAACGGGAAGCGGTTCCCCTCAGTGGACTCATTTCGGAGGGTCGACCAGCATTTCGGTGCCGTCGAGCATACGCTCCTGGTCCCCGAGCTTGGACGAAACCGGCCGGAACAGATTCGGCCGTCGTTCCGAACGATCTCGACACCGAGTCTCCGCGGCACGGCTCGACCGCTCCCTTGGGCAGCAATGCGGCCTTGGCCTCTTCGTCCAGCCACGCACGGACCTTTCCGCTGTCGAGGTTGCACACGAACGAAGCGGACGATACGTGCCGCATCTCAGGGCTCGACGCGAGTCTGCAGCGCCAAGAGACGCGTCCGCAAAGGACTCCAGCGGTCCTCTTCCGGCATGCGCGCGAGCGCATCGGCGGCCAGGCGCGCAGCATCTTCGAGTCGTCCATCGTCGTGCGAGCCCCGCCTGGACGTAGCCCAAGCGAGCACGCGTTCCTTCGGACGGCTCGTTCTTCACGCGGTCGCGGTGCGCTTCGAAGTATCGATGCGCAGCCTCGCGCTCGCCTGCGTCCAGGGCGAGTTCGCTGGCGCACGCAAACGCATGCTTCGCCCGATTGTGCAGGACGACGGCTCCCAAGATGTCGGTCTGAGGCAACGCGCTCGCCGGACCGGCGGCAGCCTCGAGGTATCGGGCCGCCTCGTCGCAATGCCCCAAGTACATCGCATCCACACTGACCGCCGAGTTGGCCTGGACCACCGATCGGTGCGCCTCGCCGTGTGCTTTCGTGAAGATCCGAAGTGCCTCGCGATGATGTTCGAGCGCATCCTCATGGCGCTCCATCTTGCCCAGCGTCGTCGCCAGGTTGTTGTGCACGATCGCCCGTGACGAGATCGACGATCTCGTTCTCTTCGAGACAAGGCGACGTCACTTGGTTCGAGAATACCGAGTTCAGCGCAGCGCCGCGCTGGAGTGAACGCATCCCTGCACCAAAACGAAACGACCGTCGCGAGTGCGCTTCCAACCGGATGCGGAGCGCACCGCGGTTCGAGCGACCGAAGCCGGGCTAGCCCCCAGGAGACGGCCAGGCGGGAGCCTATCCCTACAGCGCCGTTGGCAAAAGCCTCGTCTCGAGCACCTGGAAGATCGAGAGGCGCACGAGGGCTCATGAACGCCGCGATGTCGCCAAAGCCGAGGCCGGCGGCGTGATGCGCAGCTACGGCCCGGCGATCGAGGGACTCGTGCCGCGCATGCCGAAGCCCGTCTTGGGCTCGGCTTTGGTGGGCGGTGCACCCACGACCCGAGCGGCCAAGTTCCACAGCGAGTGCATGCCGCTCTGCACCGAGTCCTTGGTCAGCGGAACGTCTTCTTCGATGGAGGGAACGCCCGGGAACTCGGCGACCTGGCGATGCATCGAGAGCATCCCGTCGAAAACCGTCCTCGCTTCGAGCAGGGGTTCGTCGTGCAGCCAGGTGGTGGCGATCGAGCGACTGACGCGGACGGCGGCAGGCTCGCCAGCGACGTAGTCGAGGATCTGCAGCCCGACCTTGGGCACCGGCGACGTCCCGGTCTGCCAAAGCTGAAAACGTTCGACGCGAACCGTGGCTTCGGTGTCGAACGACAACCCCCACGACGTGACGTGGCCGAACGGGGAGAGCACGTGTGCCCCGGGGCCATCCGTCGGCAGCTGCAAGGTGACCGTCTTCCACGCCGGGTCGGTCAGCGTCACCGCGCGTGACCACCGATTACCACCGGCGCCGTCATAGAAGTCGATACGCACCGTGACGGGGTGTGCATCGCTGGCATCGATGGCCGCGAGCCGCACCTTGGCTTGCGTCGCCGAGCCAAAGACCTGGGGAAGCGCGCTTGCCCGAGCGCGTGCGCGACCACCGGCGGCAGACTGAAACGTGACGCCGTGACGTCCCTGGCTCTCGAAGCGCGTGACCAACACGTTCGACGACAGCTTCCAGTCCCGCGGTTGCACACCGATTTCAGACGCACGCGCTTCGAACACGAGGGTGCGCTTGGACGCCGCCGAGGAGACTGCCGAAGTGACGGTCTCCTTGGACGACGACATGAGCGACTCGGTCGCGCTGCACCCGGCAAGACATGCGAGGGCGCCCACGAACAGAGCCGCTCCCAAACGCGGGAACCAGCTCGTGCGCATACCGTTGTTTAAAACTGTGATGCACCTCCAGACGTTTCGCCATGGGTTCGGAACGAATCAGGCCGCTCGACGGAACACTCGATACGCGGGGCCGCTGACGATGCTCGGAGACGACCCCGCCGTGGGGCGAACGTCCCCGTATTGATCGATTGCGGAACACGATCGCGACATCGCTGTCAGGGATGACGAGCCAGCGCGCCGCGAGCCCAGCGCGAGCCATGTGCTTCGCCGCGCACCACGAAGTGGGCTCGCGATCAAGCGCGCAGGTCCCGACCGTGCCGGCTGGTACGAAAGCCTGGCCCACAACGGAGTGGATCGCCTGGTGCCATCGCCGCACGTGATGCCCACGCCACGTCAACGGCGCGAGATCGAGACCATGTGGGCTGAACCAGACGAACCCGCCGTCATCCCGCAGTTGGACTGTCCGCTCTGCCACAACGCAGACCGACGCTTCATCTTCGGAACCTGGGCCGACCCCATCGGCGTCGCGAAGTGCACGGCCTGCGGGCTCGTCCACGCGACCGGCCGGTACGAGACGCATCTACATGCCCCGGCCGTAGCGCCTCCATCTGCGGGGCGGCGCGACCAACAGCGCAAGGCCTTCGCACGATATGACCGCATGCTCGGCGGCACACTCCGGACGGTGGCTGCGGGCGGGCGGGCGTTGGACATCGGGTGCGACGACGGCACGTGGCTGGATCAACTGCAGGGGCGGGGCTTTGCAACCGAAGGCACGGCCATCGAGCCCTCGAGCGCGGCGCACCGACATCGCGTGTACGACGTCGACTGCACCGACCCGAGCGCCGACCTCGGACGCCGCTATGAGCTCGTCACCTTGCAAGACGCGCTCGACCGCCTGGATCGTCCCGCGGCCGCGCTGAACTTTGCGGCACGCCACCTCGCGCCCGGCGGCGTGCTCATCGTCGAGGTCGCGAACTGGAACGACCTGACCCGAGTGCTGTGGGGACGTCGCGCCGGTCGCGTTCGACGCGGCAACCAGGTTGCGTTCTACGACCGCCGTTCGCTTCGCGACGCGATTCGCGGCGTCGGCCTCGAAACACTCTCCACCTGGAGCGCGCCGCAAGCGTCGACCTTGGTCGCCGACAACGTGCTCTCGCTCGTCGAGATGGGGAGGACGCTCCTCCAGCGCGGGCCCGAAGCCCGAGTCGACGCACCACGGGGCGGGTGGCTACGACGTGGATTCATGCGCTCGCTCGACAAAGCCGACCCGACGCTCGAGCGCGCGTTCGATGAGGCCGACTGGGGCGCCAAGCTCGTCATCGCGGCCCATAAGCCGCACGCGAGCCTGCACTGAGCTTCGCGCTACTCGACGTTACCGTCGCGAACGCGCGACACCCAGGCCGTCGCATCGACGCACGCGTCGGTCCCGCGATGCTTCTGGTATGCCCCGAGGCACCGGCGCGCGTCCTTTTCGCTGTGCACCCGAGGGTCGTGCTCACAGGTGTTCAGCCGCTCTCGTTTTTCGTGCTCCCAATCGGCGACCGTGGGCTTGCCGAGAATGGTCCCGGGTTCGGCACGAGCGCAACCGAAGGCGAGCAGGGCGAGCGACAGAACGAGCGAAGCGTGTTTCATCGCGGGTCTGATCGTAGCGACTTCTCGTCGCGCGCCAAGATTCATCTCTCCCGGCGTCCTTTGCGCAGCGGTCACACACCAGAACTCAGGCCTCGAAAACCCGCTCCCAAACCCGCCTCCGCCCCGAGATCCAAAATCCGCATCGAAAGTGCTTGACGCTCCGAATCGCCCGGTGTACCTACACGCTCCCCACACGGGGACGAACTACCACCTGGGGCGGTAGTTAAGTTGG
>CAYSPB010000199.1:0-13080 GCA_964432695.1 uncultured Nannocystaceae bacterium
GAACCGAGACCCCGGAATCTCAACGGATTTTGGCGGTGGAGGACGCCTCGAACCCGAGGCTCCCGGAATCGCTGCGCTTTTGCAGGAGGCCGCGAGGCGATGCTGCCGCCTGCGTGCTATCAACCGCGGTGTACGGAGGCGAGGACCGAGGTGGTCTCGGCCGCGACCATGCGTACGAGTGAGATCCTGATGACGCACGAATCCGGCTCGGCGCCTTACGGCCAGCCTCGTCCTGCTGCGGAGACCGCGGCGCGCAAACCGATGACCGTCCCCAAGATTCGGGGCCGCAAGGGGCAGACGCCGCTGGTCATGGTCACCGCCTACGATGCCACCTTCGCGCGGATGCTCGATGAAGGTGGCGCCGATCTGCTGCTGGTCGGCGACTCGTTGGGGATGGTCGTGCAGGGCAACGACGACACGCTCGGCGTCACGGTCGATGACATCATCTACCACTGTCGCGCCGTCGCACGCGGCACCCGCTACGCACACATCGTCGGGGACATGCCGTTTCTGAGCTACAACGTCACGCCCGAGGAGGCGGTCCGCAATGCTGGACGCATCCTCGCCGAGGGACGAGCGCACTCGGTCAAGCTCGAAGGCGGTCGCCCCGTCGTGCCGGTGATCGAACGCCTCGTTGCTGCAGGCATTCCCGTGATGGCGCACGTCGGGCTCACCCCGCAGTCGGTCCACGCCATGGGCGGCTTCCGCGTGCAGGGGCGTGACGAAGAGGGCGCACAGCGCATTCTCGAGGATGCTAAGGCCGTCGCCGAGGCGGGCGCCTACGCGCTCGTGCTCGAAGGGATCCCGGCCGAGCTCGCCGAGCGCATCACCGCGGCGATCGACATTCCCACCATTGGTATCGGTGCGGGCGCGTCCTGCGACGGCCAGGTGCTGGTCTGTTACGACATGCTCGGGCTCACCCCCGACCTGCGACCCAAGTTCGTCCGGCGCTTCGATGAGCTGTTCGACCGCGGCAAGTCGGCGATGCAGACCTACGTCGAAGCCGTGCAGTCGCGCGAGTTCCCGGCACCCGAACACACGTTCGCGAGCAAGAAGGGCCCGCGCGCGGTCGCGACCGGGTCCTGACCGCCGTCACCTCGGCCTGCTAGGCTGAGGGCCATGGCGCTGTCTCCGGAGCAGGAGTGGACGCTCGTTGCGTGTGGGCTCATGGCTCACGCCGACGGGATCGTGGAAGTCGGGGAATGGGAGCAGGTGTTGTGGATGCTCGACGAGCGCATCGACGACGGTTCCGCCCAGACGTGGCTCGACCGGCTCTCCGATGCGGCCGCGCTCCGGGAGCACATGACGACGGTGCCGGTTCCGCCGCCGTTCCTGTCCGAAGGCATCTTGGAGAAGGCATGGCGGATGGGGCTCGCGGACGGACGCGGCAGCGAAGCCGAGGTCGCCGTCCACAACGACCTCGCCAACGCGCTCGGCGTCTCGGCCGAAGAAGCTTCGCAGTGGCGCTCGCAGTGGACCGAGGCCGCGGCGGCCCGCTCGGAGCTGATCGCTGGCTTTGCTGCCTTGATCGCGCAGGCTGACGGAGAAGTCAGTCAAAGTGAGAGAGCTGGCTTCGAGGACCTGCTCGCCCGGCTACCGTTGGCTGCGGGCACGCGCGGAGCGATGAGCAACCTGATCGACGAGCCGCCCGAGATGATGATGCTCGTCGGGGGCTTCACGGCGCTTGCACCCGAGGAGCGGCGTATCGCGATGCTCGGCCTGGTCCCGATCGTTCGTGCGGACGACCGCGGTGACGCGGCGCAGGAGGCCTTCTTGGACCTCGCCGAGGCCGTGGCGATCGGGCGCGACGACGCGCAGCGCATGCTCGAGCGATGAGTGAGGCGGGCCACGAGCGCATCGGCCCCACGGCGCACTACACCGCGTACGTTTGGAAGCGCGCGGGCTTTGCCTACGCGGACTTGTTCGCGACCCGGCGCGGCGCGGCGCTGTACTGGGGGTTCTTTGCGGCGGGGGAGTGGGCGAGTCGTCTCTCGTCGCAGACGCCGTCGATGCGCGTCTACCTGGAGTACCGTCATCGCTTGATCGAGGCCGTCGTCGCCGCGCACGAGCCCGACCTGGTCGTCGAGCTCGGGGCGGGGCTCACCCGGCGCGCCGTCACGTTCTGCGCCCGCGACGGGATCCGCGGCGTCGAGTTCGATCTGCCCGACATGGCGGCTGCCAAGCGTCGCGCGCTCGCAGGAGCGCCGCGTGCCCTGATCGACGCGCTGCAGGGCCGCCATGACATCCTTGACGCGAACGTCGTCGAGCCAGGATTTGCGCAGACGCTCGCCGAGGCGGTCGGCGACGCGGCGCGACCGGTCGTCGTCGCCGAGGGCCTGCTCAGCTACCTCAGCGACCCGGAGCGTGCTCAGCTGTATGCCTCGGTGGCCTCGGCGCTCGGCAGTGGCGGGCGCTTCGTCTGCGACCTGCACACGCGGGCGGGGCAGGCGAGCGTGGGAGCGTCGGCGACGGTCTTGCGTACGGCGATCCAGGCGCTCACCCGCCGCAAGAAAGCCCTCGACCCCTACGCCAGCGAGGCGGAGGTGAGGGCTGTGATGGGCGAGGCGGGCCTCGCGAACGTGACGTTCGTCGACCCCGCCGACCACGTGGGGGCGCAGCCGCGGCTGAGGCGGCTGCACTCGCCCACGCACGTGGTCACGGCGGTCAGTCGTCCGTCGTGATCACGAACGGCATGATCGCGTGCGCCTGCCCCTGTTCGAGGTAGAGCAGCGACAGCGGTAGCCGCGTGATCACGTCGGTGAGCGCCTTGGGCAGCACGCCCACCAGCGACGCGTCGCGCTTGGCTTTCTCGCGTCGAGCCTTGGCCTTGCGCACCGGGCCGGCGCCCGCAAACGGGTCCCCCACCGTGTCGAGGATCAGGTCGATGAGTCGTGGCGCCCGCGGGAGCACTCGGACGTCGAGGTCCTTGCGGGGCTTGATGCCCGCTTCGCGGCGCACGTGGGCGATCGCGTCTTCGAGCCCGCCGACGCGGTCGGCGAGGTCGAGCCTGATGGCGTGCTCGCCGGCATAGACGTGGCCGCGCCCGAGTTCGTTGACCTCGTCTTGGGTCATGTCGCGTGCCTCGGACACCCGCTGGGTGAACAGGTCGTAGGTTCGCGCAATGCTCGACTCGACCTTGGCCCGCTGGTCGGCGGTGTACGGCTTGTAGATCGAGCCGATGTCCGGGTTCTTGCCCTGCTTGAACGTCGAGACCGAGATACCCAGTTTCTCGAGCAGACCCGAGACGTCGAAGTGGATCGTGATGACCCCGATCGACCCGGTGATCGTCATCGGGTCGACGAAGATCGTGTCCGTGCCCGCGGCGACGTAGTAGCCGCCGCTGGCCGCGACGTTGCTCATCGACACGACGATGGGCGGGCTGCCCTGCGGGTCCGCCCCGTGTGCCTCGTGGGTGCGGGAGACCTCGCGCCAGATGATGTCCGAGGCCAATGCCGACCCTCCGGGAGAGTCGACCCGAAGCACCACGCCGCGGCACTTGGGATCGTCGCGAACCGTGCGCAGCGTCTTGGCGATGGTGTCGCCGCCTGCGAACTGCGTGCCGATGAACGGGATGCTGCGGCTGGGCCCGTCGACGATGGCGCCCTCGACCAGCACGACCGCGATGTACGGCTTGCCGGTCCACGTGGTGTTCTCGGGCGAGGTCTCGGGGATGGCGCGAATCTCGACCGGCGCGCCGACGCGCTCGCCCATCTCGCCTTCGAGCTCGTCCCGGAAGGTGATGGTGTCGACCAGCTTGCGCTCGATCGCCTGCGTTGGGCCGTGCGGCGCATCGTCGAAGGCGCTTCGGACCTCGTGCACCGTGAGGCCCCGGGCCTGTGCGATGTCGAACAGCACCTGCTCGTAGATGGCCTTCTGAATCGCCTCACGCTGCTCTCGATCGGCGGGCGTGGGCGCGGTCTCGCTGAATCGTTCGCCGGCGGACTTGTACTCCTTGATCTTGATCACCTCGGCCTTCACGCCGACTTTGTCGAGCGCCCCTCGGAAGTAGAGGCTGCTCGAAGACAGACCGTAGGTTTCCAGCGATCCTGCGGGATGCATGAAGATCGTCTCGGCGACGCTTGCCATGTAGTAGTCGCCCAGGCCCGCGTTCTCGACGTAGGCGAAGATGTGTCCTCCAGCGTTGCGGACGTCGATGAGGGCTTCGCGAACCTCATGACGCGCCGCCCAGCCGCCGCTGGTGCTGCGAGCGTCGAGCAGCAGCATGGTGCGTGGCCCGGCGTCGCGGGCTCGATCGAGGCGCCCGAGCATCGCGATGAGGCCGCGCTGGCTTCCGATCGAGCCCAGGTCGATGCGCTCGACGTCGACAGGGCGCGCCCAGTAGACGCGACCGCGACGGCGACTGTGTAGCCGTGCGTGGTAGCCGATGCCGTCGACGCCGTCGGAGGCGCCCGCGTGCAGGCCCATACCCAGCGAGGCGTAGTCCCACGAAGCCTCCAGGGAGACCGAGCCACGGAGCGCCTTCACCCCGCGGAGCGGTGCGAAACTCGCTTCGTCGAGCTGGGTGAGCCGGACTTGTTCGACTTCGCCGCGCAGCGCGAGACCCTGCCAGCGAAGCGACAGGCGTCCGCGGGGAAGCAGCCCATCGTTGCCCACGCGTCGCGGCTCTTCACCGGGGGCCGCGCTGAGCACCTGTTGCTTCACCCCGCCGGCGAGTTCGACGACGTTGGTGCCCAACGGGCGCACCGAGAGTTCGCCGACGACGTTGAGCTCGGGTGGCAACACGTCGGACTCGAGGTTGACCGGACTGAACCGCGCCGACGCCCCCAACGAAGCGTAGTTGGTGATCCGGGTCATCAGACCCACGTCAACATCGGGCCGCTGCAGCCACTGCCCCTGGCTGCGCAGGCCCGAGATGCCGACACCCAGCGCGCCTGCGTCGCCCATGCCCAAGGAGAGACCCCAACTGAGCTTGGTCGCGGTCGGGTTCCGGTCGGCGGCGAAGTCCGTGACGCGTTCTCCGAGACCGGGCTCGATGAGCTGGGCGCCGAACGCCGTGGCGACGCCGAACCCGAGGTTGAACGCCGCAAAGGCGCCGAAGCCGCTGCCCCGCATGAAGCGATCGGTCGTCTGGTAGCCCAGCAGCGTGAGGTCGATGCCCTGAACCGCGGAGATCATCGCGGGGTTGAGCTCGAGGCTGCTGGCGTCCCCTTCGGAGGAGTAGTCTTCGTAGACCCGCTCGACGCCGTCGGTGGCCGCACGCTCGAGGGCTTCGGGCGGCGCGGCGTGAGCAGTCGTGCTCAGCAGGGCGAGTGACGCGGCGGTGAATAGGCTGCGGCGCGTCACTGCAGCTCGTCCTCGGTGATGATGTCGACGATGGCGAGAACGTGGCGGACCTCGAGCAGTCTCAGGGTCTCGTCCCAGGGCACGGCGACGCCGCGCTCCTTCTCGAACAGCACGTTGGCACCCAGCGGGATCCCGCTGACGTTCTTGCCGAGATCGCCGCGAAGAATGTCGTCGTTCTCGTCGTGGTCGTCGTCGTCCGCCGGCAGGCCGTCGGCTTTGGGCATCGTGCGCGCAACTTCGAGGACCTCACCGAGCAACGCCGCGGCATGGTTCTCCTTGACGCCTTGCGGCAGGAACAACCCGGATTCAGCCCTGTCGGGCCCTTTGACGATCCGGACGAGGATGCGAGGTCCGACCGGCTGCACGTGACGGCTCACGCGCGCGGGCGGCTCGGACTGCGGTGGCGGGGTGGTGTCGTCGTCGGCCACGTTGCCGCCGGGTGTACCACGAGCGCGCGGACGCCCGCGGGCGAGGCTCACGCCAGCAGGGAGCGACCGGTACTGCCCGTGACGGTGGCGGTGACGACGTCGCCGGGCTCACCCGCGCCCAGCGGCAGCAGCACCTTGTGAAAGTGCGGCGTGCGGCCCAGCGTCTTGTCGCCGCGCTTCGAGGTCCCGACCACGAGCACGTCGACCTGCTGCCCGATGCGGGCGTCGTGTGAGGCCCGGGTGTGGATCTCCTGCAGATCGATCACGTCCCGCAGACGGGCTCCTTTCACCTCGGGGGCTACGTCATCGACGAGCTTGCGCGAGGCGTACGTGATGCCACGGTCGCTGTAGCTGAACATGAACGCCGAATCGAACTGCACCTCGCGCATGACTGCGAGCGTCTGGGCATGGTCCTCCTCGGTTTCTCCGCAGAAGCCGACCATGATGTCGGTCGACAGGGCGATGCCCGGGATGGCGCGGCGCAGGTCGCCGACGAGGTCGAGGAACTGCTGCCGCGTGTAGCCACGGCGCATCACCTCGAGCATGTGGTCGGAGCCGGACTGCAGCGGCAGGTGCACCTGCGGGCAGATCTTGGACTCGCGGGCCATCACCTCGATGACGCGGGGAGAGAAATCGACGGGGTAGGGGCTCGTGAAGCGGATGCGCTCGATGCCGTCGATCGTGGCCACGGTTTCGAGCAGCGCGGCAAAGTCGACGTCCTCGTAGGCGTACGAGTTGACGGTCTGGCCCAGCAGGACGACCTCTTTGTAGCCGCGCTCCGCCAGCGCGCGCGCGTGGCGAAGCACCTCGCGCGGTGGTACGCCGCGCTCGCGTCCGCGGGTGTAGGGCACCACGCAGAAGGTGCAGAACTTGTCGCAGCCGCGTTGAATGGTGACGAAACCGCTGACGCCGTCGTCGTCGGCGTGGGGGTCGAGCGCGTCATAGACCTCTTCGCGGTCGAGCTTCACGTCGATCGCGGTCTCTCCCGAGCGCGCCTGGTCGACGAGCGCGGCGATCGAGCGGTAGCTGTCCGGACCCGCGACGACCGAGATGTACGGCGCCCGCTGGGCGACCTTGTCCTTGAGGTGTTCGGCCATGCACCCCGTGATCCCGATGACGAGATCCGGGTTGTCGCTGCGGTGCCGTAGGAGCTGGCTCGTGCGTCCCCACACCCGGTCCTCTGCCTTTTCCCGGATGGCGCAGGTGTTGATGAGGATGACGTCGGCGGCGCTGGGTTCCGTCACCGCGCGATAGCCCGCCCGGCCCAGCTGCCCAGCGATCAGGGCGGAGTCGGCCTCGTTCATCTGGCAGCCGAACGTCTCCATGTAGACGGCCGGGGCGTCGGGGTCCGGCGCGACGGGCTCAGGCTCGGCGGGCGTCGCTTTGCTGCGGATTTGAACGAGGTCGGCCATGACGGGGCAGCCGTGATGCTTACGTCACGGGGCAGAGGGGTGCCAGTGCGTCAAGCGCGCCGTCGAGGTCCCAGACCGTGAACCGCTCGGTGGGCGTTTGCTGCGGTTGGGATTCATGCTTAGAATCCGCTGCCGTTCGAGCCTCGCGCTCGTCGGACTGTCTTGAAAGAGCACGGCTATGCGTTCGCTGTACGTGAGTTTCCTGGCCGCCACCCTCCTGGTGGCCTGCACCGACCCTCCCAAGCCCGCGAAGGCCACGAAAGAGGACCTGGCGAAGATCGACAAGGGCGATGACGCCTCGACCGAGACCGAGCTCGGCGCCGTTCCCTCGGGCCCGATCGCAAAGGTAGGCACCGTCGAGATCGCCAACGATGCGTTTACCTCGATCTACGATCTGAAGGTCAAGAAGTACACCGACCGCGGTCGGGAAATCCCTACGTCGGCGGACCGGCGCTACCGCAAGTCGATCGCCGAGCGCCTCATCTACCACGAGGTCCTCAAGCAGGAAGCCGCCGCGCTCGCCGTCGAGTTCGATGCCGAAGCCCTCGCCGCCCGCGAGAGTCAGCAAAAGCGGGGCATTCGCGATTGGGAAAAGCACCTGGGCCGTCGCGGCGAGACCGAGACCAGCCTCAAGAACATGTACGTCGCCGAACTCCGCGAGAAGGCGATCCTGGAGAAGCAAGGCAAGCTCGAGGTCACCGACGCGGAGATCGACGCGGACTACGAGAAGATCAAGGGCAACTGGAAGTCGGACAAGCCGCGCGTGCGTGCGTCCCACATCCTCGTTCCGATCGGCCCCAAGAAGGAGCGGCGCCCGGCCAGCGAAAAGCAGCCGGAGCCCTCAGCGGAGGAGTCCGCGAAGTGGGAGGCCGAAGCCAAGGCCAAGGCCGACGAGCTCTACAAAGCCGTGATGGCCGAAGGCGCGGACTTCGCGAAGATCGCGACCGACAAGTCGACCGGGCCCAGCGCGGCCAAGGGCGGCGACATCGGCATCTTCACCGCCGATCGGATGGCCGAGGAGTTCTCCGCCGCCGCGTTCGCGATGAAGCCCGGCGACATCTCCAAGCCGGTCAAGACCAAGTTCGGCTATCACATCATCAAGGTCACCGGTTCGTGGGGCCCCGGTGAGCTGCCCAAGGACGCGCTGCAGGATCAGATCGTCAATCGCCTTCGTCAGCGCAAGCTCCACCAGGGGCGCCGCCAGCTGAAGGAGGACCTGCTCGCCAAGTACGAGGTCGTCGACAACATCAAGCCGACGCTGGGCCCCGAGCCCAAGCGCAAGCGGCCCAAGACGCGTCGTCATGGGGAGGGCGACCCACATGGCCACGGTCATGGAGGCAAGATGAAGCTCGACGCCGACAAGGGCGCGGCAGCTCGAAAGGTCATCGACAAAGAGATCAAGAAAGCCGGGGGGGAGGCTCCTGGCGGTCGTGGTGAGGTCGCGGCGGAGAAGAAGCCCGCCGAGGGCGACGCGAAGCCTGAGGCCAAGCCCGCTCCGGCTGAGAAAAAGGCCGGCTGAGCCGACGCGCCGGGCAGCAAAAAGGCCGCGACCCTTTGGGGACGCGGCCTTTCTCGTGGGGCGTCGGCGTGTCTAGAGGAACGTGCCGCCGACGTGCAGCCCGAAGATCATCTGGTGCACCGGCGCGACGTCGCGCGCCTCCGTGGCGACGCACGTGGTGGTGTCTCCCTCTTCGCGACAGGTCTTGTTGTGCGCGTTGAGCAGCAAGTCGAGCTTGGCGCCGATGAACATACGGCGGGTGACGAAGATGTCGATCGTTGGTTCGATTTTGAACGAGAAGCCCTGGGAGTAGTCGCGGTCACCGTTCTCGGTGACGAACACTTGGCGCGAGAAGCCCGGACCCATGCCCAGACCGAAGTCGAAGCGCCACGCGGACAGCGACGGCCGGAAGATGCCGTAGATGCTGTTCTGATAGGCGCGCTTGTAGTTGCTGCGGTTCTCGACCTCGTACGAAGCGTCGAAGAAGCCCAGGTTGTAGGAGGCCCCGAGGAAGGCCCATCGGTTGAAGCGGTAGCCGAGCTCGGCACCCAGGCCCACCGACGGGCGGGTTTCGCCGTCGACGGTTACGCCGCCTTCGCTGACCGAGTCCCGCGCGCACTCGGCTTTGCCGGGGATGCAGGCTGCACCGCCCAGCATCACGCCCCACTGACCTCCCCGTCGCTTGACGTTGGGCTTGCGGGCCTCGGCCGTCGACGCCAGCGTCATCCCGCCGAGAAGGACGGCGGCGGCGAGGGGAAAGCGAACGGAGTGGGCGAGGTGGGCAAGCTGCATGGCGAAGGGGCGTCGGCGAAGACGGGCCTGGGGTGAGGACGGGGACCGGGTGAAGAACATTCACCGCGCGCGTCCGCGGACCGCCGCAATCGCACCACGAGCGGGCGCTGACTCCAAGAAAGCGGCCAGGGTGGGTCGTCAAAGCGCGCGGAGGGACTCGGGCTTGAGCATGCGCTCATCGCGGGCGGCGAGGACCTCGTCGAGGGCGTCCAGAACGGCGGCTTTGTCGCGGGGCAGCGTGCAGCGCACCGGAAGGTAGTTCGAGGCGTGGTTCGCCGAGAAGCGACAGTTCGATAGCTCGACGCCGGCCACGATCGCGCGGAGCTCCTCCAGCATGCGGAACTTACTCGGAAGCTCGAAGGCACCCGAGGCCTCCATGGCGGCAAGCGGCGTTCCGGGGACGACGGTCGTCGTCAGCGCGCCGACATAGGGCGGATCCATCTCGCTGAGCGTGACCGCGGTGTTCTTCGCGTGCTGCTCGCTGAGGGTCACGCCGCCCACGCCCAGCAGCACCATCACGCTGTGGGCGATTCCTGCGTTGCGCAGCTTGGCCGCACTCTCGATCGCCTGGGTTCGCGTGCCGCCTTTGTCGATGCGCTCGAGGACCGCGTCATCGCCGCTCTCCATGCCGTGATAGACGATACCCAGGCCGGCCTCGCGAAGCACGGTGAGCTCCTCGACGCTCTTGCGGCCCACGCTGCGCGTGTCGCCGTAGGTGCCGACCCGCTCGACCCACGGAAGCTTGGTCGCGATCGCTTCGAGGATCGGCAGGAGCTTCTTCGTCGAGAGGATCAGCGCGTCGCCATCGCACAAAAACACGCGCTTGAACCGGGGTCCGAGCGCGGCAGCTTCATTGATGTCGGCGAGGATCGTGTCGAGCGGCTTGGGCCGGAACTGCTTGTCCCGGTACATGTCGCAGTAGACGCAGCTGTTGTGGCTGCAGCCGATGGTGACCTGCAGAAGGAAGCTGGCCGCTTCGCTCGGAGGGCGGAAGATGCGTCCGACGTAGTCCATGGGCCTAGAAGTGGTAGATGAGCTCGTACGGAACGCAAGCCTCTTCGGCCGAGTCGATGCGCATGTAGACGTGCATGTTGTCCTCGACGACACCGCTGCAGTTCGCTTCGATCTCCATACCCAGCGGGGCGCAGCAGCCGGGCCGGCCCTCGGGAGACACGGCGGGCTCCGTTTCGGGGGGGCAGGGGACTTCGGTTGCACCGATGCCGTTGTCACACTCGGCGAACTTGCACATGCGCACGCCCGCGGTGGCGTCGACGAAGCGGCTGGGATCGACGTTGTAGAGGATGTCGTCGTCTCCGGTGTAGCGGTACCAGTCGGCGTCATCGGGGCCGTCGAGCACGCCGAAGATCGAGCCACCGTTGTCGTCGTTGTCGTTGATCTCGCCCAGCAGGGTCGCCATGCCCTCGACGTCGTTGGGCTCGAGCAGGTCCTGGTCGCACGCGGTCGGCGGCACGCAGACGTCGTCCTCACAGACCAGGCCATCGAGGCAGGTGCCGTCCTCACAGGGGCAGTCGAGCGTGCCCTCGGGGCAGCCGCCGGAGCTAGTGCTCTGGCCGGCGCCGCCGGTGCGGGTGTCGTCCTCGGCGGCGGTTGTCGACGTCGTCGTGTCGTCGCCTCCGCTGCTCGTGCCGGGGTCGCCTGTGGTGGTGGTCATCGAGACGGCGGTCGCCGACACGGCAGCGCTCGTGCTGGAGCTCGAGCCATCGGCAGCACCGCTGCTGCCCGCATCATCGGCAGCGCCTGGGTCGTCGCTCGTACCGCAGGCACCGATCGAGACGGCCAAGAGGAGACCAATCCATCGCATCACCCCACCACGGTAGCAGGGGATGCGACGAAACGCGCTCAGGCGCCCGCGTCGAGGACCAGCACGCCGCGGCCGGTCTCGAACGCGAGGTCGAAGCAGAGGCCGCGCACGGGCATCTCGCCGGGGCGAAGCTGGACGTCGCCGTGTTCGAGGCCAGCGGGGTCGAGCTTGCTGCGAACCATCTGTGCATTCATCCCGATGAAGTCGGCAAGCAGTACCGGCGCGAGCTTGCGGTACCAAGCGATCTTGTCGGCGTCGAAGTGGCTGCCCAGCGTGGCAGCGACTTCGACTTCCACGCTCAGGCCCAAGGCCAAGCCATGGGGTCCCGCAAAGCTGGCGGTGGCGTGCGCGTCCCAGGCGTGCCCGTCCCATGCGCGTGCCGATCCGAGGCGAACCGCGGTCTGCATCGAGCGTCGAGCGATGCGGGGGAACAGGTCCAGGGCCTCTTCGAGCGAGGCCCCGCGGACTCCCTCGGGCAGGCTCGCCAAGCCACCGAGCTCTTCTCGTTCGTAGCGGTCGAGGTGTGTGTCGAGGGCGGTACTCGTCAGGACGCCGAGCTCGACCAGCGCGTCGCCGAAGCGAAGGTTGTCGGTGTCCTGCTCCGCGCTGAGGTCTTCGAGGCGGTCGCCGACGTGTTCGCCCATGCCCAGCGCAACGGCGAGTTCACTGAACTGACCGTCGATCGCTCGTTGTTCGCGAAGCAGGGTGTTGAGCTGGCGTGACGAGAGGACGCCTTCGCCGACCGCAATCTCGCCCAGCGGGCTGTTGCACAGGCGCATCAGCTCTAGGGCTTCGCGCACGTCGTCGAGGTCGATCGCGCCGATGTCGACGAGGTACTGGCCGAGCAGGCGTGGTTCGGCGCCCGGCGCGGGCGGGAGTTCGTCATGCGTGGGGCGGGCCGTTTCGAACGCTGCGTGATGGCTCATGGTTCTGTTTGTGGCCATCGTCCGGGCCGGAAGGGCCTTGAAGGGAAGGCGCGGCGCCACCGCGGACCGACGTGTTCCAGGCTGTGGCTTGCGTTTCGCGAGCGCGCGGTACACTGCGCCCGATGAGTCCCACCCTGTACGCAACCGCCAAAGCCGTGCACATCGTCGGCTTCATCAGCTGGTTCGCCGGGTTGTTCTACATCGTGCGGCTGTTCATCTATCACGCCGAGGCGTCCGCCAAGCCGGAGGCGGAACGGGAAGTGTTGCTTCCGCAGCTGGAACTCATGGCCGGGCGCTTGTGGAAGATCATCACCGTGCCGGCGTCGTTGCTGACCTTTGCCGGCGGGCTGACGATGGTCGTGGGCGCGTGGCCGTTCGGATCGTGGCTTCACTGGAAGTTCACGTGGCTCGCCATGCTCGTTGCTTATCACCTGTGGTGTGGGCGAATTCGCAAGCAGCAGCTCGCGCGCCGCTGCACGTGGTCGTCGAACAAGCTGCGCATGTTCAATGAACTCGCGACGATGCTGATGGTCGCGATCGTGTTCACGGCCGTGTTCAAGTCGGCGATGAGCGCAGCCTATGGCGTGGCAGGACTGCTGGGGCTCGGAATCAGCCTGATGGTCGGCATTCGAGCCTATCGGAAGTCGCGCGAGCGGTCCGAGGTCGCGGTGCCGACGTCGGCACCGTCGGTCGACGCGGCGCCGCCGGCGACCTGAGCGGTTGGTCCCGGACGGGCTGGTGGTCTCGCCGCGGGCTTGGCAAAATCCGCGACCGGATGGACTCACGACGATTGCGATGGACTTGGGGCTTGGCGTTCGCGAGCGTACTCGCGCTGCCGGCCTGTGACTCTGGCGGTACGGCGGCCGACACGGATACGGACTCCGGTGGGGGCGAGTCT
>CAYSPB010000200.1:0-12783 GCA_964432695.1 uncultured Nannocystaceae bacterium
GGCTTCCGTGGAGGCGGCGGTGGCGGCGGTGGCGACTTCCGTGACCGAGATGGCCGCGGCGGTGGCCGAGACGATCGCGACCGTGGTCGCGGCGGACGAGGTCGACGCGGCGGTGGCCGAGGCGGTCGCGGCGGCGGCGACGACTACAACTGGTAGCACTCGACTCGCACTCGACGATGCGGCCGCCACCGGGACTCCGGGGCGGCCGTTTTTCGTACGGCGACTCAGGTGGTGGGCATTGTTGCCGCGAAGCTCTCGCGGCCCGCCCAGTGCTGCTGCAGCTCGACCAGCTTGGGGTGCGCCGCCACGTCGTACGTGTTGCGGAAGTTCATCCAGTCCAGCGTGGTGACGAGCGCAATCTCGGGGAGGCCGAGCTGCTGCACCTGGCTCAGCCACGGACCTGTTGCCCACGACTCGAGCCAGGTCATTGCGCTCTTGGCTCGTGCCGTTTGCTTGTCCACGTAGGAGGAGGACGCCGGCGTAACGCCATCCTTCGTCAGGTAGAAGACGTTGATGAGCGAGTCGAGCGCGCCGTCGATCGCCGTCAGGAGGTTGCGCTCGTGCACGTTGTCGGCCGAGAAGCGCGCGAGCTCACCGGGGCCGCGGTTGTGAAGCAGGTACTCGCACGTGGTCTGCGAATCGAGCAGGGCCAGCTCGCCCACCTTCGCCGTGGGCACCTTCCACACCGGGTTCACCGCACGCATGGCCGCTTGCCCGCCCTCGGTAGCCGTGTTGACGAGGTCGACGTCGACACCCAGCTCGTGGGCGACGACGCGAACGCGACGAACGTAGGGCGAGGTCGTGGTTCCGTACAGCGTCAGTCCGGCAGCGTGCACGAGCGCGCCGGCGTTGACCAGCCTCAGCAGGCACAGGCGCAGGCGGATGCGATCTGCTCTTCCTCGTCGCCCACGCCGGACTCGCTACCGCGACCGACCCCCGTGGCCCCCGAGTCTCCGGCTCCGGTGCTCGTCATGTCCCCGGTTTCGGCACCCGATGAGGTGCTGCCGGTGTCTTCGAACGCCGGACACGGCTCGAAGTCGGGGAGCCCGTAGCAAAGCCCCGTCGCATCGATCAGCTCGACTCCGCCGTCGGTCACGCGCGCGAACCAGGCCGTGCCGTCAGCGCAGCTGGGTTCGGGTTCGAAGCACCCGTCGAGCCCTTGTTCCACGATGCACTGTCCGCCGCCGGCCGCGTTGGCCTGGCACGACCACGGATCCATCGTGATCGCCGGCTCCCACCGGCACGACTCGAAGTCCGGATTGCTAGCCGCAGCGCAGGCCCCGGGGTCGGGGGCGCCACCGCACGTCATCGCAGGCGGTGCGGTGTCGGTGTCCGCTTCGGTATCGGAGCTCGGTGGCAACGCATCGGTCTCGGAGGACGGCGGCGCAGGATCGGTGTCCGACTCGCCCGGAGGCGACTCGCCCTCCGATGTCGGGGACATCGATGCCGACGTCGATCCGTCTGGCGAGGCGGTGATGGGGTCCGAGAAACAGCCCCCGGTCGCGAGCGCACCAAGAAACAGCAAGCCAAGTTGAGAGTTCATCTCGTGGATTGGCATGCCCACCAGCTCACATTTCCGTCATCGACGCACGCGTTCCGGTCGAAAAATCGGTCCCAGGACCGGCCCGTGCTACCGGCATCATGTGAAGGCCCGCCTGGCGACCGTCGGACTGGTGCTGCTCGTCGCGTGCGCAGATGCGCCCGTCGAGCCGCGCGAGCCCATGCTCGAGGTCCCCGACGCGGTCGAGATCGACGACCTTCCACCAACGCGGGACGCGTTCCTCGCCGAGCTCGCACCGCTGCCCGAGGGCCCCGTCTCGGTCACCTACCAGGTGTCCGGACCGGGTGGCATGACGGGCACGCTGACCGTGATCGCGGCCGAGGGCGCGCGGCGTCGCGAGCAGTGGTCGCTGTCGCTGCCCGTGACTGGGGCTGAGGCCGTCGCCATCGACGGGGCGTCGATTCAGACGCCGGATGCACTCTGGACCGATGCGGCCGAAGGCTCGGCCGCGCTTCAGGCCTTGCCGCTCGGTCGCCTCGCCGATGCGTACTTGGCGTTGGATGCGAGTACGCGCGCTGCCGTCGTCGAGCACGTGCGGGGTTGGCACGATGAGGTCTCACGGGGCCGAGAAGCGCATCCAGGGGCGGTCGACGCCGTGCTCGGTCAAGCCTGCTTGCGCACGCGGAATGCCGGGCAGTCACTTTGCGTCTGGGAAGCGGCCGGCCTGCCGCTCGAATACCGGAGCGAAGTCTTCATGATGGTCGCGACCGAGATTCGTCGGGGGATCGAGCTGCCCAGCGGCACGTTCGACCTTCCAACCGGCGGACAGCGGGCGACCGGAGCCGTGGATGCGTTCGATCCGGCGGCGAGCCTGAAACGCCTGGCCGACGGAGATCTGGCCGAAGTCGCGAGCTTGCTTCAGCCGGGCCTGCGCGTGGCGTCCGAGGCGTGACGCGAAGGCCACGAATGTTGCTCCGGAGCCATGTGAGAGGTCCCGGTGGAGCTGTGCCCGCGATTGCGTACACTGCGTGCCGAGGGTCCGATGGCAGACGAAGAACGCATCCAGAGTTTCGCGGAGTTTTGGCCGTACTACATCGGTGAGCACCGCGACCCCACATGCCGCGGGCTCCACTACTTCGGCACGGGCATGGCCCTTGTCGCAGCGGGTAGCGCCGTTGCGTTCGGTAACCCGTGGCTGATCCTCCTTGGCTTCGTGCTCGGCTACGGGCCCGCCTGGGTTGCTCACTTCTTCATCGAGCACAACAAGCCGGCCACGTTCAAGTACCCGCTTTGGTCGTTGGCATCGGACTTCAAGATGCTGTTCTACTTCCTCACCGGGCGCATCGGTGCGGAGGTGGAGCGGTTGTACGGAAGCCGAGCGCCCGCCAAGGACGCACCGCTGCGCGCCCGCGTGTGAGCGGCCCGAGCGATTCGCCAACCGCGCCGTCGTCCCGCCTGGGTCGGCGGCGTTTGCGTTGGTGAGACGGCGGGCCGGGTGGGATGAAAACAGAAAAAAAGTGCGCAACGGACAGGGGGGTCTGGCCGACGGGGTCGGTGCTCATGACCACCGCCAACTCGTTCCCCGCACCCGCCCGTACCACCGCGCTCCGAGGAACCCGCATCTTGGTCGTTCAGGTTCGGCCCAGTGCTGCGCTGGGCATCGGTGCGGCTGTCGCCCGGGCACGCGCGCACGTTCACGTGTGCCGTAGCACGCACGCCGCGTTGGACGTACTGCAGTCCGGCCGGTTGGCTTTTGATGCCGCTGCCATCGATGGGGAGCTACCCCGCGCGGAGATGCAGGCGATCGCGGCAGGGCTTCGGTCGGGCACGAAGCCCTGCCTGGCCATCGGCATCGGCTCGCCGAGCGACCCCGCGTCGATCCGGCGTCTGGTCGAGGTCGGCGTCAACGAGTTGGTGGTCCCACCACTCACTCCCGCTGCCATTCTCGACGCGCTCACCCGCTGCGTGAAGGCCACCGCTGAGCTGCGCACGCGCCTCGAAGATGCGCCGTCCATCGCTCCTTCGATGAGCGCATCGGCGTCGTCGTCGGAGATGCGTCGGCCAGCCCATTGGAGCCCGAGCGCCGGGGTCATCCCGCGGCACAACCCCGACATCGAGCACGCCGTTGCGCGCACTGCCGAGTCGGCTTCGCTTTCGCCCCGAGAGATCTCGGTACTCAAGTACATCGCGCTGGGCTACCGCTACGACGAGATCGGCGAAGCGCTGTCGATCTCCGGTCGTACGGTGAAGATGCATGCGGCCAACGTTCGCCGGAAGGTCGGTGCGCCGAACCGTCTCGCGTTGGTCCGAAAGGTGCTCGCGGTTTGATTGCTGCCTTCTCGCTCGCCCTTGCCGTCGCGCTGCACGACGACGTGCGCCACTGCAGCGAGGAGGCGGTCGACTGCCTCGAGGCCTGCGACGACGAGTGCATCGAGTCCACGTGCACGGTTGCCTGCGTTCGCGCGTGTCGGCAGACCGAGCGGCGATGCGAGCGGTCCGTACGCGCGGCTCGCCGCGGTCCGCCCGCTGGTAGGCTTCGGCGATGGCGCTCGTACATGAGGAAGACGTCGCGTGGGTCGAGTCGCAGCAAGGATCGGTCTTCGAAAACCGACGCCGAATGCTGGGACGCGCCGCGGGCGGGGAGGGGCTCGGCTGCAGTCTCACCGAAGTCCCGCCCGGCAAAACGGCTTGGCCCTTCCACGCGCACTTGGGCAACGAAGAAGCCCTCTACGTACTTCGAGGTCGAGCGACGCTTCGTCTCGGCGACGAGCACCACCCGCTGAAGCCGGGTGACTACGTCGCGCTGCCGGCATCGGCCGACGCCGCGCATCAGATCATCAACACATCCGAGGAGACGTTCGCGTACCTGGCTCTGTCGACCATGCGCCCGACCGACGTCGTGTTGTATCCGGACTCGGGCAAGCGTGGCGTGTTTGCAGGCGGAGCTCCGGGCTCGGCCTCACGAACGCTCACCGCGTTCGTGCCCGAGGACGCCGACGTCGAGTACTGGCACGGCGAACCGATCGGGCCCGATCCGGACGAGGAGGCCGCGGCCGAAGCCGAGGCCGCGATCGAGCAGCAGGTCGACGACGAACTCGAGGCGATGAAACGACGCCTCAACCTCGACGATGCGTGATGCCGGCGCGCTGAGAAGGTCAGACCGCTGGGGCGACGCGAAGCTGAACGCCTTCGGCCTCGGTTCCGTCGAGCGACTGCTGCGCCCGAAGCGCAGACGCGGCGTCGTCGAAGGTGACGTAGCCGAAGCCGCGATGCGCGTCTCCGCTCGCGCGGGCGACCAGGCGGATCCGCAGCAGCGTGCCGAAGCGGCGGAAGAGCTCCCGCAGGAACTCCGCGTCCGCCGTGGGCGGAAGGCCGCCGACGTACAACGTGCTCACAGCAACCACAATGTAGCCACTACGCTGCGACCCTGCCAGTTGTTTCAGGCTGAGGGGCCGTCTGGGCCTTCCGTGGCCCGCTGAGCTTGTTTTCGCGCCTTGGCCTCCGCGATCAGCCCCTTGATGTTGCTGGTGTGGCGTAGCCAGATCAGGGTCGAGGCGGCAAGACCCACGGCGACATGGGCCGATGGCTTGTCCGCGATGATCAGGCACAAGCATATCGACGTGACCGCGGTCAGCGACCCGACGGCACTGGTCCTCGTCAGCACCAAGCCCTGCACGTACATGACCATTGCCGCCAGCGCGACGCCGGGATCCAACGCGACGAAAATGCCCAATCCGCAGGCCACGCCTTTGCCACCCTGGAAGCGTAGGTAGACGGGAAAGATGTGGCCGACGACGGCCATGAATGCGACGCCTGCGAGTGCCCAGCTCGGATCGTCCATCGAGCCCAGGGCCCACGACTGCGATGCGAGCCAGACCGGCAGTGCGGCCTTGAGCACGTCGAGGGCGAAGACGACGAGCCCAAGCTTGGTGCCCAGCGCGCGAGCTGCATTGGTCGCGCCGATGTTGCCCGAGCCGACCGTGCGCAGGTCGATGCCCTTCGCGCGCGCGAGGACGACCCCAACGGGGATGGCGCCCATCAGGTACGCGGCCGCCCACCACACGGGTGCGCTTTGAAGGAGGTCGCCCACGCTGGGCCGAGGATAAGCGACAACCGAACCTGGCACCACGGCTCCGCGCGGAGCGGCCGCACACCGAGGGTGTCTCCTGAGTCCAAGTCGGGGCAACCGTGACTGCGATCAACGGTTGCACGGAGGCGCATTCAGCCAGGCTCGATCTCTCCGAGCGCGTGTCGCAGGCGAAGGTCGTTCTCGCGGACGGCGATGCGGGCATCGATGGCCCGCAACTCCGCCTCGACGCGCAGCGACTCAGCTTCCATCACATCGACCACCCCGACGGCTCCGGCCCGGTAGCGCGCTGAGATCTGATCATAGGCCGCTTCGGCGCTTCGTTGGCCAATCGCGCCGAGATTCACGGCGCGTCGCGCTGCTTCGAGCTGCTTTGCGGACTGAACGACCTGGAGCCGAACGCCCCGCTGCAGTTGGGAGACCTGGGCCGCCACTGCGCGCCGTTGCGCCCGCTGCTCGCGGATCTTGGACCGCGTCGCGACCGCCCCGCGCACGTCGTAGCTCAGCCGCATACCGACGGCCCAGGTGGTGTCGAACTGTTCGCGCTGCGGGACGACGCGCTGGTTTGGGTTCGCCGTGTCGACCTGGCCCACGAGGTCTAGACGTGGTGCGTACCGCGTCCGGCTCACTTTGATCTGTTCGCGCAGCGCGGCGTCACTCTCGCGCAGCAGGTCTAGTTCGCGGCGCTGCGACAGCGCCTGCTGCACCAGCTGCGGCGGCGCCTCCCGCTTGCGGTCAGCTGCGAAGGCGGCGGTGAGGTCTTCACCGAGGTCGAGAGCCAGAGGGTCGACCGCGATGCGGCTGCCCAGGTCTTCTGCCGCGATGGCGACGAAGGCTTCGCTTTCCGCCACGACGCGCTCTGCCGCGGCGAGCTGGGCCTGTAGACGGAGTACGTCGGTTTCCGTGATGGCCCCGGCTCGAAGCCGTGACTCCGCTTCCCCGATGCGCTCGCCGACGCGCCCGGCCGAGCGACGCGCGAGCTCGAGGTTGGCTCGAGCGCGAACCCAGTTGTAGTACGCGATCTGAGCGTCGACGATCGCGTCGATTCGCTGGATGTCGCGGGCGAGACTCGCGGCACGTTCGCCGTGCTCGGCAGCTTCGACTGCGTGGGGGATCGTGAACAGGTTGTCGGAGATCGGAACCCCAACCGAGGCGGTCAGGGCATAGGTGTTCTCGATCGCGGCAAACTGGAACGACTGCGCCAGCGCGGGAACGCCTTGGGCATCGACGACGCAGCCGGGCGTCCCGTCAGGGCATGCGCCTACGCCGAGTGGTCCGGGGTTGAGCGTTCCGACGAGCGCCCCGGAGCTGCTGCCACCGGGTAGGGGACTCAGCCGCATGTACTGCGCGGTGAGGTCGATCGCCGGTACGTACCCCGCGCGGGCTTGGTCGACCCGCGCGGCTGCGGCTTCGAGTTCGGCGGACCGCAGCTCGACGTCGGGTGCGTCGATCAGGGCCCGCTCTGCGACGCGCGCGGCGGTGAGGCCTCCGTCGGTGGGACGGAGGATCGTGGGACCGCCGTCGATCGCGTCGAGCCGACCGGGAGCGACGGTGGCGGGGGAGGGGGGCGCCGCACCGGCGAGCGCGACGAAGAGAAGCATGGACGTCATCAGACCTGAACCTCCTGCGCCGCGCGGTGGGCCGAGCGACGGAACAGCAGCTTGTAGAGCGCGGGCACGACGATGAGCGTAAGCGCGGTGGAGGCGACGAGACCGCTAATCATCGCCCACGCGAGTGGGGGCCACAGCGAGGTCGCCGACAGTGCCAGCGGCATCAGTCCCGCGATGGTGGTGACGGTTGTCAGCAGGATGGGCCGCGCACGCTTGCGGACTGCGTCGACCAGGGCCTCGTTCAACGGTGCGCCGTCGCTGCGTCGACGTTCGACGACGTCGACCATCACGATGGCGTTGTTCACCACGATGCCGATCAGCGCGATGACCCCGAGCAGCGACATGAAGCCGAACGGCTGCTGTCCGAAGATGAGGCCCGGGATGACTCCGGCGGCGGCCAGCGGCACGGTCGTCATCACGATGCCGACCCGGCGGAACGAGTTGAACTCGACCATGAGGAAACCGATGAGCAGCAGAAGGCCCAGCGGAAGCGTCTGCAGCAGCGCGGTATTGGCTTCGCTGCTGCCCTCGTTCTCGCCGCCGAGCTCCAGCTCCACGCCTTCGGGCAGAGGGTCCGTGTCGAGTCGCTTCAGAAGCTTCTCGACGATCGCGGCCGATGTATGACCGGCTTCGACCTCGGAGAGGACCGAAATCTTGCGGTCACCTTTGTAGTGGTAGATGGCGGCAGGGCGCCAGGTGACCGAGGTCCGCGCGATCTGAGCCAGCGGCACCGCGGTGGATGCATCGGGACCCACTTCGAGTGCGGGCAGGCCGTCGACCGGCGTGTCTTCTCCCTGCGGCGACCGAACGACGACGGGTACGGGGTCTTCACCCCCGCGGTACTGACCCACAGGCAGTCCGTAGGTGTGGCCACGCAGCGCGTTGGCGACGTCGAGTCGAGTGATGCCGTGGCGTGCGGCGGCGGCATCGTCCACATCGACCTCGATGTTTGGGACCCCGAGGCCGCCGTCATCGCGCACGTCCACGGCTCCTTCGATGGCCCGCAGCTGGCCCATCACGTGCTCCGCGGCTTTGCGAAGCTGGCCGAAGTCGTCGCCCGTCAGCCGAATCTCGACCGGCGCCGGCAGACCCGGACCCTGTTCCAGGCCTCGGGCGACCACCTGCACCTGCGCCATCTCCTCGCCGGCGAACGAGCGTACGTGCTCGATCAGCGACAGGTTGTCTCGTTTGTGCCGCGTGTTCACGACGAGCTGTGCGAAGTGAGGCGCGCGCGGGACCGTGTTGAGGTTGTAGTAGAAGTGCGGTGCGGAGCGGCCGACGTACGCGACCACGCCTTCGACCTCGTTGCGCGCCGCGAGTTCAGCCTCGAGGGCCTGGGCATGCGTATCGATCTCATCCATGTGGCTGCCTTCGGGAAGCCGTAGGTCGATGAGAATCTGGTTGCGATCCGAAGCTGGGAAGAAACGCTGCTCGACCATCCCAATCGACCCGAAACTCGCGCCGACGATGCCCAGAGCCAAGGCGATCACCACGAGTGGTCGCTTGACCGACATGCGCCCCAAGGCCCCCGAGAACCGCTCGAGCCAGGAGTTCTCGGTCGCGGCCTTGCGCTTGCGAAGCAGCCAGTTCGAAAGCACGGGGGTGACGAGAACCGCATACGCGTAGCTGATCGCGAGCGTCAGCATGATGAGGATGGGGATGGCGCGGGTGAACTCACCGACGCTACCTTCGGCGAGCAGCATCGGCACGAACGCAGCCATCGTGGTGCCAGTCGCGGCACCCAAAGGAAGCGCAAGCTCGCGGACCGAACCTGCCGCGGCCCGCAGCGGCGGAATGCCTTCGTCGATGCGGCCCTGCACGTGCTCGGCAACGACGATGGCGTTGTCGACGAGCATGCCCAATGCGATGACCAGCGCGGCGATCGACATCTGATGCAGCATCCCTCCCGAGGCGGCGTAGAGCGCGAGGGCTGCGAACGCAACCAGCGGGATCACGGCGGAGACGACCAAGCCCATCCGCACCCCCATCGCGAGGCACAGCACGAGTGCGACGACGCCGATGCCCATCAGCAGCGAGCTGCCGAGGCCGGCGATGCGTTCCTCGACGCGGTCGGGCTGGAAGATCAGCTCCTCGAGCTGGACCTGCGGGTAGCGCCCCCGAAGGCCGTCAGCTGTGGCCCGCATGCGCTCGCCAAACTGAACGAGGTTGATGCCCTCACGGGGGACGACGGCGACGGCGATCGCGGGGGTACCGTCGTGGCGTACGCGATCGATGCGGGGATCGGTGGGTCCGTAGGCGACGGTGGCGATCTCATCGAGTGGGACGGTGACGCCGCTGGGCAGCACGATCGCGGTCGAGCGCAGTTCCTCGAGGGTGCGGAACTCGGTACCTGGCCGCAGCGAGGCCATCTTGTCGCCCACGCGGACGGCTCCGCCGGGGACGCCGGCATTGCGGGCATAGAGCTGGTCGCGGAGGAACACGGGCGTGAGCCCGTAGCGGTGTGCAGCTGCGTCGTCGAGCTGCACGGTGACCTGCTCGCCCGGGTCGGCGATCAGCTCCACCTTGGCGACGTCCTCGGTGGAGAGAAGGTCGTCTTTGATGTCCTGCGCAGCTTGATGGAGGGCGCTTGGGTCCGCGGGGCCCGAGACTGCCCACACCACCGAGGTCTGGTCGCCGATTCCCCGGTCGAGAAGCGCCTCGCCGGCGCCCTCGGGAAACTCCTGCTCGGCCGAGTCGAGCGCGTCTTCGACGTCTTTCCAGGCGTCGTCGAGTTCGTCGCCATCGACGCTGTCGCGGAAGATCAGCATGATGCTGCCAAAGCCCGCGCGAGCGGTGCCGAAGGTGCGCCGAAGCTCGTCGACTTCTGCGAGGTGCTCCTCGAGCGGGTCGATGATGAGGCTCTCGACCTTCTCTGCGTCGGCGCCAGCGAACTCGACCGAGACGAGCGCCCAGCGGACGGTCATATCGGGGTCCTCTTGACGCGGCATCGTCAACCACGCGAACAGGCCAACCGCTGCGAGCAGGCCTGCGGCGGTCATGATCAGCCGGGACTGACCCAGCATCTTGAGGATCGCGTTCATCGCTGCACCTGCACGGCTTGACCGGGCACGAGGCCGAAATGGCCACCGCTGACGACGTCGTCGCCGACCGCGATGCCATCGGCGACGAGTGCGTTGGCACCCAGTAGCTGCGCGACCTTTACGGCGCGACGCTGTACGACGCCTTCCTGCACGACGAACACGCTCGTTTCGCCTCCGCCGGCGTCCACGACCGCGGACACCGGGACCGTCACACCCGAGGCACCCGCGCGCTCGAGGACGAAGTCGGCGGTCATGCCCGGAACGAGGTCGGTGTCGCTGGGCAGGGCGACCACGACCGGGAAGAGCCGTCCGGGGCCGCGACCGCCGTGGCCGATCGAGGTGATGCGGCCCTCGAGGGCGCGGCCCTCTTGAAGAGGGAGGGTGAGCGTGGCGGCGTCGCCGACGGCGACGTCGACGAGTACGGTCTCGGGTACTTCGACTTCGACCTCGAGCACGTCGCCACTGAGCGTCACCACTGGCTGGCCGGCGCCGACGAACTCGCCTGCCTCGGACGCAACGCTGACGATTGTGCCCTTGAACGGAGCGCGCAGGAGACCGTCTCGATGCATGCGCTGGGCTTCGGCGAGCTCGACCGACGCCGCGTCGGTGGAGACCGTGTAGAGGGAGACCGCATGGGTCGCCGCTTCGACTTCCACTTTCGATGCCGCCCGCTCGGCCGCGAGCTGATCCGCCCGGCTTCGGTCGCGTTCTCCTTGGGCGAGTTGTTCGCGGGCCTGGCGTACGCCGGCTTTCGCTCGCGCGATGCGGTTGGCGGCGCCGCGACGGTCGAGCGCGGCGATTTTCGTGCCGGCCTCGACCCGATCGCCGACCTCGACCCAGCGGTCGAGTACGCGGCCGGGAACCGTGAAGGAGAGCGTGGCGTCTCGCTTGGCTTGGACCACGCCCGAGAAGCGCAACGTTTGCGACGTTCCGGCTGCAGCTGCGGTTGCGACGACCACGCGTTTGGATGCGGGCTCGACGGCTTCGGCGACGGCGGCATCCGAGTCGGACATCCAGGGGAATGCGATGGCACCGGCCGCGGCGACCAGCGCGAGAACTCCGAGCGGCTTGCGGGAAATCATGAGCACCTCCGCGCGAAAGCT
Organism: uncultured Nannocystaceae bacterium; assembly: GCA_964432695.1. Lineage (GTDB taxonomy): Bacteria > Myxococcota_A > Polyangia > Nannocystales > Nannocystaceae > CAJXVA01. The sequence goes on from CAYSPB010000200.1 coordinate 11,343, forward strand.
AGGTCCGCCCGGGTGCCGGCGCCGTGGGTCGAAGGGCGAATTTCGAGGCGAAACTGCGTGTTTCGCCGCTTCTCGGGCGAAAATTCGCCGTTCGGCGAACGGCGATTCGCCAGGCCTCGCCGTAGGCTCATCCGCAGTCATGACGACGAGCACCGTCCCCGAAACTGTCGCAGCCGCGGCGACGTACCGCATCCGGGTGGAGGGGCATTTCGGTCGGCGGCTTCGCGCTGCGCTCGAGCCGTTGACGGCCTGCGAAGAGCACGGAAGCACCGTATTCGAGGGCACGATTCGCGATCAGGCTGCGCTGTACGGCTTCCTCCGCCGACTCGAGGGATCCGGCTGTACTCTGCTATCGGTGTTCAAGGTCGACGAGTGAAGCCGGGCAATCCCATCGCGCGCAGACCGCTCGTCGCTGTGCCGGACGTTGACGACGCGGACACCACGCGTCGAGACTCGCCGGCGCGCGTCATGGAACCACGCTTGCTCGCCACGAAGCTGTTCGTGCCGGTGACGCGCGCCGCCTGCGTGCCCCGGCCACGGCTACAGACGCAGCTCGAACGAGGATTATCCGGGCCGTTGACGCTTCTTTCGGCGGCGGCCGGTAGCGGCAAGACCACGCTCGTGGCGACCTGGCTACGGGCGTCGAGTCAGCAGGCCGCGTGGCTGTCGCTCGACGAGCGGGACAACGATCTCGGTCGGTTTCTGCGCTATTTCATCGCTGCGATCGCTCGACTGCATGAGGGTTTTGCTGCTGACCTGCTCGTCGATCCCAAGGCGATGCAACTCGACGACCCGTTCGACCTCGCCACCGACCTGGTCAACGCGATCGCAGCGCTGGGCGACGAACTCGTCGTGGTGCTCGATGACGTGCACGTCCTCGATGCGCCCGCGGTGCACGACGTACTGACCTTCGTCGTCGAGGCATGCCCGCCCAACCTACACCTCGTGATGACGACGCGGGTCGACCCCGCGCTGCCGCTGAGTCGACTCCGGGCCCGCGGTTTGCTCACCGAGATTCGAGCGCCCGAGCTCCGGTTCACCAAGGACGAGTCCGCGGCGTTTCTGGGTGACGTCATGGGGGTGCAGCTCACCGATGCGCAGGTCGAACGGCTCGAGTACCGCACCGAAGGTTGGGCCGTCGGGTTGCAGATGGCTGCGCTCTCGCTGCAGGGCCGCGAAGACACGGGCGCGTTCATCGAGGGGTTCGCGGGCAGTCACCGCTACGTGCTGGACTACTTGATGGACGAGGTGCTGCAGCGTCTACCCGAGGAAAGCCGTACGTTCTTGATGCAGACGTCGATCCTTCGGCAGCTCACCGGTCCCATCGTCGATGTGGTCACCGAGCGTCGCGATGGTGCGGCGATGCTCTCCAGCCTGGAGCGCAGTAACGTCTTCACCATCCCGCTCGACAGCAGTCGGACGGCGTATCGTTACCATCATC
>CAYSPB010000200.1:12812-13047 GCA_964432695.1 uncultured Nannocystaceae bacterium
GAACTCGAGGCCACCGCGTCCGGGCAGACCCTGCGGGCGCTGCACGGTCGCGCGAGCCGAGCGCTCGAGGCCGAAGGGCAGGACGAAGAGGCGGTCCACCACGCGCTGCTCGCCGAAGACTACGAGCGAGCGGAGCGGCTGCTGATCCCCGTGGTCATGGGCTCGACCATTCGCGGCGAAGGACAAGCCCTTGCCCGGCTCGCGGAGCGCTTTCCGACGGGCTACGTGGAGCCGC
>CAYSPB010000201.1:0-13024 GCA_964432695.1 uncultured Nannocystaceae bacterium
CGCCTCGGTCGTGGTCACCGCGCCGCGGCCAATGCCGCGGAGTCCACCCCCCGCCACCCGAGCGCACAGCGGAAACGAAACCCGGCCGGCATTCGGCATCCCGCACGCCAGCGCTTCGGCGAGGACAACGTCGAACCGTCCGCGCACGCCGGGCGCATCGGGATGGTCGCCGAACTGGCGCGGCGTGGCTTGCACCGCCAGCCCTGCCCGCCAGCGACGGCCCTGAACCCCGCCCTCGACCGTGAGCGAACCGCCCACACCCGGCGCCACCCCAAACCCGACACCTCCGTGGGCTCCGAGCCATCCGCCGAGCTCGACCGAACGCCGCGGCACGACGGCAGCCTCCACCGGAACTTCGGTCGTCTCGGGCACAGGCGGTTGCGCGGGGGGGAGCTCGGGTACGACCAGGGTTGGCGCTGCCTCAGTCGGGGGCTCGGACGCGGGCGCCTTGGGCTCGGGCTGCAACTCCGGCTTCGGTACCAGGGGCTCGGACGCGCTCCACTCGACCACCCGGAGAGAAACCAGGACAGCTGCCGCCTCGATCACGCCCGCACATGTTTCCGCTTCGTAGTCTCGTTCCTCATAGTCGGCTCCGCGCTCGATCGTCAGCGCCAGCGACCAGCGCTCCGGGCCGATCTCCCGGACCCGCACCGAGGCCCGGGTCGTTGCGGGCGATGCTGGAGCCTCGACGTTTGCCCGGGCCAGCACCATCGCCTCAAACACTTCCTGCGACGGACACGAGGCCGGAACGTCCCACGCCACATCTACCAGCGGAGCCAGAAGCAGCAGCGCGGCAGACAGCATGCGCGCGAGTGTAGGGCATCACCGAACGCCGGCCCGATTCCACTCCGTCCGTCAGCCATCGGGGACCGGCGGACTACACTGCGCACGATGAAGCACGTCGAGGCCAATGGGTTGCGGTTTGCGTACCTCGAAGAGGGCGACGGCCCGCTGGTACTGCTCGTGCATGGATTTCCGGACACGGCGCACAGCTGGGACGCAACCCGGAGTGCGCTGGCAGAGGCGGGCTTTCGGGCCGTGAGCCCATGGACGCGTGGCTATCTGCCCACGGAGATCCCCAGCCAAGAGCAGTTCGACGCCGACACCCTCGGGCAGGACCTCGCCTCGTTGATCGAGGCACTCGGGGAACGTTCGGCGGTGGTCGTCGGCCACGACTGGGGGGCGAGCGCGGCGTACTCGCTCGCGGGACTCGCTCCCGATCGGATTCGGCAGCTCATCACGCTGGCGATCCCCCACCCGGCGGACCTCAAGCCGAGTCTCGGCCTGCTGTGGAGCGTGCGCCACTTCTTCTATTTGCGGCGCCGGAGCGTTGCAAAGACGATCCGCAGCACCGACTACGCGTACATCCGCGAGCTGGTGCATCGATGGTCTCCGACTTGGAACCCGCCCGAAGACGAGCTCGAACCCGTGCTCGAGGCATTCCGGCAGCCCGGCTGTCTGGAAGCCGCGCTGGGCTACTATCGCGCGCTTCGACCGGGTGTCCCGGAAGGACAGAGAAAGCGGGTGACCGTGCCCGCCGTCGCGTTTGCAGGCCAGGACGACATCATCGCTCCCTCTGCGTTCGAACAGGCGCGCAGTCGATACACCGCTGGGTATGAGGTCGTGACCATGCCCGGCGGACACTTCATGCACCGCGAACACCCCGAGCACTTCAACCGGGAACTGCTCCGGGTGATCGCGCGCGACTGAAGCGACGGCTGGGCCTCAGAGCGCCGGGGGCTTGTTGACCGAGGCGCCGATCTGCAGGAAGAGGCCTCCTGCCAACTCGGGGTATGCAGTCGACATCGCTTCGATCAGAGCGCCAGCGTCCGCGGCTTTGTCCACCTCGGCGTCGAAGCGCTCGACATAGGCCTTTGTTGCACCGAGAACTGCGGGCGACTGGTCGGCGTCTTGGGCCTGGTGTCCAGGAACGACGCGCTGCAAGCCATCGAGTGCAGTGAGTTCATCGAGCTGTGTGGACCAGGCGGCTCGGCTTTGCGCATTTGAATCCGCCGTCCAGGCATGGACACCCGAGAAGGCAACGTCGGAGGCGACCAACGTGCCAGTGGCCGGCACGTACACACCGGACACCGGATGCGAGTCTCCTTGCAGGCCATCCATCACCCGCAACTCGACCCCGCCAACGGTCAGCGGCCCCGTGAGGACCTCGGGGATGACGACCGGCGTGCCGGGGAACTCGTCGCCCAGACGCGTAGCCTGCTGTTCGACCTTCTGGGCTGCGGTCTCCCGCATGCCTTCGACCGTCGACGCGACCGCGACGACCTTCGCGTCGGGGAAGCGATCGGCGAGGACGCGGGCCCCGAAGTAGTGGTCGGGATGTGCGTGGGTGATGAAGATCGTGGTCAGCGTCTTGCCGGAGGCTTCGACCGCGTCGGCGACCATCGTCGCACCCGTCTTGGTGTACTGCGCGTCGACGACGACGACTTCGTCCCCAGCGCTGATGAGCGTGCTGTTCACGGCACCCATCGGCTCGGGCGAGGTGATCACCTCGACCACCGGGACTGCAGCCGTCGGCGGAGCAGCCGACGGACCCTGAGGCACTTCAGAAGGCCGAGCCTCCGGATTCGAGCACGCAGCAGCGGCCAGCACCGCGCAACCGAGAAACACGCGAACATCCATGTCCTTGGGTCTACAGCTGATTGATACGACGAACAGTGACTCGTTCTCGAAGCCATCGTTCGGCTCAGGCGACGAAGAACGAGATTCCGCGCGCGATTGTGCGCAGTCTTTGACCCTGGGACAGAAAAATCAGGGGATCACTCAGGGCGCCGGAAGGTGAACGACTCACCCGCCTTCCGCTTCGAGGTGATGCGCGCGACCGCTTCGCCTTCGAGGCAGACTTCGGTGACCGTCGGGCGCGGCTCCCCCTCCACACGAAACACCACCTCGGCGCAGTCCGGCGAGCGCTTTGGCCCGACCTCGAAAGTGACGGCCGGCGTGTCTTTCACGTTCGGCGTCGTGACGGCCGTGCCGTCCACCACCCACACCACCGACTTCAGCTTCGACGCATAAAGCGCGCCCAGCTGACCTTCGAGGCCCGAGGCGGACGTGTCCATTACCCACTCGCCCTGCCCGCGCTCGAGGAACGTCTTCTTCTTGCACGCCCCCGCCGACAGGCTCAGTACGAGGACGAACGAACAACCGGCGACACAACGCATGCCACCAGGCTATCAGCCGTTCACCTGGAAGAATCGCAAACTCCCGCAACCGCAGCGCCTGTCGACGCCCAGGCCCCAACGGCGGACATGCGGCGCGCTCGGCCACGTCGCTGGGCTGAAGTCCGCACGCAACGCCTCCCACGGCAGAAACGCTCGAGCGATGGCGGCTTCGGCACCAACGGCACCGTGGGCATGCAACGGCTCGGACTGCGGCCCATCGAGTTCTCGTCTCGCCCACCACAGAAAAATGCCCCCTAAGGACATATCAACGCGTCGCCCCCCGCAAGATCTCCCAACGAGTCCACTCCGGTCAGCCGGCCCTTCATCGCCCTAGAAACCGCCGGATGAACGAGTTCCGGAACCTTTCCTTCCCATTTCTTCGCGACATCGAAACGGTGCTGGGCCACTCCGAGGAAACTCGGCAGACGGCGCTGGGGACGTGAAAGCCCGCCGCACTCGGTGCGTTCCACCACGCGAGTTCTCAGATTGAAAGCCCTTGAACCATGAAAACTCGAACAAGAACGTCATACAGATTGACACTGGTCAAACAATGCCTGTTATCGGTGGCTACATACGGGTTCGTACAACCAACGGCGAACGCGGCCCCAAAGCCGTCCATTGTTGGTGGTGAGGAAGCCGAAACCTGCCAGTGGCCATCGGTGGTCGCGCTCGAGCAAACCGGGAATCCAACCCCGCATTGCAGCGGCACCTTGGTCGCCGCGAATGTGGTCGTGACTGCGGGCCACTGTATCGATTTTGCCGGAGAGCAAACGCAGGTGGTGTTCGGAGAGTCTTCAAGCGCTCCCGCGATGACGATTGGAGCAACCTGCACGCCGCACCCATCATGGACGGATTCGAAAGCCACTGGGTTCGACGTGGGCGTTTGCGTCCTCGAGCAGGATGCGCCAGTGAGTCCTACGCCATTGCTTGGCGGCTGTGAGGCGGATGTGATCGGCCCAGGCGTCGAGCTTACCGTCGCTGGGTTCGGTGCCACCTTCCTGAACGAGTCCAGCGCACAGGGGATCGGCCAGAAGCGGTCCATCACGGTCCCCGTCGTCAATGGATCGGCGGACGCCGTCGTCGTGCAGACGGAAGTCTCCAACCAGGGGACGTGCCTCGTGGACTCCGGCGGCCCGGTTCTCGTCCAACTCGATGACGGCGGATGGCGCCTCGCAGGAGTCAACAGTTTGCTCATCCTCGACGGGCCTCCTCCCCCAGGCGAGAACATTTGCCTCGCCGGCACTCTCAATCAGGCGACAGCGGCTTGGCATCATCTCGGGTGGCTCGAAGATACGAGCGGTATCGACGTGACCCCCTGTCATGACGCGGATGGGACATGGGCACCGACCGAGGCATGTGGAGGGTTTCCAACCGAACTCCATCGCTCGGCGGGCACCTGGGAACGTGCATGCAGCGGGGAGGTTTCGGGCCTCAGTCAAACGTGTGGAGACCCGTTTGCGTCTGGTGAAACCACGGGCGGCGACACGACAGGCGGCGACACGACAGGCGGCGACACGACAGGCGGCGACACGACCGGCGCGGACGAGTCTGGAGAGACGACGGTCGGCACCGGCGACGACCGCGGGAGTTCGGGCACCACGGGCGTCGGCACCACGGATGACGCCTCGTCTGAAGGCTCCAGCTCGTCTTCGGCTTCCGCCGCGGATGCCGGGGAAGGCTGCAACGCTGGTCGAGGAAGCTCAGTCTGGATGCTGCTGGTTCTCCTCGGCCTCGGTCGCCGGGGCATGGCACGCCGAGGTGGACGAGCATTGCGAGCTCGAAGTGGGTGATCGCCATCACGGCGTTTCGCTGTAGCCAACCGCACGAGCGACTTGTCAGGCGCCGACGGTCGGTTCATTTTGCCGGCCGTGCTGGGGTTCGTGACCGTGTTGGCCATCGCGGTCGCCCCTCCCGCCAAGGCCGAGTTTCGATGGGATGCGCCGGCCGGGTGCCCATCCGCCGAGCAGGTTGTGGCCGATCTCGAGACGGAACTCGGTCGGCCCCTCGCCACGTTCGAGGGGCAGCACATCTCGGTGATCGCTCGCGTGCGGCCCCAGGGCGAGGGTTGGGCGCTAAAGCTGTGGTCGGTCACGCTCGACTCGACCCAGGAGCGAGACCTTCAAACCCAGACCTGTACACAAGCGGCTGAGGCTGCCGTCCTCGTCGCCGCCATGGCGATCGATCCGCCCCCCGAAGATCAGCCAGAGCCAGAGTCAGAGCGAGAGCCAGAGCCAGAGCCGGTGGCCCAGCCAGCTCCTGCAACCGAACCCGAGCGCGAACCCAAGCCAGCGCCCGAGGCGGAGTTGGTACCCGATGGCACCCGCTGGACTTGGGCCATCGGGGCTCATGCGGGGCCCAGCTGGGGCGCAACGCCGGGCGTCGGGGCGCTCGCGGGGCTGCGGGTCGCCGTGGAGCGTCGTGCGTTCCGCGTGGAGCTCGACGGGCGCTACGGGTTCGTTCGCGAAGCTCGCTTCGGCGACCGGCCCAACGAAGGCGCCGACTTTCGCCACGCCTTCGCTGTGGCACGCGGCTGCGGTGTACTCCGACACCACCGACCCACACGCCTGCTCTTCTGCGGCGGTCTCGAAGCCGGCACCGTACACGGGAAGGGCGCGGGTCTGGCGACCGTCCGTGCCGACACGGTTCCATGGCTCGCTGCGCAAGCCCGAGCCGCGCTGAGCTGGAGCCCGGTCCCATGGCTCGCGCTCGAAGCCGGGGTCGAGCCTTGGGTCGCAGCGCTTCGGCCTCGCTTCAGCGTACAACCCTACGGGGAGATCTGGCGCCCGCAGCCCGCGGGCATCCGAGGGATCCTGGGCGTCGAATTCCGGCTAGGCGAGATTTCTTCGCGGCCCCGCAACGGATCCCCGCCCAGCTGGTCACTCACCGCCCGTCGGCATGAGCAGCCCTGAGGCCAGAACGCTCCCCCGCGGACCCGATCCGCAGCTGGACGCGCTCTATCGCGAATACGCGCCGTTCGTGTGGCGAAGCCTGCGTCGACTCGGCGTGGATGACCACGCCCTCGAGGACGCGTGCCAGGACGTCTTCGTCGTCGCGGCTCGCCGCCTCGCGGACTTTGAGTCTCGTTCATCGATGCAAACCTGGCTGTTCGGCATCGCGATGCGGGTCCAACGAAGCCGCCGCCGAACCCTGGCCCGCCACGCTCGCAAGCTCCAAGCCCTGGAGCGAGAACCCGAACGGGCCAAGCCCGACGCCTACGCCCGAAACGACGCCCAGCGCGTGCTCGCATCCATGCTCGCCGAACTCGACGAGGCCAAACGCGCCGTGTTCGTCCTCGTGGAACTCGAAGGCCTCAGCGTCGTCGAGGTCGCCGAGGGCCTCGGCGCCAACCCCAACACCGTCTACACCCGCCTTCGGGCGGCACGCAAAGCGCTCCGTACGCTCGCGGAGGCCCGGGCAGGAGCGCGGTCATGAGCGGACGCAACGACCCCTTGGCCGCGCTCGTGGTCGCCGAACGGGACGGGCCAAGCCCCGACACCCAGACGCTGGCGCGGGTGTGGTCGGGTGTTGAAGACCAGCTCCACGCTGGCATGCAAGGACCGGTGCTCGACACGGCGCCCTTGCTTCCTGCCGCAACGGGACTCGGCAAGCTCTGGCTCGTCGTCGCGCTGCTCGGCTTTGTCGGCATCGGCACCGCTGCCGCCGCACGAACACCGCAGCCCGCCGTACTCCGCGGTCCCAGCCTCGCGCGCCTCGTGCTGCCGGCGCGACCTGCCCCCACGCCTACGGTCGAGGTGCCCGACCCATTGCCCGACGTACCTCCCCAGCCCGCGACCGCGCCGGCTGCTCCCGAGCGCAAGCGCGAGGCCCGGCCTTCGCGGCGGCGCTCCAAGCCCAGCATTGCCCCTGCACCGAAGGCATCAAGCCTCACCGAGGAGCTCGTCCTCATGCGTTCGATCGAACGAGCCCTATCCAAAGGAGACACAGACCGAGCTGATCGCCTCGTACGGCGGCACGTCCGCGAGTTTCCCCAAGGCTCGATGATCGAAGAGCGAAGCGCCGCAGTCGTACGCATCGCGTGCCTACGCAACGACGATGCCGCCACGACCCACCGCAAGGCGTTCGAGCGGCAGTGGCCAGCATCGGTTCACCGCGCCGCGATCCGCAACGCTTGCACAGACTGACTTTTTTGGAGATCCGAAACGGATCGCCAACGCCACGGCCACTCACGGTCACACCTCATCATGACCATGCGCGCCCCGACCATCATCGCTTCTTTGTTTGCACTTGGCCTGAGCATCACGGGCTGCGACGCCGACCTCGGCGACGCCGGATCCGACACCGACGCGGGGAGTGCAGATGCCGGTGGCAGCAACGGTGACTCCGGCTCGTCTCCCGATGGGTTTGAGCCCTGCAGCAACGCCAACCCCTGCCCCGACGGCCAGTTTTGCTTCAACGGATTATGTGCGCTCGGATGCACGACCGATGACAACTGTGCGGACAATCAATATTGCGACACGACGAGCTTGCTCTGCCAGAACGTCGAAGTCCCGACGTGCGAAGACGCCGACGACTGCTTCGGCGACCAGGTCTGCGTGGGAGGCCTGTGCTCGACACCTCCGGTCTCGACCGAATGTATGCCCGCAGGTTCACCGGACGGCTGCGGATCGAACGCGGTTTGTTTCGCCGAAGACGACGAAGGGGCGGCCGCCTGCTACACGATGCCGGCGTGCGCCGAAGATGGCAGCTGCCCCGTGGGGCTCTCGGGCGCGACCTGCAACGACGGCTACTTCCCCGACAAGGACCGAATCTGCCTCGTCGGCGCGTGCGAGTCCCAGGCGAACTGCCCGAGTGACTGGAGCTGCGTACAGGGAGCGGGACTGCCGCTGGGCATCTGTAGCAGCGGCCTCATCGGCTCGGTGTGCCTCGAGGATGACCACTGCTCGACCGGCTCGTGCATGATCACCTTTGGCATCGGCATCTGCCTCTGAGGCGCTACGTCAGGCCCCGCCAAACCCGGCGGAACAGCCGACGGATCCAGCTCTCACGCAGCGCGACGTACTCCCCCGAGGGTTCGAAGTCCAGTTCGCCCTCTTGCCCCTCGGGGTCCGGCGCTGCGGCTCGATAGCCACCCAGGTTGGGCTCGGCCTCGGGCGGTTTGGCGGACCACCGCCCCGGTCGTGCGCGACGGGCCACACCGCACGGTAGCAGTCCTGGCGCGCGATCCAAGCCCTTCGGGACCACTCAGCGGGTCTGGAACTCTTTGCCGAAGAAGTAGGTCAGAGAGCCACCGAAGTAGAACCCGGTGTTGAACCCGCCATTGATCGAGATGCCCACGGTGTCCTTGATGATCATGCGCGCGCTGAGAATCAGGTTGACCACGGGGATGACCGGCGGCACCTCGACCGCGACGTCTCGATAGCCGAAGCGGGCCAGGTCGGCCTTGCTGCAGCCACCTTCGTTGCAGCTGGCATACAGCTCCGCGTTCGGGTCGTCGAGTTCGCTCGGGTCCGGCGCGGTGTTGTCCGGGTCGAGCGAGACGTCGTACCGCGGGGTACAGCGGTTGAAGTCGGCCAAGTCCTCCGGCGTTTGGCAGGTGTCGGTGGCGGTGGGGCCTTGCCCCGGCACGTATCCGTCGGGGAGCGACCCGATCGGAGTTTGAAAAATGTCGCCGAATACGACCCCGATCCCGATTCCACCACCGCCGCCGATACCGAGCTCGACGTTCTCGGTCTTCACCACTGGGGCGCGTGCGATGAAGTCGGCTTGAATGAAGAGCACGCCAAGATCGACCTCCGTGTAGTCCGCGGCCGCGAGGGTCTCCGGCGTGCCTCGATAACGCCCCTTGTCGAGCCAGAAACCTTCGGGCAGGCGCGCACGCTGATAGCCCACGGCGCCGACGATGTCGAATACGCGCGAGTGCCGGTAGACGTACTCGCCGCCCGCGTAGAAGTTGCACCCATCGGTTTGCAGCAGTCCGCGCTCGCGGGCAAAGCTTCCGATCGCCTCCCCACGACACAGAGCGTTGGTCTGCGTCTCGACCCACCGCGAGAGGATCCACGTCGGTACGACGACGATGCCGGCACGTGCACCGATGCCGTGGCGGTTGAACTTCGGCTCCGGCGGCTTGGCTTCAGCGAGTGGCTCGGGCTCGGGTTGTGGCTCCGGCGTGGGCTCGGGTTCCGCGACTGGCTCGGGCAACGGCTTTGCGTCGGGCGCCTTGGAAGACGTCGGCGAATAGTCCGGCGCGGGGGGTTCCTCAGCGGGCTGCATCGCCGGCACCAGAGCTCCCGGGCTCCAAGCCCCACACACCGTCATCAAGCCAAGCAACGCAACCGTCATGACGCGATCGTACGCTGTCCACCCCGACGACCGCCAGAACCCGACAGGTCGCTCCGCGAACCGCCCTCCGGGAAGCGCTGAACTCGGGCGCGCCGCAGAGCGCTGCGCAGGCGAGCGGCAGGCCGGGGGACCGCATCGAATACCCACATTGCCGCCCCAGCGGCGTGGTGCTACACGAGGCGAGTCGTGAACAAGTGACGCGCGAATGAACGAGCGCCGCCGTTCGCCGGTGGCTCCTTTCGTACAGCGGTCGACCCCGTCGATCGCCGCGTCCGTTCATGCCGCATCGTCGACCCGTGTCGACGCGTTCGGGCGTGCCATTCCGCGGCTTGGAGTCCCATGCCTCGCACAATCGAATACTACGTCGCCACCAGCCTCGATGGCTTCATCGCCGCCGAAGACGGCGCCTACGACATGTTCGCCCCCGACGAGGAGCAGCAGTCGCTGTTCCTCAATCGCATCCGCTCGGCGTACGACGCAGTCGTGATGGGGCGAGCCACGTTCGACTTCGGACGAGCCCAGGGTGTCCTCGACCCCGTACCCATGGCTCGATACGCACGTCGTATCGTCGACGCTCGACGCGAGCGAGGTGCCCAACGTTTCGGTGCACGCCCGTCCGCCCGAGGCCGTGGTGAACACGCTCCGCGCTCGGGATGGCGGAACGATCTGGATCTGCGGCGGCGGAATGCTCGCGGGTGCCCTGCTGACGGCGGGCCTGATCGACCGCATCGTGCTCAAGCGCTATCCGGTCGTTCTCGGACGCGGCGTCCCGCTGTTCGCCGTCGAAGGCATCGTCCCAATGCAGCTCGAGACGAGCACCGCGTACGAGGGCGGCGTCGTCATTAGCGAATACGCCGTGAGCTGATCCAGCGACGCGGGCCCTCAGTTCGTCGGCATGATGAAGACCTCGCGAACGTTGGCCCGCGCGGGTGCATTCAGGGCGAACATCACCGACTCTGCGATGTCCTCAGGCGCAAGCTTGTCCGGCTTTGGACTGTCGAAGAACGCCGTGTTGACCATGCCCGGAGCGACGATGGTGCATCGGCCGCCCCACTTCGCCATCTCGCCGGCCAGGTTCTGGCCGAACCCGTGCACGAACCACTTCGTCGCGCTGTAGACCGACCCCGGAGGGTTGACGCGACCGGCGACCGAGCCCGTGACCACGAAGTGCCCGGTCGTCTCGCGCAGGTGAGGCAGCACCGCCTTGGCCGTGTAGAGAACCCCCATGATGTTGATGTCGATGACGCGGCGCCACTCCTCCGGATCGCCATTCTCCGTGCCCGGCTGCGACACGCCCATGCCCGCGTTGGCGAAGGCTGCGTCGACACGCCCCCAACGCTTCGCGACCGCGTCCACGGCCGTACGCTGAGCGTCGAGATCGGTGGCGTCGCCAGCCACCACCTCGACCTGCTCCGCCCCCAGCTCCGATTGGATCGTCCGAAGGGCCTCCTCGCGCCGAGCCATCAGGCCCACGCGCCATCCCGCCCGTACGGCCGCGCGGGCCGTCGCCTGACCGATACCGCTGGACGCCCCGGTGATGAAAAGAACCTTGCTCATGGCGTCCATCATCCCGGAGGAATCCCCGCCCGTCGAACCTGTCCTCGCAACACCCGTTGCGGCGAGATCACGACGCCCGCGTGGTCGAACGCGCAGTCGGTCATCGGATATCTCGCACGGCAAGGAGAGTCCGGAACCGCGCTCCACCTCGTCGACCTCGACGGTCACGAACGCGTGTTCGAAGCGGTGTCGAGCTTCCGCTTTGTGCCGGCCCAGTGACCGAGACTCAAAGACCGCCGAGCAGCTCCATGAACCAGGTGGCGATCTTGCCGACGCGCCGCGCTTTGGTGGCCATCAACACGGTGGAGACTACGGTGACGCCAGCCCCCACGGCGAGGCTGGCCGGACCGAGGACGTCACCGGCGAACACGATCACGAGCACGCCCAACACGGCGCTCAAGACCAAGGCCACGATCACTCGAAGCCACAGCGGATCGGTTCGCGTCGAGGCGTCTCCCACCTCTCGAGTGTGGGCACGGCACCGGCCCAGCGCAAGCTCTCCCCCCAAGCCGGCACGCCGGAATCAGGCGAGGCCTTCGCGCACGAACACGCGGTCGAGCAGCTGGCCGAGCGACCACGTGTCGATGACGCCGGTTCGGAGCAGCTCGTAAACACTACGGTAGCGGCCGTGCTGCTCTCGGTACTCCACGAATGCCCGGGCCCTGTACGCCCCGACCAGAGGCAATGCCTCGAAGGCCTGTCGCGTCGCGACGTTGATGTCGAGGCGAGCATCTTCGGGCGGCGGCGGGACGGCAGCAGGCAGCGATGCGAAGGCGGCACGAGCGTCGATGCAGCCCTGGCCGAGCAAGCCCTCGTAGCCTGGATTGGCGGCGTCGAGCGAGGCGGCGCTCGCCCGGATCTTGGCCACGACCGCAGGCGCCGAAAGGGTCGGGTCGGCAGAACGAAGCAGCGCGGCGAGACCGGCGACATGCGGGCAGGCAAATGAGGTCCCCGCCGTATACCCGGCGCCTCCACCCAGCGAAGTCGTGAATACGCCGCGTCCCTCGGCTCCGATTTCGCCGCCCGGCGCAAACACGTCGACGCTGTGCCGACCGAAGTAAGAGTAGCTCGCCTTGCGGTACCCCGGACCGACGGCGCCCACGGACAAGGAGCACGCCGCGAGATGTTGGAGGCGCGCGTTACCTCCCGTGGACGTACGGCGGCTGTCCGCGTGGAACGACGGGTAGTGCACCGCATCGGGGACCTGCCGCACGCCCGGCGGATAATTGCCCGCCGACATGACGACGACCACGTCGCGCGCGGCGGCATCCGCCAAGGCTTCACGAATTGCAATACTCAGCGCGCTCGTCCGCCAGCTGATGTTGAGCACCGCTCGGTCCCCCTCGCCCAGTGACGCTACCAGCGAAGCGATGGCGGCCGCCCGAAGGCCCCAGCCCGGGGAGTTGACACCACCCGCGTGTCCCGAGACCTTGGCTGGAAGAATGCGGCAGTCGGGCGCAACCCCGTACACGGGCTGATCTCCAACGCCCTGCCCGGCGACGACTCCCGCGACCTGCGTCCCATGAGCGATGGTCCCTCCAGGACTGCGGACCGACTCCGGCTCGTCGAGGTCGAAGCTGAGATCGAGTCCCGACCACCCTTCCCAAAGCGCCGGAGCCAGCTGCGGGTGCGAAACCTCCAGTCCTGAGTCGACGACGAACACCGTGACGCCAGCGTCACCACGTGTCCGCGCATGAGCATCGGCCAACCCGATCGTGTCGTGGTTCCAGTAGCGCTGCACCGACTCGAAGTCGCTGGGCGGGATGTCGAGGCGGGTGTCCCAGTCGGCGGGGCCGAGCTGATCGGGTTCCGCATAGCGAACGCCTGGCGCGGCGTTGAGACTCGCGAGGGCTCGAAGCACCGCACGAAGAGGGTCGACCGCATCTCGTTCGCGCACCACTTCGGCGAGCACGACGGTCCCCGCGGCGAAGGTTCCAATGCGTCGAACGCCCGCCTGCGCGAGCGCGTCCGTGCCGTCGAAGCCGGGG
>CAYSPB010000202.1:0-12991 GCA_964432695.1 uncultured Nannocystaceae bacterium
AGGCCATGACCGAGGACCTCGGCGAGAAGCTCGAGAACCTCTCGATCAAGGACCTCGGCACCGCCAAGCAGGTCACGATCGACAAGGACAACACCACCATCGTCGACGGCGGCGGCAAGAAGGCCGAGATCACCGGCCGCGTGAAGCAGATCCGCGCTCAGATCGAGGAGACCTCCTCGGACTACGACCGCGAGAAGCTTCAGGAGCGCCTCGCCAAGCTGGTCGGCGGCGTTGCGGTCATCAAGGTCGGCGCTGCGACCGAAGTCGAGATGAAAGAGAAGAAGGCTCGCGTCGAGGACGCCCTTCACGCGACCCGTGCTGCCGTCGAGGAAGGCATCGTCCCCGGTGGCGGCGTTGCCCTCGTCCGCGCTCAGAAGGCGCTCGACAAGTTCGAAGCCGAGACCGAAGAGCAGCAGTTCGGCGTCCGCCTCGTGGCCAAGGCCCTCGAGGAGCCGCTGCGCCAGATCGTCCGCAACGCGGGCGGTGAGCCCTCGGTCGTCGTCAACGACGTCCGCAAGGGCAAGCAGACCTACGGCTACAACGCGCGCACCGGCGAGTTCGTGGACATGGTCTCCGACGGCGTCATCGACCCGACCAAGGTCGTCCGCACCGCGCTTCAGCACGCTGCGTCGATCTCCGGCATGATGCTCACCACCGAGGCGATGATCGCCGAAGCGCCCAAGAAGGAAGCTCCGGCACCCGCTGGCGGCGCGCCCGACATGGGTGGCATGGGCGGCATGGGCATGTAGTCCGCCGCGCTGCTCCGCAGTGCATCGAAGCCCTCTCTCGCATTCGCGGGGGAGGGTTTCTTCGTTGGTTCTCGTTGGTTCGGCCCACAGGACGCTTCCGTGTCATCATCTGCGGATGCGTCGCGTCCGTTCGCTGCCGTGCCTCGTCGTCCTGCTGGCTGCAGGATGCCTCAGCGAGGACGTCTCGCTGTCCGAGGACTCCGGGGACGAAGGCTCGGGCGTCGATGTGGACGAGACGAGCACCGGGACTGCGGACGGATCCAGCAGCCTCGCGACGACGGAGGTCGACCCGACCACGGCCGTCACCACCGAGACGCCGGAGAGCCGGTGCGAGGACACGCCGATTCGGGTCGCCACCTTCAACGTCGAGTCGGTCTCGCTCGAGGGAAGCGACCCGTTCATTGGTCTGGCTGCGTCGATCGCTCGGGTTGGCGCCGACGTGATCTGCATGCAAGAGGTCCTGTTCGACGAAAGCCCGTCGCTGCGGAACCTGGCCGAGGCTGCCGGCTACACCACCGTGATTCAAGCCGACCGCTCTCCGGCCATTGGCGGCGATCTCACCAACGCCTGCATGAGTCGCATCCCGATGACGCTCATTGCCAGCTATACCGGGAGCTCACTGAGCAGCGACCCGAACGCCAACGATGTAGGTCGAGACATTCTCGCGGTCCGAGCCGAACCTGAGCCGGGGTGCTCGGTCGCGTTGTTCACGTTGCACTTCAAGTCCGGGGGGGACTACGAAGATCTCTTCCGGCGACAGGTCGAGGCCGAGCGGCTTGCGCGGGGCGTTCGCACGTATCGTGAGCAGCGTCCGGGTGACGGGGTGATCGTGCTGGGTGACTTCAACGAGCAGCTCGACGACGACGACCTCGGCAGTCAGCTCGGTGAGCTTCCGTCCACGCTGCCGCAGTCGTACCAGCTGGGCGACGACATCGACCTGCCGCTGCGCTACCACCCCTTCGACGTGCTCACCGACCAGGGCTTCCAAATCGCGGAGGCCTATCAGGAAGACACGCTCAACCCCGACACGTTCGTCGGTGGCAGCTTCACCTCTCAGCTCGACTACATCGTCTACGGTCAGGCGCTGCTCGAGGGCGCCGAGATCTACAACGCCTGTCAGGACAACGGCGTCGATGACGACCCCCCTGGGGGCTGGCTGCCCAAAGAAGGGCAGGCGCTTTCGTGCTTCTCCACGCAGATCGCCTCGGACCACCGGGCCGTGTCCGCCGATGTCGTCCTGCCCTGAACAGGTCTCGTGAGTCTCTGTGGTCACCAAGCAGGCGGTCGGGCGAGCCCGGCCGGCCCCGTGTGGTGCGCCCGCGACAGTGTTGCGAACGGACGACAGGGCCGCCGGGTCCAAGCTGGCGGACGGTCGAAGCGCTCCGCTTGGCCCGCGGCTTGCTTCTGCAGTGACCGGTGACGGGAACAACAGTGACGGGGTGGTCGCGCATGCTCGGGAGCCTTGGCTTGGCGTACAGCGTCGGATGTTCGGACCCGGCGCCCGACAGCGCGGGCTCGACCGGGGGTACGACGTGGGACGCAGCGTTCTCATCGGGGCAGGGCTCGAGCGGCTCGGGCAGCGAGTCTTCGACGGGCCTGGCGGACGCGGAGGCGACCGATTCGCAGGGCTGCGATGCTCCGTGTCCATCGGGCTCGAGTTGCGTCGAGGGGGCATGCGTCGAGCCGGATTGCGGTGCACCGTGCTGCGAAGACGGGCGTCCCTGTGTGGACGAATGCACCGTCTCAGAGGACTGCGAAGGCGGGACCTGCGAAGCACGTGACGGAGTGCTGCGATGCACGACGCCCCGCGACCTTCCGTGGTGCGACGCCGGTCCGGCGTTGGCGCGCCGGGTTCAGATCCCGCTACCGGCGGAGGTCGCGAAGGAGTTGGCGGTGGCCGATGTGCTCCCGAACGCAGGCGAGGAACTGTTCGTCGTCGGCTTCGAGTCTTCGCAGCTCTATTTCGACGCGGGCACCGAGCGCATCTCCGGCCCGACCACAGACGAGCGGGGTTCGGAGGCCGCGTTCGGCGTGGACCTCGGCGACGGTGAGATCGGTTTCGCGGTCCTGCGAGGCTTCTCTCGGGAGGCTGTCGTCGTTCGCGTCGAGACGGACGCGCTGAGCGTGGGTCCTTCACATTTCGTCGACATGTTCCTCGGGGTGTCGGCCGACTTCGATGCGGATGGGCGCGACGACCTTTTTGGGGGGAGTCTCGGCTACCAGACCGTCGCCTTCGGGGACGGTACCGAGTTCTCGGTTGCGCCCCCCATCGACCTCGTGGCTGGGTCTTGGAGCGCGGCGCAGTACGACGACCAACCCGGCGCGGACGTGGTGCTGCATGGCGAGGACGGGCCGAGCCGACTCGTCGTCGGCATCGGAGGTCGGCCGACCAGCGTCGTGCTGGGCGGTGGGGCATCGGAGCGCCGGGATCTCGCGACCGGTGACTTCGACGGAGATGGCGATGCCGACGTGCTCGGCCTTTCGAGGTCGTCCCAGCTCGAGTTCGTGGTGCTGTATCCGTGGCGCAACGAGGCTGGGCAAGGTCCGACCTACATCGCTCCAGCACGTGCCCCGAACGTCCCCGGTCCGCCACCGGTTCGCCATTGGACCACCGTGGGGGACTTCGACGGAGATGGGGCGGACGACGTTGCGATTGGCGGGCTCGCGGGGGTGAAGCTGCTCTTCGGCGACCCGACGGGCGCGGGGTTGCTGCGATGCCACGCCAGCGTCCCAACGCTCCATTCAGCGACGACCCTCGTCGCGGGCGACTTCGACGGAGATGGCTTCGATGACGTGGCCTACGCTGGGGTGGTCGACGAGCTGGCTCTCCTCCTGCACGCGCGTTGAAGGGGTGCATCGGGGGCGTGGCGGTTGGGCCGGCCTCACCGTGTCTCGGGGAGGCAGGCGGCGACCGCTTCCACGACGCCGTCCACCTCGTCGAGCGCGTTGGGCCAGTGGGGGGAGAACCGCAAGCAGCCGTCGGGGATGGTTACCGCGACGCCGTGCGCGAGCAGGCGATCGGGCAGCGTGCTGACATCGTGGGGGGCGGGCACGTCGAAGGCGAGAATGCCCGAACGCTCGCCCGGGGACGGGGAGCGACGTGAGACGAGACCGAGGTCGACCAACTTGGGCTCGAGCGCATCGTGGTAGGCCTGGATGTGGTCGTAGATCACCTCGATGCCGAGGTGTTCGATCAGCCCCACCGAGGCCCCCATCGCGGCGAAGCCGGCCGTGTTGTAGGCCCCGCCCTCCGCCATCGATGCGTTCTGCTTGATCGGCCGATCGTAGCGAAGGTGACCGGGTCCATCGAAGAGAAAGCCCAAGCCATCCTCGTGGCTGAGCCAGCCGGCCAGGCGCGGGCGTAGACGCTTGGCCCACGCCTCCCGGACGTAGACGAAGCCCGTGCCCTCCAGGCCCATCCACCACTTGTGGCCGCCGCACGTGGCCAGGTCGATGCCCAGTGCGTCAAAGTTGAGGGGGACCGCTCCACAGGCCTGGATGGCGTCGACGAACACGGCGGCGCCGTGGCGATGGGTGAGCGCGGCGATCGCCATCAGCGGCATTCGCAGGCCGGTCTGGAACTGGACGGCGGAGACGGCGACGAGCTTGGCTCCACCGCGAAGAGCCGCGTCGAGGGAGGCGAGACCCTGGCCAGGATCGGGGCTGCCGAAGTGCGCGGCCGGGATGCGCTCGATCTTCAGACCGTACAGGTCGGCGGCTTGCTGCCATGGCGTGACGTTGGCCGGGAACTCGCCATCGAGCAGTACGACGGTGTCGCCGGCCTCCCACGGAAAGCTCATCGCTGCGAAGGTCACCCCGGCGGTGGTGTTTGCGACGAATCCAATCTCGTCGGTCTGTGCGCCTACGAGCGACGCCAGCGTTGCGCGAAGCGCCTCCCGTTGTTCGAGGTAGGTCGTGAACGCGCCGACGCCGTGTGCGGCGTATCGCTGCAGCGACTCCATCACGGCTGCCTGCACGGCGGTCGAGGGCGGCGAGATGGCGGCGTGGTTGAGGTACGCCCGGGGGGCGAGGGTGGGGAACAGGCTCCGATCGCCGAGCTTCGCCGAGGCGGACATGCTGCGTTCATCCTACCTGGGGCGCCCACGACGGTGCGGCTTGCCAGGCCCGGTGTGGGACGGTAGGCCACCTGGGTGAACGCAGACGTGGCGATCGTGGGCGCGGGCATGGCGGGAATCCGCTGCGCGCAGGTGCTGACCGAGGCCGGGCGATCCGTGCAGGTATTCGACAAGGGCCGAAAGCCCGGCGGACGCATGTCGACCCGTCGCGCGGCCGAGACCACGTTCGACCACGGGGCGCAGTTCTTCACCGCCAAGGACCCTGCGTTCGCGGCCGTCGTGAAGACATGGGCCGAGGCCGGGTGGGTCGCACCCTGGACCGGCCGGGTCGTCGATGCCGACGCCGATGGGATCCGCTCGCGGAGCGTCGGGGAGACGCGCTGGGTTGGCACGCCCACGATGAGCGCACTCCCTCGCGCCTTGGCGGAGGGCCTGCCGATCACCTGTGGTCGTCGCGTCGGCACGGTCGGGCGGGTTGATGGCGGTTGGTCGCTCACCGACGAGCACGGTGAAGCGATGGGCACGTTTGGACGGGTCGTCGTCAACGCGCCCGCGGGTCAGGCCGCGCCGCTGTTGGCCGATGCTCCCGACCTCGCGGCGGTGGCCGAAGCTGCGGTGATGCATCCCTGCTGGGCCGTGATGATCGTGCCGGAGGCGTTCACCGCGGCGTTCGATGCGGTTCACGTCCAGGGCAGCCCGCTGGCGTGGGCCGCTCGCCAGCCGAGCAAGCCGGGTCGTAACGCGATCGACGGCTGGATGCTGCACGCCACGGGCGCATGGACGCAGTCGCAGTGGGAGACGGCATCGCAGGCGGTCATCGAGGCGCTCGTCGGGGAACTCGGTCGCATCGCGGGGGCACCGGTCGGTCGACTCCGCCATGCGAAGGCCCATCGCTGGCGCTACGCGCTCGCCGAGGCTCCGCAGCCGGAGCAGTGCCTTTGGGACCCCGCGCTCCGCGTGGGCGCTTGTGGAGACTGGTGCGGCGGCCCCCGCGTGGAGGGGGCGTACCAAAGCGGCGAGCGGTTGGCGGCAAAGATCCTCGGGCCTGAGCCCCGCTTCGCGGGGCAGTCCGGCACGCGCGTCCGATAAGTCCCCGGTTATCGTTCTCGTAGAACAACCATATTGGAATCGACGAGTTTCGTGCCGTAGCTTGACCGCGCGGGACGGTGCGCGTGCCCGAGGCGTTCGGCGGCCGATGTGGTGGTGTTCACCCGGCGGTCCTGGTCACGCCCGGCGGCGTTCGAACTCGCAGGCTCGACCATGACGATGGAACTCTCCCTGGCGTCCCTCCCAACCCGCGACGGCCCGCGTCCGAAGACGACGCCCACGAATCCGCACATGCAGCTCGATCAGAACGCGCCCCGCGAGCTTCAGGAGCGCGTCGCCGACTTCATGTTCAGTCGAGCGTGCATCACCAAGGCCCCCTCGAGGGTCGCGCCGCTGGGGACCCGCGCGATGTTGCTCGAAGAGGCATGCGAGGCGGGTCCGCAGGGGGCCTTCATGGTGGGTCGAGAGTTCTGCCACATCCATCCGCCCACCGACGGCAGCCTCCATTTGAACCTCCCGCTCGACGTCGGCAAGGCGGCGATCGAGAACGGCTGGGCAGAGCCTCACCCGCTTGCCGTTCGAGGGTTCATTCCGCCGAACGTGGTGATGGTCTATGGACCGCGCAACGAGCACGAACTTGGAGTCGTCACATGGCTGGTCGCGGAGTCGTACCGATTCGCCCACCCCAAGCCTGCCGCGTCCTAGCGAGTCGACGCAGGCCCGAACGCGGGACTCGGTCGGCGCGTCGCGGCAGGGCCTCTCATGGGGGCGTCTGGGCTAGGCCGCGGGAAGTCCCACGCGGAGGTCGCTCTGCAGGGCCGCGACGCGTGGGTCACTACGCCGCTGTGGGTGAACGACCGTCGCGTACGTCACTTTCGGGACGCCGCGCAGCGGGCGGGTGACGAGGCCGGGCGGGACGGTCACGCACCCGTTGACGACGGCCAGGCCAACGCCGAGCGAGGCGAAGTGCAGCATGAGTGGCCAGCCCGAGGCTTCCACCGCGACGCGCAGCTCGGCGTTCGCGTCGGCGAGGGCGCGAGCGAGTTGTCGCCGGTGGGGGCGGTCGGGTGGCGGGACGATGAGCGGGACGTCATCGAGCGAGCGCGGCGAGAGCCAAGCCCGCGCAGCGAGCGGGTGCGTCTTGGGCATGACGACGACCATTGGGACTGTCCGCAGCGGACGGACCGAGAGTCCCGTGGGGTCGGCGTCGAGCACCGCTACACCCAGGTCGGCGTCACCTTGGCGCACGGCCTGGAGCACGCCTTCTCGGTTTCGGGTGAGCAGGCGCAGCGGCCCGCCGCGCGCCGTCGCCTTCGAGATGCCTCCGCCGAGCAAGTAGAGATAGGCACCCTCGCCGGCCGCCAGTGCGAGGGGGGCGTGGACGGCGTCGCCGCGCGTCTGCGCGACGAAGGCCTCCAGCGAAGCCAGATGCGCCCGCGCGAAACGAAGTGTTTCCCGGCCAGCAGCGGTGAGTACGAGCCCTCGGCCCGCCCGGACGTACAGCGGCATGCCGATCGACTCGGTGAGCCTGCGAATCTGTCCGTGCAATGCCGGTTGTGTGAGCGCCAGCGGCCTGGCGGCCCGGGTGAAGTTGAGGTGTTGGGCAAAGACGACGAACGCCTGCAGCCATTCGACCCGGGGAAGCTCGGTCATCACCGGTAACGATAGCTTATCAAAAATCATGAATTCCGGTGAGTGTTCGCAGCGGTCAACCTGGGGGCATGACTTCTTTGAACATCACGCTCGGTATCGACATCGGCCGGGTCATCATCTCGGCGGGAGACACCGGAGATGACACGTCCTTTCTCACCGGTTGCGACGTCGATGCCATGGAAACGCCGCCCATGCGCGATGGGTTCGCGGTGATCGCCCGGCTCGCCGAAGCGACCGGGGGGCGCGTCTGGCTGGTCTCGAAAGCGGGCCCACGCATCGCCCGACGCTCCGCGCGGTGGCTAGGCCATCACCGGTTCTATGCCCGTACCGGGGTTCCGGAAGGCAATCTTCGGTTCTGTCGCAAGCGCCACGAGAAGGCGGGCATCTGTGCCGGACTCGGCATCGACGCTTTCATTGACGACCGCCCTGACGTGTTGCAGCCAATGCTCGGCATCGTAGAGCACCGCCTGCTGTTCGGCCCTCAGCGGCGGGGGCGTGGCAGTCGAACCGGCCTTACGCCGGTTGCCGACTGGGGCCGCGTGGCGGGCTACTTCGGCGTTTGAACGGCAGCGCACCCCGCATCTTCGTACGGGCAGAATCGGACTTCTGCCGTGGCGTTGAAGGTCTCGAGCTCCTCTGGGGTGAACGCATTCGGGGCACCCGCGGGCGCGTGTGACCGGACCGACGCACGCACGGTCGCGCGGGATCGTGCCGCGGCGTCCTGCCGGAGCGTGTCGAGCGATGCTTCGAGGACGGCATCTCGTCCAGGTGCGGCAGCGTCGAGATTGGACCAGAGGACGAGGATGGCCTTGCGCTGGGTGGCGGGGGGGTGCTCGCTGGTCCACGTCGCCGTCAGCGCGCGCTGCAAGTCCTGGTGCGCGTCGTTCAATCGCCGCTGCGCCTCGCGGCGAGCCAGCTTGGTCCGGAAGACGAGCGATGCCGTCATGAAGGTCGACATTGCGGATGTGGGCGCGGCCACGTAGCCAAAGCGCCCGACGAGACCGCCGAGTCGCTCGGTCACCTGCGGTGGCTGCCCGCCGAGCTGGCGACCAACGATCGGCCCCGCATAGGGTGTGCCGTAGCCGAACGCAGGCGCGCCCCCGAGGCTGGCAACGGCCGCTTCGCCGAGGGCGGCTGCGATCCGTCCGATGGTGCGTACGGACTAGGACCGACGACGGGTCGGCGTGGCGGTTTTGCGACCCCCGACACACAACGCGAATGCGCAGACGCCGTCGAGCTGCACGACGACCTCGGGATCGACCTTGAACTCGACGGAGCCGTCGGGGCGGATGAAGGCGTCGAAGCGGTCGCCGTCCTCGCGAATGCGTTCGTATCCGCTGCCCTTGCGCCGTAGGCCGAGTGCTTTGGCTTCGACGGCATCGTCGTTCGAGACCTCGCGAACCGGGGGCTGCCAGCGTGGTGGGGGAACAGCGGGCTCCATCGCCAGCGCCAACGACAGCAGCAGCACCCCCATACCGTGATGTGGTCGTCGCGCGCGGTCAACCGGCGACGCGCCGGAGCGGAGCGAGCGGTGGACCAGAGCACGGTGGCCCCATCGGATCCGCCAGAGTCGCCGTGCGCCGTTCGACCACGCAGACTCATGCATTTGGGGTTCGCTCTACCGTGATGACGCCCGTCACGTCGTTGAGCGGTCCGGGGACCAGCTCACCGTCACGGTCCACGAGCTGCAGCCGGATCTCCACTTCACCGTCGGGCAGGCCCGTCATCAGGACCGGCTGCCAGCTGCTCAGGGTGAGTTGCTCGCCGGCAACGCGCGCCCGGCGGGGGTCGTCGTCGGCTCTACGGGACGGGGTACAGTTCAACCAGGATGCGGAAGGGGCGGTCGCCCTCGTTCCGAGTCATCTCTGTGCTCTGGAGAACTCCGAGCAGGCACTGCTGGAGTTCCCGTTGATCGGCATCGACGCCACCAATCTTGGCGTGGGTGACGAAGCCGCTGCTCGACACTTCCAGCAGGGCTTCAATCCGTTGGCTGGACAGCTGCCAGCGTTAGAAACGCAGCGAAGGAAGACCGGGGCCACCGCATTGGTGAGATGCTGCCTGGCCTCCCCATGCGAGACCTGCCCCCCGGGTCCGCGGGGCCAGCACTACAAGAACGGCTTGAAGGCCGCGCGGATCAACGGACGGCCACCGGGCAGGGCGCTGGTGAGAAACGCGGTGAGGTCCCAGTGGTCGCGGTGCTCGACGACGAGGCCGTTGCGAACCTTCAAATGGGTGACGCCGGATTCTTCGAGCGACGGCCCGAGTTTCATGGCCAGGCGCATGGTCCACGTCAGGAAGATGTGGTCTGGGGTGACGGCGCGGTCGTGCATGGTGAAGGACAGCACCCGGGTCCGCCGAACCAGGCGGCGGTTCGCCTCGAGAAACGCCTCCCGTCCTTCGGTCCGCTGGACCGGATCGGTGAAGCGGACGTCGGGGTGATAGTAGGGGCGCAGGGCCTCGACGGTTGTTTCGTCCCCAGGCCCAACCGCTTCGAACAGCGACGCGAGTGCAGCCGCGAGCGCATCGTGGTCGATCGTCATCAGAGCCCCAGCTGCCGCGACGCGAGTTCCCTCATGATCTCCTCGGCGCCGCCGCCGATGGAGAGCACCTTGGTCTCTCGGTAGATTCGCTCGACCTTTACCCCGCGGATGTACCCAGCGCCGCCGAGGATTTGCACTGCTTCCTTTGCACAGAACTCCATGCACTGCGTCGCGGTGTTCTTGAGCATGCAGACCTCGGCGATCGGCCACTGCCCTTGGTCGACGCGCCACGTCAGCAGCTCGAGCGCGGCCCGGGCCGACTGGATGCGCTGTGCCATGTCGACGAGCTTGTGCCGAATGACCTGCCGCTTGACCAGAGGGCGACCGAACGTCTGGCGCTCGCGCGCGTAGGCCACCGCTTCGTCCCAGCACACCTGCGCGCTGGAGATCGCCATGGCGGCGATCATGAGGCGCTCGGTGTTGAAGTTCTGCATGATCCCACGGAACCCGTCGTTCTCCTGACCCAGCAGGTTCTCCGCGGGTATGCGGCAGCCGTCAAAGTACAGCGTAGCGGTGTCGCTGCACCACCAGCCCATCTTTTTCATGGGCGTACGAGTGAGCCCCGGCGTGTCTCCGTCCATGATCAGCATGGACACCCCATCCATACCTTCGCCGCCCGTCCGGACCGCGACCGTGATCACGTCAGCGCGCATGCCCGAGGTAATGAACGTCTTCGAACCATCGACCACGTAGTGGTCGCCGTCGCGCCGGGCGGTGGTGCGGAGGTTGGCGACGTCGGAGCCGCCCGAGGGCTCGGTGACCGCGAGAGCGCAGATTTTGTCGCCGCACAGGACGTCCCGGACGTACTTGTCCTTGAGCGCATCACTACCCATGTTCACGATGGGCGGCAGACCGATGCCGTGCGACATCAGTCCAGCGATGAGACCACCTGAACCGGGACGCGAGAGCTCCTCGGTGAGGATGAGCTTGAAGAACCCGTCGGCCTCGGTGCCTCCGTACGCCTCGGGAAAGCCCACACCCAGCAGTCCGAGCTCGCCCGCCTTGCGATAGAGGTCCCGGGGAAACTCGGCCGCCTCTTCCCAAGCTTCGATGTGCGGACTGATTTCCCGTTCGACGAAGGCACGCACCTGCGTGCGGAAGGCGTCGTGGTCCTCGGTGTAGAAGAGACGGGCGACCATGTTTCTTGGGTAGCAGGGGGAACGGGGCGGTGACCAGGGGCTGTCACGCAGGCCGTGAGTGCGCGCCCTGCCGCCGGCCATTGTGTCGGCGGGCGCCAGCGGCGTCGCGAGGTCCGTCTGGCGCCCGTCCTGGCTGTAGCCCTACTCGCAGGCCGTCATGGCGCCTTCTTCGGTCGTGTTGAAGCCGGCCCGAATGCAAGCGAGCATGGCCGTAGCGTCGTCGCTGTTGTCGGCTGCGCAGGCCTCGAAGTACATCGCGTCGGAGACCTCGTAGGTGCGGACGCCTTGGGTGCGCGGCGGCTTGTCGAAGAACTCGCAGTCGTAGCTGACGTAGAGGGCATCGCCGAACGGGAAGAACTCGGCGGTGACGGAGTCCTGGAACGTCTCCGACTGCAGAATGAACGACGGTCGCTGCCCGGAAGCAAGCTGGTCTGCGAGGCAGACGACGGCGTCGAGCGGTCCGGCGGTACTCTCGCCCGTCTCGTCGTCCTCGGACTCGAGAATCGATGGGCACGGGTCGGGGTCGACGGCGCAGCCGGGAAGTGCAGCTTCGACGCCGAGGCATTGGGCGTCGAACTCGAGCGCGACGTCGACGGCAGGGTCGTAGCAGGAGCAATCCTGCGGCGGCGAGTCGTCGGCGTCGGCGGCAGTCGGATCGTCGGGGGAGTCCCCGTCCGTGTCGCTCTCCGTGACGTCGTCGCCGGGCATGTCGGCGTCGGTGTCTGCCGCGGGTTCGTCGTCCTCACCGCCTGCGCTCTCGGTCATCGCCTGCGAGTCGGTGCTCGGGCGGTCGTCGTCCGGGTCGTCACACGCGGAATAAAGAAGTGCGGTGCCGAGGAAGGGGAGAAGGGCAAGGCGTTTGGAAGTCATGTCGATCGCTGTCATGCCCAGACCCCCTCCGGTACGTCATGAGACCGACGACAATTCACGTATGACCAGAGGAGCTGAAGGTGCAACGTTCGACATTGGAAAATCAGCCGTAGTGAAGCCCTCGCACGAACGTCGACCATTCGGCGGTGAAGTCCTCCATCGACGGCTGTCTCAACACTTCGCGCAGCGTGGCGTATCCCGAGGGGTCCGTGGCCGCCGCGTCACGAAACGCGTGGTAGTAGCGCCGAAGCAAGCCGCGCTGCTGAAGGTAGAAGCACAGGTAGCGCGCCTGAGCGTAGTGCACTCCGGTTTCGTCTGCGTAGAAGGCGTCGCGGGAGGTGTGGAGGAGCGCCTCGAAGGAGGGTGCCGTGCCTGCCTCGAGCGCCTCTTGCAGGCCGGGCAGACGCCAGTTCTCGAAGCCGACGATGCGCCCGTCTCGCTCGCCGCACTGCTCGTAGAGGGAGGCCAGGCCTTCGTCGAACCACGAGGGGCACGCGGGAAAGTTGGCATCGATGAAAGGGTGGACCAGCTCGTGCACGAGGGTGCCGCCGCCGGTGCTGATGTTCATCAGCAGGGCGTTCACGTCGGCCGAGTAGTAGCCGTACGGAGTGTCGGGTCGGTGGTCGTACAGCGTGCGGGTCCAATGTCGGTAGCTGGCGTCGTCTCGGAACAGCCAGATCGTCACGGGACCGGGTGGGTCGGATTGGAAGTAGGCCTGCTTGAGCTTTGCGGTCGCCCACGCCACGGTCGACGTCGCGTGACGTTCGACGGCTTCGGGTGTTTCGTCACCGGCGACGACGAACGGAGGCTCGATGAGCACGGTGAATCCATCGTCGGCATGCGCCTGTCGCAGCGCCGTCGCCGCGGCCTGGAGGGCGTCGGCCGGCGGGGCCGCGAGGTCACGCGGAGGGGGTCCG
>CAYSPB010000203.1:0-12986 GCA_964432695.1 uncultured Nannocystaceae bacterium
AGAATGGCCTCGATGAGGTTGACGGTGGCGGGACGGAAACCGCAGACGAGCACGCGCCGCAGCGGGTTGGGCGTGTCGGGCTGCAGCGGCGGAAGGTTGAACGAACCGCCCTGCATCGGCTGCGGCGGTGCCTGTGGCTGCGCCCGCGCTTCGTCCGCGAAGTCGGCCGCGACCTGCAGGTTGGGCGCGAGGGCGACGAAACCGCACATACGAGCGTTGGGCGCGAGGGCACCGGCGTCGGCAGCGGGGTTGAGCACCACGTGCGCGGGCTCGGTCGCTGAGTCGCTCATCAGCGCTCCGATCGGGATGACGCGTCGCGCGGGCGTTCGTGGAAGCCCCCGGCTGATCATGCTCTCGAGCGCGTCGGCGGGATGGGGCAGCGCCGGCATGTCGCCGGGAGTCTCCGACCGCCGGTAGTCGTACATGTACAGCTCGTATCCGGACGAGGCGAGAATGCTGATGAACAGGTCGGCAGCACGACTGCGGCGCGCAACGGCGAACGCAAACAGTGCGAGCAGCCGCTCGGTCGGGACGATGCGCGCCTCGACGCGGCCCGACGCGCGAGCGATGGCCTTCTGGGCGGCGCCGATGTTGCTCTCGTCGACGACCTCGGCGATCAGATTCGTGCGCGCCTGCTCATCGTTGTCGATCACCTCGCGGAGCCGCTCGACGATCGTGATCAGCGTCCGGACCGTCTCGTCGTCGGGCGCGTCGCTCTCGGTGTCGGCCAGCAGCACGACGCGACGCGCGAGCGGCACGTCGGCTCGGGTCAAGAAGGCCTCGTCGTCGACGTCGGAGTTTTCGCGATAGAGGATCCTCGCGAACTCGGGCTCACGCAGGAAGTCGGGCGGGTCGGCGTCGCGCCCTACCACCACGAACTCGCGCTGCTGCTTGGCTCGCTTGCGGAACTCTCGAATCCCCCGCGGGCTGAACAGGCGCGCGCCGGTGGGCACGAGCTTCTGGTACTCCCCGACGACTTCGTCGAGAAGTGCCCGCGTCGGGGTGGTGAGGTTGAGCAGGACGGTGTGCCCCTTGAGTCCCGCTGAGCGGAGCCGACCGAGTTCCACGACCTCCGTCACCGCGTCGGTCCCCACGCCGATGAGGAAGCTGACGAGAAAGAGGCCGAAGAACGTCAGACCGATGCTGACGATCAGCGTGCCCGTGTCGTGTGGACTGGCGAGCATGTTGCCCGGGTCGCCAATCTGCCGGATCGCCCAGTACATCCGCACCCAAAACACGTGGTCGTGCGGGTCACCGACGTTGCCGTCGCCGTCGAAGTCGTCGCCGACCGAGTCGGTGGCGTGGTTGAGCAGCACCGTGCCTGCAAACGCCATGATGCCGACGGTGGCGAACATCAAGGTGAGCTGGCGAGTTCGCTCGCGTCGGCGAATCACCGTCCACACGTCGGTTGCCAGCGGTCCCCAGTAGCGCACGAGCATCACCGTTCGCGTCAGGCGGAACAGCCGCAGCCATCGGGTCGTGCGCTCGGCCCAGGGCAGGAACGACAGCAGCGCGACGAAGTCGACCAGCAGCAAGAAGACGTCGGTGCGGCGGGGAATCGTCCAGCCCGTGGCGGTTGGATCATCTCGCCCGTCGACCCGCTCGCTGCGGAACGCGAGGATGAGTCGCGCGATGAACTCGGGCACGAAGACGAGCAGGAACACCTCGTCGTTGGTGTGCATCCAGTCGTGCGGGACGAGACTGAGGATGATGACCAGGCTGAGGGTGACTCGGGTGATCATGTGGCCGAGCACGAATTCGAGCTGGCCAACCCAACCGGCGCGTCGCGAGGTCTGGCGGGGCACGGGCGCAGGATACCGGTCTCCGCGAGCCCGGTGGAGTCCGCGCCGCTCTGCTCTTCTTCACGTTCGGCGGGCTGCGGACAGGCTTTACGCGCGTTTGCCCCGGTTGCGGGCTCTCACCGGCGCGCAGGTGTATAGAAGGGGGCCGTGACGACCCTCCAGAGCATCTTCGCAGCGCGCAGCCGTGGCCATGCCGCGCCCGTGCTGCCCACGTCCCGCGCCGAAATGGAAGCGCTGGGCTGGGATGCGTGCGACGTCATCATCGTGACAGGCGATGCCTATGTGGACCATCCCAGCTTCGGCATGGCGATCGTCGGCCGCCTGCTCGAGGCGCAGGGGTTCCGCGTCGGCATCATCGCGCAGCCGCGCTGGGACGACACCACCGACTTCACCGCGCTCGGTCGACCCCGCCTGTTCTGGGGCGTGACCGGCGGCAACATGGATTCGATGGTCAACCGGTACACCTCGGACCGGAAGATCCGTCGAGACGATGCCTACTCGCCCGACGGCGAGGGCGGGCTGCGGCCGGACCGCTGCACGCTGGTCTACGCACAGCGCTGCCGCCAGGCCTACAAGGACGTGCCGCTGGTGCTCGGCGGCATCGAGGCAAGCCTGCGCCGGATCGCACACTACGACTATTGGTCCGACAAGGTTCGGCGCTCGGTGCTGCTCGACGCCAAGGCCGACATCCTGCTGTTCGGTAACGCCGAGCGGGCGCTGGTCGAGGTCGCACGACGCCTGGCCGACGGAGAGTCGATCGACACGATTCGCGACGTTCGCGGCACGGCCTATATGCGGCGCGGCCTCCCCGACGGCTGGGCCGAGATCGACTCGACCACCATCGACGCGCCCGGTCCGATCGGCCCGCGCCCGAACCCGTACGCGGAGACCGAGACGAAGGGGGCGCCCTCTTCGGGCCTGGTCGGCCTTCGGCGTCGCTCGAACATCGCGGCGGCCAAGCACGATCGCGCCCAGACGGCCGTACGTCTGCCGTCCTTCGAAGCCGTGCGCGACGACCCGGTGCTCTATGCTCACGCGTCGCGCGTGCTTCACCTCGAGGCCAACCCGGGCAACGCGAGGGCGCTGGTGCAGTCTCACGGCGATCGCGACCTGTGGCTCAATCCACCGCCCATTCCGCTGCGCACCGAGGAGATGGACGCGTTGTACGAGCTGCCGTTCACTCGGGTCCCGCACCCCAAGTACGGCGGCGCGAAGATCCCCGCCTACGAGATGATCCGCTTCTCGGTGACGATTCAGCGGGGCTGCTTCGGAGGCTGTTCGTTCTGCTCGATCACCGAGCACGAAGGCCGCGTCATTCAGAGTCGATCCGAGGACTCGATCATTCGCGAGGTGGAGCGCGTGCGGGACATGACCCCGGGCTTCACGGGCACCATCTCCGACCTCGGCGGGCCCACGGCGAACATGTATCGCCTCTCGTGCAAGTCGAAGGCGATCGAGGCGGCGTGTCGCAAGCCCTCGTGCGTGTACCCGAGCGTCTGCAAGAACCTCGATACCAACCACGCGCCGCTCATCTCGCTGTACCGCAAGGCGCGGGCGCTGCCCGGCATCAAGCGGGTGATGATCGCCTCCGGCGTTCGCTACGACCTCGCGGTCGAGTCGCCTGAGTACGTGCAGGAACTCGTCGAGCACCACGTAGGCGGCTATCTCAAGATCGCGCCCGAGCACGTCGCCGAAGGCCCGCTGTCGGCAATGATGAAGCCGGGCATCGGTACCTACGACCGGTTCAAGAAGATGTTCGACCGCGCTTCGAAGCGGGCCGGCAAGAAGCAGTACCTCATCCCGTACTTCATCGCGGCCCATCCAGGCACGCGCACCGAAGACATGGTCGAGCTGGCGCTGTGGCTGAAGAAGAACGGGTTCGAAGCCGACCAGGTGCAGACGTTCTTGCCCTCACCGATGGCCAGCGCGACCGCGATGTATCGCAGTGAAAAGGACCTGCTGCGCGGGGTCAAGCGCGAGGGGGGCGACCTGTTCGTGCCCAAGGGGCTCAAGGTGCGCCGGCTTCACAAAGCCCTCTTGCGCTACCACGACCCGGAGAACTGGCCGATGCTGCGCGCCGAGCTGCAGCGCATGGGCCGGGCCGACCTGATTGGCAATGGTCCCGGCGCGCTCATTCCTCGCCACCAGCCGCCCGCGCGTGGTCCCAAGGCCAAGGCCAAGGGCAACACGCCTCGACCCGGGCGCGCATACACGCAACACACCGGGTTGCCACCGCGGCCAAAGGCCGATGGCGACGGCCGCAAGCCTTCGCGTCGCCGCAAGGGCCCCCGTCGCAAGCCACGGTCTTGACCTCAGTCCGACGCGGCGGGCTTCTCTTCGGCTTCGACATCGATCACGTCGGCGGACGCCCCAGGTTCCGACCATGCTCGACTGGCGGCGGCACCGACGAAGCCGGCGGGTGTCATCGGCTGGAGCTCGAATCGCTTCTCGACGTAGCGCTGCAGCATGCGCGCGACGACCCGGCGCGAGGGCGGAATGAGCATCGCAATGCCGAACGCATCGGTGAGCACGCCAGGCGTCACCAGCAACACGCCGCCGACGAGCACCAGCAGGCTGGAGACGAGACCTTCCTTCGGCATCTCGGCGCGCTGAAGCGCGCCCTGCCATTCGCCGAACACGCGGCTGCCTTCGCGCTTGGCGAGCGACGCGCCGAGGAATCCAGTGGTCAGCACGATCCCCATGGTCGGGACGGCGCCTAAAGCGCCGCCGAGCTGAATCAGCAGGTACAGCTCGAGGGCCGGGACGACCGTGAAGAGGAGAAAGAGCTTGCCGAGCACGACGACCTCAAGGTAGCTGACGGAAGCGCGACTGCTTGGTCGCAATTCGCGCAAAGAACGCAGGCGGGGTGTAGCGTTGTTGGCCCGGTGACGTATAGTTGACCAGTCAGTCTAGTATGGAGTTCGCACGCACAGACGGAGGTCCGCATGGGCCGCGTGAGTGACGCACGGGATCGCATCCTGAGCGCAGCGGTCGAGCTGATTCATCAGCGCGGCTACGCGTCGGTGAGCGTCTCGGACATTTGCAACGAAGCCGGTCTAAAAAAGGGCAGCTTCTATCACTTCTTCCCCAGCAAGCTGGAGCTGGTCCTCGAGACGCTCGAGCACTTTGCAGCCAACCAGCGCGCGGCGGTGAAGTCGATGATGCAGTCGGACGGAACGGCGCGGGACAAGCTCTCGGCCATGTTCGATCAGGCGTCCAAGGGCATGAGCGCATGCGCGGCCAAGTCTGGGGAGATTCGAGGCTGCCCCATCGGCAATCTCGCCCTCGAGATGGCCCATCGAGAGCCCGCCATCCAAGCGAAGCTGCGCGAGGTGTTCACGCAATGGCGCGCCGGGGTCGAAAGCGTGCTGCAAGCAGGCATTGCGGCTGGCGAGTTCCACATGGAGGAGCCGCGCGTCGTGGCGGAAAGCCTGATCGCGCTGCTCGAAGGCTCCATTCTGCTCGCCAAGGCCACCAACGATCCGAGCGTGTTCGCCCGCCTCGGTCAGGGGGCCGAGGCCATTCTCGAAGGTGCCATTGCGTCTTCCAAGGCCTCGTAGACGGTCTTTTTTTCTTTTTTTGAAACTTTACCGACTGGTCAACTTGTCAAACGGCGAACCAGACCCAAGCTCCCAGCAAGACGAGGCAGAGGCGATGGAACAGGTAGCAGTCGAAAGCGCGCAACGCGAACTCCAGCCCCAGCATGGCGACCGCAGTCGGCGACGCGGCTTGCAGGCGTTGATGGAGCGCTACATCGACGGGGATCAGCGTGCCTTCATGAAGTTGCACGCGGCGCTTCAACCCCGCGTCCGCTCCCGGTTGTCCCGGATGGTGCGCGACGAAGCGCTCGTCGAAGACCTGGTCCAGCAAACCTTCATGCGCGCGCACCAGGCTCGCGCGCGCTACCAAGCCGATCCGGGTGCGGCCGACCGCGCGGTCGAGGGCTGGTTCCTCGCCATCGCACGCAATGTCGCCCTGGACTCGATGCGTCACCAGTACCGCCGCGATCGTCGGCACGCCACGCTCGAGGCCCGCGGCGAAGTCGAGGGCATGGGTGTGCCTGCCGAGACGCCGGACTCCGAAGCGGTTCAGATCGAGCGCGAGCGCGAAGAGGCCCAAGTTGCACGGGTGCGCGCGGCCATCGACCAGCTTCCGCCGAGCCAGCGTGAGGTCGTGAAGATGCACAAGCTTCGCGGCATGCCGATGGCGGACATTGCGGACCGTCTCGGCGTGCGCCCCGGCGCCCTGAGGGTTCGGGCACACCGCGCCTACAAGGCGCTTGCCCGGATGCTCGATCCGGGTGCCGTCGCCGCGCCCGCGTGAGGCTCAGGCCGTTGCCGTGCGCCGGATGGCGCGGGGCCGCGTTGCCGAGATCACGAACAAATCGTCGCCGTCTTGAAGGGCAAAGTCGGCGCCGGGGTTGATGTTCTGCTCCCCGCCGCGCCGCAGCCCGATCAGCATGACGTTCTCGTTGGCGAGCTCGCCGGCGAGGTCCGAGAAGCGAAGCGTTCCACCGCCTGTGACCTCCAGTGGGACCGCGTCGACCTGCTGCGGCGTGCGGTTCGAAGCCAGGTCGTTGAAGAGCTGCTGAATTTGAAGGCCTTCGCGGGCCTGGGCCAGCAGCTGCGTCGTCAGCTCGGTCACGCAAATCGCCGTCGAGGCGCCTGCCTTGAGCATCAGGTCCTTGTGCAGTGGTGAGACGCACTCGACCACGATCGTCAGCTCGGTGTTGATCGACTGCAGCGCTACGAGCACCCCGAGGTTGAAGGAGTCGCTGTTTTCGTCGCGCTCGGAGCGCGCGAACAGGATGACGTCTGCGGCCTCGGCGAGGCCAGCACGGTCGAGGGCTTCTTCATTGATCGGGGAGCCCTTCACGAAGTGAACGTGCAGGCGCGCGAGCGTTTCGGGCAGCTCCTCGAGCTGGTCGGTCAGCAGCACGAACTCGCGGTCGTCGAGGTGCGCGTCGTGGCGAAGCTCGTCGACCATCTCCACGACCTTGGCCTCACCGGGGTAGTTGATGAGCACGATGTGCCGGCGAAAGTTGTAGTCGTTCATGCCGCGCAGTTCCTTGGTCTTCTCTTCAATGAGGTACGTGGTGATGACCGAGAGCCCGTAGGCGAGTACGCCGCCGCCGGCGATCATGGCCGGAAACGCGATTAAGAATCGCCCGCCCATGGTCACCGGTGCGTAGTCGCCGTACCCGACCGTCGTCATCGTGACGACGCTCCACCACAGAGAGTCGGCGAGCGTGAGATCGGGGTTGTGCGGGGACTCGAAGAGATAGAACCCGACGCTGCCGAACGTCCAGAACAGCGCGACGAAGCCGACGACCTTCAGCTCGAGCCGGGTTTGGACCTGTCTGCGGACACGCCGCAGGAAATGGAACAGCAACCCCATCAGACGCGTGAGCTTAGCGGTGGACGGTGCGGGGGTGAAGCGAGCCTCGACCGAGCTGACCGTGCCGCAGACCCTGTGATATGGGGCCCCTCATGAAAACGCTCGTCGTCGGCGTCGCAGGTGCGACTGGTTCGGGAAAGACCACCGTTGCCCGTCGTCTAGCCGAGTCCGTCGCTGGGCACGTCGGCGTGCTTCAGCACGACTGGTACTACCGAGACCGCCCCGAGCTCACGTACGAACAGCGTTGCGACCTCAACTTCGACCACCCGGACTCGCTGGAGACCGAGCTTCTGGTCGAGCACATCATGAAGCTGCGCGCCGGCGAGGCCGTGGGCGCGCCCAAGTACGACTTCACGACGCACCGACGGGGCGAGGAGACCACGCTGGTGAAGCCCGCTCCGGTCATGCTGGTCGAGGGCATCTTGGTCCTCGCCGACCGCACGCTGCGGGAGTTGTTCGACATCAAGGTGTTCGTCGACACCGACGCCGACCTGCGTGTGTTTCGGCGGATACGCCGCGACATCGAGAAGCGCGGCCGGACCTTCGAGCAGATCCGTCAGCAGTATTACGCCACCGTGCGGCCGATGACGCTGCAGTTCGTGGAACCCTCGAAGCGGTGGGCCGACATCATCGTGCCCGAGGGGGGGCAGAACGAGGTTGCGCTCGACCTGCTGACGGCCAAGCTCAAGAGCGTGGTGGCCCGATGAGCGACGCGCCGAAGACCGACAGCGACCAGCCCGCGTCCGATGCTCCCGCGGGCGACGCCGGCGAGAAGCCGTCCTTCAAGGACAAGTTCATGGGCTTCGTGCAGGAGTACGGGCCAATCGCGTTCGTCACCTGGTTCGGCATTTTCTTCCTGACGTGGGGTGGCTTCATCCTCGCGATTCAGTTCGGCCTCGATGTGGGACGGGAGGCGGCCAACGTATCTGCTGACGGCGGCGCAGCCGAGACCGGGGGCGTCGTTGCGGGAGCCTACGTCGCGACCCAGCTGACCAAGCCGATCCGTGCGATCGCGACGTTCGCGTTGACGCCCGTGCTGGCCCGCGTTTGGTCGCGGCTGCGCGGCGGCAACGCTGCCGACGAAGAGCGCGAGTAAAGGCGAATCAGTTGCGCTTGCGGACGCAGACCACCTCGGCGGTCTCGGTCTTTTCCCACGAAGTGAGGCGACGAGCGCCTCGCTCGTACACGACCGCGTAGTCCGAATCGTCGGTATCGACGGTTCGCGACCAGTACGAGTCCTTCGTGAGCATGCCGATCGCGCCCAGGAGCTGGAGCTCGCGTCGGAAGGGCAGGCGCCAGTCGTCGACCGAGTCGACGGCCAAGTCGCGGCACAGCTTTCGC
Source organism: uncultured Nannocystaceae bacterium (assembly GCA_964432695.1). Lineage (GTDB taxonomy): Bacteria > Myxococcota_A > Polyangia > Nannocystales > Nannocystaceae > CAJXVA01. The sequence goes on from CAYSPB010000203.1 coordinate 8,541, forward strand.
GCCCCGTCCCAGCGCGCGCGGGAGGGCTTGGGCCGCGCGACGTAGTACGTGTTCGAGACCTTCACCACGCGGCGCTCGATGGCATCGGCGAGGGCAGCCTCGACGGCCGGGGCCGCCGGTTCTTCGAGCGCGGTCGCCGTGGGAACCGGTGGCGCGGGTTCCGGCTCGGGCGGCGGCGCGGGCTTCGGCTCGGGCTCGGGCTTGGTTGGGGCTTCAGGCTCAGCCTGCGCAGCAGGCTCGGGCTCCGCGGGCGCGTCCGGCTCGGGAGCGGGCTCGGGCTCGGGCTCGGTCCCTCTTTCTTCGGCGGGCTCTGGTTCCGGCTTTGGCTCCGGTGCCGAATCCGGCTGCGTCTCGGCTTCCGAAGCCGGCTCGGCAGGAGGGTCGAGTGCGGGCTTCGCTTCGTGGCCACGGGCGAGCACGGGCTGCTCGTTTGCCTGGGCCTTGGCGGACGAGGCCGACGCGACTTCGGCCCCCGACGCGGCGGTTGGGCCCGCGCGGTATCCGTCGGGAAGGACTCCGTCGAGGACCCCGAGGGCGTAGCTGGCGACCCCGGCCGCAGCGACGACCAGGACGACCAACCCGAACACCCACAGTCCCGAGCGTTCCGGAGCGTCGGCGATGTTCGCTCCGAACCGCGCCACGGGTTGGACGTCCCCGTCTTCGATGACGGTGCGCGTCTCCAGACCCGGCACGTGAATCCGTCGGCGCATCGTCCTCGGGGGCACGGTCTGCACGCGGTTGGCTCCGCCGCGCGGTCCGGACTCGTCGCGCACGGTCGGGACGGGTCCAGTGACGGCGCGGTACTTTCGGGTCGGTTCGATGCGAGCCGGCTTGCGGCTGGTGACGATTGGGCGCGCGCCCGTCGACGACGCCGTGCGCGGCGCGCTCTCGGCCCGCGCGACGGCACGGTAAGCCCGGGTATCGGACTCGTCGAGCAGATGGTTGCCCGAGTGCTCACGCCACTGCCGTCTCTCGTGCAGCGGGTCGCGCCGGTCGTCGCCGGGCATGCGCTCCAGCGCTTCGGCAAAGCGGCGCACTTGGCCCACCATCGACAGCGGCAGGCTGAGATCGAGCACCGCGACGAAGAGGTGTTCGTTTGGTCCGCCGTGGGTGGCGAGTGCTTGGCGGAGGGGCCCTAGCACCGTGTCCTTGAGCGTGCCCTGGACGCAGACGACGTAGATCATGGGACCGTCGTGACTGCGCTCGCGCTCCATCAGCGCAGCGCGAGCGTCCGAGCCCGTGACGATCCCGGTGCGGAAGCCGAGCCCTTCGAGGGAGTGGGCAACTTCGGACACGACCGTCGCCACGCTCTCGGCGCAGCAAAGCGTGACCGCGTGCATCCGCGGAATCGGTGTCGCCGGGCGCTGCCCCGGCTCAGTCTGTGGCAGCACCTCGCCGTCCACCTCAAAGGTCCCGTCGAAGACTGTAGCAGATCGCCCCGCCGGCCCGTTCGTGCGCGCGCTCTCTGCCGAACGCGCATGCCCTGCGACGGCGCTACGTACGGGGGCGCCGCCCGGCTACAGCTCGTCCGCTTTTTTCGAGATCGGCCCGCGATAGTTGTTCTCGAGGCTGATCTGCGCAACGACCGAGCCGAAGCCCTTGTACGTCTGCTTGACGCGCGTGAGCGCGTTGGAGCGCCAGTCCACGTAAGGGTTGTCGATCTGCACCGGATCGAGGCAGCCCACCAGCACGACTTTCGAAGTCTCGCAGAAGCGGCTCATCAGGGTCTTCGCGAGGTGGCGGTCGCCGTTTTGCAGCTCGTCCACCAGCACGATCGAGCTTTCGATGTCGAGGCCGCGCAGCAGCGAGGTGGAGAGCATGTGCATCATGTTGCGGTGCTCGAGCTCGGCCATGAAGTCGTGGTCGTTGATCGAGCTGAGTGCCCGCATGTGCTGCATGAACGGCTCGAGCCACGGGGAGACCTTCTCGTTGAAGTCTCCGGGCAGGTAACCCAGTTCGTAGTTGCTCGAGGGGTGCTCGGGGCGCAGCAGGAACATCCCGTTCTCGAAGCGGTTGGTGTGCTGCAGTTGTGAGCCTCGAGAGAACCGCATCGCGGTGGGTTGTCCGAGAAGCTGGTACAGCGCTGCGGCGACCATCAGTCGAGTCTTGCCCGAACCGGCGGGGCCATCGAGCACGACCAGCTGGACTGCCGGATCGAGCATGAACTCCATCGCAAAGCACTGCAGCGGGTCTCGGGGCGTCATGCCGAGGATCGGCCGAGGGCAGTAGGTGAGGCGCTTGCGGTCCCAGTACAACGCGAAACGAAGGTCTTGGAGTTGTCGGGCGCTGAGGTCCGTACGCATGATGATTTCGGTGTCCCCTGCCGTCAGGATGACGCCGGTGTTCCACATCAGACGGTCGGTCAGTTTTGAGGGCAGGGCGTCGAACGAGATGGAGCGCTCGTGCGGGTCGCCGCTGTCGAGAAACGCCTGCAGCACTTCGGCCTCGACCTCGGCTTTGACGTAGCCCTTGTAGACCTCTTTGGGGCTGCTGAGCTCGAGCTTGCCGTAGCGCAGCGCCTCGCCTCGTAGGCCGACGGCGTCGCACTTGAGCAAGACGTTGCTGTCCTCGGAGACGACGTTGACCGAGTACTTGCCGGGGGCACAGCGCTCGGCGATTTCCTGAACCCGGCGCGCCCCTGCAACGATCAGGTTGTCCCCCGTGGTCGCGTCGTATGGGGCCATCGTGTCCCCCTCGGGCTCCCAGGCCAGCGTGCCCTTTTTCCCGTCTGGCGCGGTTTTCGGGCTCGCACCACCGGAAAGAAGCTCTCCGAGATCATGGGAAATCCGACCGTCGCTCCGGTACGTCAGGATCTTGCGCATGACCGTGCGCGCAGCGGCACGCACGCCATCGGACTTGTTCCGGCTCGCCTGGAGACGGCCGAGCTCTTCGATGACTTGGTGCAGCAGCACCACGACGTTGCCATCGGCGAGAAGGCGGTCGAGCGAGTCGGGATTCTCGACGAGCGACGATGTATCGGGGATGTAGACGGTGCCGGAGAGTGGAGCCGAGTCCAATGGCATCGATGAATTTCGTACCATGGCCGATCCACGTTTGCTGGCCGTTCCGTCGTGCCTGGCGGTAATCCAGTAGTTTGGATCGGTTAGCGAATCACCGTCGGTGAGATCTCACGCACCCGGTAAACGCGCAACGCAAAGCGGACCGTTTCGATCCGCGACCGAGGCCTCACGGCCGGAGGTTTGATCGCCTTTGCGCACGGGTGTACGAACCCGCCACCCCCCCAAAACGGAAGGCAGCTGCATGACCACCAAAATCGCCATCAACGGGTTCGGACGCATCGGTCGTCTCGTCTATCGCATCGCCGCCATGCGCGGTGACATCGAGGTCGTCGCGGTGAACGACCTCGTGGCCGCCCCCAACCTCGCCTACCTGCTCAAGTACGACTCGACGCACGGTCGCTTCAGCAAGTCGGTCGAGCTCACCGACGACGGGTTCGCCGTCGATGGCAAGAACACCAAGTGCCTCAGCGAGCGCGACCCGGCTGCGCTCCCTTGGAAGGACCTCGGCGTCGACTACGTGCTCGAGTCGACCGGCTTGTTCACGAAGTTCGACGACGCGCAGAAGCACGTGCAAGCGGGCTGCAAGCGTGTGCTGATCTCGGCGCCCACGAAGACGCCCGACGAGGTGCCGACGTTCGCGTACAAGGTCAACCACGAGAAGTACGACCCGTCGGCGCACACGGTTCTGTCGAACGCTTCGTGCACGACCAACTGCCTGGCGCCGATCGCCAAAGTCATCAACGACAGCTTCGGTCTCGCCGAAGGTCTGATGACGACCGTGCACGCGGCCACCGCGACACAGCCCACGCAGGACGGTCCCACCAAGAAGGACTTCCGCGGCGGACGGAACGCCTACACCAACATCATCCCTGCGAGCACCGGAGCTGCAAAGGCCGTTGGCCTGTGCATCCCCGAGCTGCAGGGCAAGCTCACCGGCATGGCGTTCCGCGTGCCGACCGCGGACGTCTCGGTGGTCGACCTCACCTTCCGCACCGACAAGAAAACCAGCCTCGCCGAGATCAACGCGGCGATGAAGGCCGCCTCCGAAGGTCCGATGTCCGGCGTCCTCGGCTACACCGAGGAGCCCATCGTGTCGTCCGACTTCATCTCGGACCCGCACAGCAGCATCTACGACGCGACCGCGGCCATCCAGCTCAACGATCAGTTTTTCAAGATCGTCAGCTGGTACGACAACGAGTGGGGCTACTCCACGCGCTGCGTCGACATGATCGGCATGCTCGCCGAAAAAGACCGATAGTCCTTGGTGGTGCACCGCTCCTTCATTCGGTGCGCCGGACTATCGGTCATCGAGCTCGGTGGTGAGGCCGGGCTCTTACGAAGGGGGAGGGACGAGAGTCTCTTCCCCTTCGAGTTTTTTCGGCTGTTGCCTCAGGGTCCCGGTACAGACCCCACTCATCAATAGCGG
>CAYSPB010000204.1:0-12976 GCA_964432695.1 uncultured Nannocystaceae bacterium
GCACTCGGACGCGGCGCCCGCAGACAAGGCTGCGGACACCCCTGCCGCGGCCGTGCCGGGCAAGGCGGAAGCTCCGAGCAAGGCGGACGCGCCGACGGCCGAGCCACCGGCCAATGTCGAATCCAAGACGGTCGACATCGATCCCGCGACCCCTCCGACGGTCACGCTCATCGGCGCCGGAACGGACCCGCAACTGCTCCGCTTGGCGCCCGAAAAAGGCAGCACCGAGCGGCTGTCGATGACGATGGCGACCACCGTGAAGATGAAGATGGCCGGTGCCGAGGCGCCGGCCGTCGAGGCGCCTCCCGTCGTGGCGGTCATTGCAACCACGGTCGATGGGGTCGAAGGAGACGTCATCAACGCAACGTTTGCCTACGAGTCGATGCGCGTCGACGACTCCAAAGGCGGCAACCCGATGATGGTCCAGCAGATGAAGACCATGCTCGAGGGCTTCGAGGCGTTCCGGGGCTCGCTCGCGCTCGACAACCGCGGTGCGCTCAAGGGCGGTTCGGTCGACGTACCGCAGTCCCTGCCGGCGCCGATGCAGCAGATGGTCAATCAGCTGCAGCAGAGCGTGGCCCAGATGCAAGTGCCGCTGCCGCAGGACGCGGTCGGCGTGGGCGGCTCGTGGAAAGCCGAATCTACGCTCGACCAAAACGGCATGAAGCTCAAGCAGTTCGTCACCTACGCGGTGCTCGAGCGCAGCGGAGACGTCGTCAAGCTCTCCACCAAGGTCGAGCAGGAGCTGCTCGACAAGAGCTTCTCGCCGCCCGGCATGGCGGGCGTGACCGCCACGATCGACAACTACGCCGGCGGCGGCGAAGGAACGCTGACGCTCGACCTCGGGCAGGTCATGCCAATTGCCTCGGAGATGACCGTCGACGTCGCCATGGACATGAACATCGACATCGCCGGCGAGACCCAGTCGCAGAGCATGGAGATGAAGCTCGCCGTCACGATGGCGGAAGTGAAGTAGCCTCGCGCGGGACCACGCGGCTGGGGACGGTCGTCGTGGTCCCGAAGAGCCCCAAGTCTCGTACGTGGACGACGTCGTCGGGACCGGCGCCCACCAACCGAAGGGACCACTGGACCGCGTCTGCATTCGGCGTGAGCGTGGTCCGGGGGGATTGCCAGGTGCCTCGTCTCGTTTCGGGCGGATCGATCGTGGCAACGAGGTCCCCGTCCATGCGCAGCTCGATCCGCGTGTCGGCAGAGACCTCGGCGTGCGTGAGGGTGAGAACGGCGTCCAGCGGGCCGGGGGCGGCGACCGTCTCGCGACCGAAGACCAGCGGAGTCTCTGCGCGCAGCACGAGACTCAGTCCGACCACGTCGATCGCCGGCTCGATCGTGGGCCGGTAGCGCGACAGGCCTGCGCCCGCGACCCAAACCGTGGGCTCGATGGCGTGCCCGAGATCCATCGCAGGGCCGAGGGTGCGTGCTTCGACCCGGTCGATGGGGGTGGGCTCGTCGGGCCCGAGCCACTGAATCCGCGCCACGCCACCAAACGGGCAGGGCGCCTTGAGTCGGCCGCGGGCGGCACCGCGGACCGTCACCGTGCTCGCCGTGGGGAGGACGAAGGGGCCGAGCGTGTCGCGCGGGCGTGTCGCGGCTCGGACCCGCTGAAGGGGCAGGACACGGTCGTCCACCTTCAGCACGCGCTTGGCGTTCGCGCCGTCGGTGCCTGGTGTCATCACCACGACCAGCGAACCGGGGCCTAGGTCGGGCGGAAGGGTGACGGTCACCGGCGCGTCCTTGTCTAGGCAGACTCCGTGCTCGCTCGGGGTGCCTCGACCGGAGACGCGAAGCGCCGGCGTGGGTCCGGTCATTGCAAACGTGCGGACGTCCGCGGCCGGGTCGATGGCGAGCCGAACCAAGACCATGCGCAGCTCGTCGCGGGTCACCCGTCCGGGCATGGTGCGTTCCACCGGGGTGAGTCGGTCGGTGAACAGCTCGAAGGCCGTCGCGGACTCGGCGGTCAGCGGGGGCGGCAGGCGACCGTCGAACGCGGCGCGTGGGGGTTGCCCGGGCTCGGGCCGCATGTGATGCGTTGCTTCGCCGACCAGCAGGTACACCGGCGGAGGTGCCTCTGCACGCGCGCTTGGTCCGGCGTGCAGCAGTTCCATCGCGGTGGCGTACAGCGCTTCGCGCCCGTAGTAGGGCACGACGTCGACGCCGTGCTTCATCGCGAGTGCACCTCCGACCTGGTTGTAGGTGTGTCCGTGATGCCAACCCTCGCCGCCGGCGATGACGATGGCACCGGGCTCGAGGGCTGCGGCGATTTCGTCGACGAGGCGGTCCGCGCCCTCGAATTCACGCAGCCGCGCGGTTGGCGTGCGCACGAGCGGACCGGCCACCGTCCAGGCAAGGCCCGCGACGCTGACCACCACGAAGGTCGGTCGCGCCCATCCGCGAAGTCGACGTGTGATCGCTGCGAGGGATGCGACGCAAAGCAGCGTCGCCATCGGCAGCAGTTCGGGCGCGAGGTATCGCCCGTAGTAGAAGAGGCCCGCGCGCGGCAGGTTCCGCTGCGCATACAGCAGCACGGTCGCCGCCAGCGTGGCGCAGATCGCCGTCAGCCAGACGTCGCGCGCACGGGTGAGCTGGGCCCGGACTGCGGCGCCGGGCAGCGCGAGCAGGGCCCCCAAGACGAGGACGGGCCCGAAGAGTGCCCACGCGGGGTCCAGCCGCGCATGCGTACGTGCGCCCGACATCGAAGACAACGCGCCGTACAGGATGACCGCCCCCAGCGCGACTGCGGCGACCATCAGCGGCGTGGTACGTCGCGTCCACGCGCGGCGCGGCCCATCGTCGCGTCGGTCGAACGCCAGCGCGTCGACGCTGGACCACACGACCACGAGACACACCACGCCGACGACGAGCGTCCACGGCGTGCGTAGCCACGTCACGTGCAGCTGCTTGTTCAGCTCGTCCGCCAGATACGGGAAGGTCGAGGCGGCGTGGGCGAATACCGAACCCACCAGAACGGTGAGGTAGACGAATACGGGGCGGCGACGCTGCGGTGCGTGTCCGGGCAGCAGCCACAACACGCCCAGAAGCAGGGGCGCGGTCAACCACGCGTTGCCGCGGACCCACGCCGTTGCGCCGAGCAGCAGCGCGCCGCGGTCGAGGCCGCGCGCGTCGTGGTCGGGGCATCGCACGATCGAGAGCACGGCCGCCCACAAGAGCAAGCTGGTCGGCGTTTCGGAGAGGGCTGTGCGATGCACCCAGATCGCTAGCGGGTTGGCGGCGATGACCAAGGCTGCAAGTGCGGCCCATCCCGACGAGCCGAACAAACGGCGGGCCACGAAGTAGATCACCAGCACCAAGAGCAGCGCCTCGAACACGATCACGCCGTGCACCGCGGGGGGTCCCGCGATCATCCCGGCGATTGCCATCCACGTCGGATGCAGGTGGAAGAACTGCGGTACGACGCGCCCGTGGTCTCGATCGACGAGGTACCAGCCGGGGCGGTACGCGCCTTCGTAGGTGTCCTCGCGCCACCGCTCCGAGCGCTTGGGGTAGAGCCCGAGCAGGTCACCGGGTCCGGGGCGGGTTCGATATTCGGCGCTCGCCTGCGCGAGCACGTCGTCGCGATGCTCGAACCCGTGCGTGCGGATCGCGTGCTGCGCCCGAAGCGTGTACGTGCCCTGATCACGACCGGCGAGCGCGTAATCGGCGGCCGGCAGGCGCAGCCCGACCGCGAGGAGCCCGATCGCGAGCGGAATCCACACGCGGCCCCAGCGGGGAGCGGGGCGAACCGCGCCGTCGTCGGCGCGCCACGGCCACAGCATCGCGGCGAGACTGAAGCAGGCCAGGGTGAGGGCGACGGGATCGAGTAGCGAAAACAAGCCGAGCAGGACCCCAGCCATCCCCACGAAGGTCATCGCGAGCACCACGCTCAAGGTCCACTGCTCGAGCCGGTCTCCGTGATGCTCCTCGCGGCGGGCCCTGATCAGGACGCTGGTCGTGACCGCGATCGGTCCGAGCGCCACCCAAAACATCGTCACCCTACCGCTGCGGCGCAGCCGCACGCCCGCCTCGACGCCCCGAACGCAGGGCGGTCACGCAACGTCGGGCCGTGCGGGCATGCGGGCGCGGGGTTCGTCACGGCGGGAACCTAACACGTGCCCTGAGGCGTCCCATGGTTCATCGAACCCACCGCGCAACCGCTTTCGCACGCCATCGCAGCACTGGCAAGCGGCCGGCATCCTTGGCATAGTCCGCCCGCGGCGCTTCGGCGCGGCCCCCCAAAAACCACGCGCGCGCTCCCGGCCCCTCCGCATCGAGCAGGGGGTGCCTTGGACGGGCGGCGCACCACACCCACTTCGGATTCGGAGGACAGCATGGTCACGTACATGGACGGCAAATGGTTGGACGACGCGGACGCCACGGTCAGCGTGCGGTGTCGCGCGTTGAACTACGGCATGGGCTGCTTTGGCGGCGTGCGAGGCTACCTGGCCGACGACGAGAATGAGGTGTTCGTCTTCCGCCTCGACGAGCACGTCAAGCGGTTGCAGCAGTCGGCGCGCATCCTCCACCTGCGTCTACCCGGCAATGCGCAAGAGATCGCGAACCTTCACCTCGAGCTGCTTCGGCGCAATGAAGTGCACCACGACGTCTACATGCGTCCGCTGCTGATCCACAACAGCAACGAGCTGGCGCCAGTGCTCGATATCGAGTCGAGTTCGTTCATCCTCTTCTCGATGCCGCTGAAGCGGTACATCGACAAGGACGCGATCGACGTCTGCATCAGCTCGTGGCGCCGCGTTCGAGACAACGCGATCCCCTCGCGGACCAAGCCCACGGGCGCCTACCTCAACAGCGCGCTCGCGCGCCGCGAGGCCTTCGACAACGGCTTCGACGAGGCCATCTTCCTCACCGACGCCGGCAAAGTGTCCGAAGGCAGCGCCGAACACATCTTCATCGTACGCGACGGCACGCTGTTCAGTCCGCCCAGCACCGAGGACAACCTCGACGGCATCACGCGACGCACGTTAATCCAGCTCGCAACCGAAGACCTTGGGCTCAAGTTCGAGGAGCGCTCGATCGGCCGCAGCGAGCTCTACGTCGTGGACGAGATGTTCTTGTGTGGCACCGGCGCCCAGGTCACGCCCGTTCGGTCTGTCGATCGTCGTCCGCTGGGCAATGGCGGGGTCGGGGAAATCACCGCGAAGATCCAAAAGCACTTCCAAGACGTGGTGCACGGCCGGGTCGAGCACCGTCGCAACTGGCTCACCCCCGTCTGGGGCTGATCGCGACCGTCCGTGGCCGACGCTGACGCCGACGCCCCCGGCGTGCATCCGATCGTTCGGGCGCGCTGGGTCATTCTTCTCGTATTCGCAGCGCTGTGCGCCTGGATCGTGCCGGGCGTCTCGTCGCTGCGACACGACGACGACGTCCTGGCGTTCTTGCCCCCCGACCACCCCGCCGTCGAGACCTTCAACGAGGTTGCCGGTCGCTTCGGCATGCTCGAAGTCGGGCTCGTCGGGCTGCGCGCAGGTGGCGACGACCTGCTCGAGCCAGACCGGACAGAGCAGGTCCGGACACTGGGTATCGCCGTGTCCGAGCTGCCGGGGGTGCGGCTGGTGCTGTCGTACCCCGATCTGCCCGACGCCCGGGTCGAAGGCGAGACGCTCGTTGTCGAGCCGCTCGTACCCAAGGGCTCGAAGGACCCGCAGGACATTCGCACGCGCGTCCTGGGCAATCGCAACGCGGTCGGCAACCTCATCTCCACCGACGGCAGCGCCGCCGTGCTTTTGGTCTATCTGTTGCCCTCGGATGACCCCGCGGCACGGGCGGAGCATCTGCAGGGCATCCGTGACGTGGTCGAGTCCTCGTGGGACGGTGAGTCGCACTTTGGTGGCGGTCCGTTCGCCGAGAGCACCGCGGCCCTGTCGAGCCGCGCCGACATCGAGAAGCTCTCGCCGGCCGTGATCGGGGTGCTCGTCATCGCTTCGGCGCTGCTGCTGGGCAGCGTGGGGGGGGCGGGGTTGAACCTCGTCGTCACGGCACTCGGTGTGGGGCTCGTCGTTGGTGCGCACGGTCGTTTCGGAGAGCCGCTGACCATCGTCTCGAGCACGACTCCGGTGATGATGGTCGCGCTCGGAGGTGCATTCGGCATGCACATCATCGCGGGCTACCAGCGGCACGCAGGTTCTCCGGTCGAGCGTGCGAGCGCCACCGTTCGGGAGCTGCTGGTCCCGGTGATCCTCTCGGGCGTCACCACGGCGACGGCTTTCTTCGCGCTGATCGTGATGCCGCAGGTGCCGATGCAGCGCTTCGGCATCGTGGCCGGCGTGGGGGTTCTGTTGCTTCTCCTGCTCGCCCTGCTCGTGCTTCCCGCCTTGTTGTCCGTCCTGCCCTCGCGCCTGCTTCCGACGCGCGCGGACCGAACGTTCGGGTTGAAGCGCCTCCCGCCGCTGTGGGTGTTGGGGCTGCTCGCGGCCGCAGGCATTGCGGGAACGGCAACGCTGTCGGCCGACCCCGACACCCGCAACGTCTTCGACCCGCAGAGCGAGCCCGCGCGTGCCGACGCGTTCTTGGCCGAGCACTTCGGCGGGTCGCAGTTCGTCCAGATCGCCATCGAAGGCGACCTCCAAGAGCCCGCCGTCCTGCGGGCGATCCGCGGAATCACCGAACACCTCGCCGAGACCGAGGGGGTCGCCGACGTTCGGTCGCTGCTGGAGCCGGTCGCGCTACTCACCGAGGGCTTCGGCGGTCGGGCAGGCATCCCGGCCACCCCGGGGCGTGCGCGCCGCGTCGTCAGCAACCTCGCCGACCAAGCGCCGATGGCTCAGTTGATGACGACCGACCAGGCCGGCGCCATCGTCCACGTCAAGCTTGCGCCGGCGAACAGCGAGGCGTTTCAGGCGGTCACGCAGCGGATTCGGGCCATCGTCGAGGACGCATCGGCGACGCTCGTCGAGGGCGAGGTTCGTGTCGCGGTCTCCTCCGTTCCCGCGGTGCAGGCGGCGCAACGTGCCGAGGTTCGCCGCCGCGTCGGTGCCCTCGTCGGTCGCGACATCGACGATGCCACGCTGCAGAGTCTGCTCGACGTCAACGTCGATGACCCGGCGCTCGCTGCCGAGCTGAAGGCCCTGCGCACCCGGGCGTTCGGAACCGACGAGGTCATCGAACCGCTGCCAGCCAGCGAGTACGAAGCCGTGCCGCTGAGAACGGTCGCCACGCTCCGCGGCGAGGCCTTGAAGACCGCGTTGCGAGGTCACCTTCCGACGCTGGTGGCGACGGACCCCGAGGGCATCGGCTTTGCCGCCGAGCAACTCGGCCAATGGGTCGATGAGGTCTTGGAGCGCCGCCGCGTCGACGCGGCCTGCGACACGCTGAAGCTCGACCGCGGTCCTCCTCCTCCCCCGCCCAAGGCCGACCCCACGGAGTTGGGGTTCGAAGACGAATCGGCGCCGCCCAAGGCCGCGGGGGCCTGCGGCGCGCTGCTCACCGTGCTCTCGGAGTTGGACGATGCCGAGTGGACCGCGCCCGCCGACGTCTCCAATCAAGACGTTTTGCGTCGCTACCCGGTGACGTTTGCCGTCACGGGACAGCCGGTCATCGGCCAGGCGTTTGCAGACTCCGTCAGCACGAGCCTGGGGACATCCACGCTCGTCAGCATCGGTGCGCTCGCACTGACCCTGCTGCTGGCCGGACACATTCGTGCGTTGCTGCCCGCGGTGTGGACGCTGGCGATCACGGGGGGAGCGCTGGCGCTGCTCGGCCACCCGATCAGCATTGGCACGAGCATGGTCTCCTGCATCGCGCTGGGAGCTGGGGTCGACTTTGCGATTCACCTTGCCGTGCGGGCGCGGGCCAAGGGGGGCGATGGGCAAGCCGCGGTCGACGGATTGGGCGTCGTCGTGCTCATCACGGGGGTCCAGCTGGCGCTCGCGTTCTTGGTGTTGCTTGCCTCTCAGATGCCGCCACTGCGTCAGTTTGGCGTTGGACTCGCGATTGGGCTGCTCGTGGCAGCGGCTGGGGCGGTGTGGTTCACCCCGCGCCTCTACAAACGTGGGTGATCTCAGCTGTGGTCCAGATCACATTGAGGTGAAAAATGCCGGTGATTTTTTGTATTTGGACCTCTTCGTGCCCCGTCGCACTCAATATCTGGGCCGCGGGCGCGTCGAACAACCCGCCCACCACTGGGCGATGCCCCCGTTACACTCCCGGAGCCTGACGATGAAGAGAACCTTGTTCGCTGCCGCGCTTTGCCTCTCCAGCCTCGTTGCCGTGCCCGCCGCGTCCGCGAGCGTGCCTGCGGTCTCGACCACGCCGGCGGCCGCGATGGCCGTGGACGCGAACAAGATCCTCGCCGAGATCGACCGTCGGGCCAACGCGTTCGCCGATCAGCAATACGCGGCGGAGATGAAGATCTTCAAGAGCGGCAAGCTCAAGCGCACGCTCGCGTTCGACGCCAAGATGAAGGGGCTGCAAAAGCAGTTCATCCACTTCACGGCGCCCGGCGACGTCGCCGGCATGAAGATCCTGATGCAGGACGCGGCCACGCTGTACGTGTATCTGCCCGAGTTCAAGAAGGTCCGCCGCGTGGCTGCACACGCAATGAACCAGGGCTTTCTCGGCGGTGAGTTCACCTATCAGGACATGACCGAGGTTCAGCTTTCGCCGTTCTACGAAGCGTCACTGTCGGGTCGCGACGGCAAGAAGACCACGCTCGAGCTCAAGCCGAAGGCGGGGGTCGAAGCCTCGTTCGCGCGGCTCGAGGTCGTGATCGACGCGAGCAAGGGCGGCGTCACTGAGATTCGCTACTACGACGGGGCGGACAATCACATCCGCACGCAAACCCGTGAAGCATGGAAGAAGGTGGGCGGTGAGCTGATGCCCACCAAGGTCTCGATGGCCAACCTGAAGACGGGCGATACGACCGTCATCGAGTTGCGCGAAGTTCGGGTGAACGAAGGGGTCGACGAAGGCCTGTTCTCCCGGCGTCAGCTGCTCCGCTGAGCAACGACGGGGTTTTTTGAGCACAGCAGCCGCCCTCCCTCTCCTGGTTCGCCTTCTCGCGCCCGCTGACGACGACGGGGCTGTCGACGCTCCACCCGCCGATGCCGACGCGTCGCAGCCCTCTGCGGACGCATCGGATCCGTCGTCTGTGCCGGTCACCGACGATGCGCCCGCGCCTACGCCTACGCCCGAGCCAGACGGCGCGGCGGCGCCTCCAGACGCTGCGCGGGAGCCTGCACCCGAACAGGAGCCTGCGGCCGAGGCCGTCGATTCACCTCCCGCGGTGACGACCGAGCCCGAAGCCGATGGCGAGGGCGAGCTGTCGATGGACGACATCTTCGGGACCGACGACGACTTCGAAGACGTCGAGACGGTCGAGCCCGACGCAGCGCCCACGTCGAACGCGGCCGCAACGCCGCGGGCCGGGCAGAAGGTCCTGAGCAAGCTCGACACCAACGTTCGGATCGTCAGCTCCGTCTACTACGACATCGCGCGCGTCGACGAGCGGCAGTTTTCGCGGAACGAGAACCGGCTGGAGTTCACGTTCCGCTACACGCCCAACGAGCACATCCAGGTCGTGGGAAACGTCGAGCCGGTCTTTCTCGGTGTCGCCCAGGCCCAGGTGCTGGACGACCTTGCGACCCGTCAGCTGTTGACCCCGTTTCACGTCGAGTCTGACGCAGCCTACATCGCGGTCAACGACCTCCTGCCGAAGCTCGACCTGAAGGTGGGGCGGCAAATCGTGCAGTGGGGAACGGCGGACCGGTTCAATCCGACCAACAACATCAACCCCGACGACCTCGAGGACCGCCCGCTGTTCACCGAGCCGATCGCCAACCAGATGGTGGTCGTCGACTACGCGCCGCTGGACGACAAGCTCTGGTTCGAGGCCGTCTACGTGCCCCTGTTCTACCCCGCGCTGCTGCCTCCCTCGGCCGCTGCCGGACTCGAGGACCCGCAGTCGCCGGTTCCGTTCGCGCGGGAGTCCGACGTCGAGAAGATCGCCGAGCTGCAGCGGCGGCTCGACATCACGCCCAGCCTCGTGCCGTCCGTCTTCGGCACCGTGCGGATGCCCAAGCGTCGCTTCTCGGATGGCCAGAGCGCGATCAAGCTTAGCACGTCGCTGGGCGGCGTCGATGCTTCGATCAGCTACTACAACGGACGGCACGACATCCCGACGCCGCTGCGAGTCGACTCCACGACCAAGGACCCGCTCGATGGTCCGCCGGATGAAGCCGAGTGCTGCTACCGCTCGGACGTGGTCCTCAACTACCCGCGCATGCAAGTGCTCGGGCTCGACTTCACCACGCAGCTTCCATTCCTGAACAACATGGGGCTTTGGGGTGAGGGGGCGCTGTTTTTCCCGGCGGCGCAGGACCTGTACATCGAGTTTCCGCTCGCGATCGACGTCACGCCGGACGATGGTGTGGAGAACCCCGTCCAGGACCTTCGTGGCCCAGCGATCGACGACCGGCCCTACATCAAGGCCACCGCGGGCTTCGACTACACGTTCGGCAAGCACATCTATGTGCAGGCCCAATACCTGCGCGGCTTCATCGACGAGTTCGGCGCTGATCACATTGGCAACTACCTTGTCGGTGGAACCGAGCTGATCTTCTTCGGCCGGCGCTTGTTGTTCCGGGCCTTCGGCGTGGTCGACTTTCCGACCGACCCCGATGACAACGGCTCCTACGTGCTCTACCCCGAGCTCGTGCTCGTGCCGCCGTGGGGAGGCGTCACGTTCAACATGGGCAGCTTCTTCCTGATCGGCGAGTCGGACACCAAGTTCGGCCAGCCCGGTGCCGGAAGCTCGATTGCATTCGCAAAGGTCACCGGCGCGTTCTGAACCGTCGGGAGAGGGGCGCGGCCTGCTAAACTGCTCGCGGTGAGTGCCACCGCAAAGAAGGGCGACGGCGGACTTCTGCGGACGGTCGCGCCGTGGGTCGGCTTGGGCGCAGGCGTGTTCACGATCGTGGCACTCGTCCTCGTCCTCACCGAGGCGGAACCCGATGCCCCTGTCGTTGCTGCGGGCGAGGGCGATACAGACGCCGAGCCCATGCCAGAGGTCACGCTCGACGTGCCCGCGGTGGATACCGCGAGCGACGCCGACAGCGACGCACTCGCCGAGCTTCCCAAGCCGCCCGAGGTACCCGCCGGGGGAGACGAGGTCGGTGCTTCCGACGGTGGCGACCTGACCGGCGAAGACCTCGAGAACGAGCGCAAAGCGGTCGGGCCCATCCCTGAAGGTGGGTTGCCAACGGTCCCGACGGTCACCATCCCACCGGGCACCATCGAGCGGGTCGAAGGCAGTCGCGACTGGATCATTCACACCGTGGTCGGCCGCGAGACCATCGACCAGATCGCGTATCGCTATGCGGTGAAGCCAGAGTCGCTTCGGCTGTGGAACGGTATCGAGGGTAAGGCGGAGCGGGCCAAGAAGGGCTCGCGGCTGCGCATCAAGGCCCGGAAGATTCCGCCCGCTCGGGTCGAGCTGCAGTATGTCGTCAAACCAGGCGACAGCTGGGCCTCGATCGGCATTCGCTACGGCGTGGATTCCTCGGAACTGCGCGCAACAAACTGGGATGCTGGTCAGCAGCTGAAGGTGGGGCAGATCATTCGGCTCTGGGTCGATCCAGTCGTGTTTCACTGGGTGGCAACCGAGGACGATGACCCCAAGAAGGTCCGGCCCGGGGCCGTGGGGGTTGGCCCCCCGCAGAGCGGCCGTCTCGTCAACGGCGTCCGGCTGCCGGACAGTCGCTACTACAAGCTACGGCTGCCCCCCTCCTCATACGGCACCACGTTCGCGGTGGAGGCCCTGCTGCGCGGCATCGTGCTGTTCGAGGCACGGGCCGATTATGAGCGCCCGCTGACATTCGGCTCGATGAGCTGGCGGCACGGTGGTGACCTGACCGGGCACGTCTCGCACCAAAGCGGTCGTGACCTCGACATCGGGCTGCCGCTGCTCGAGAAGTACCCCGAGTGGTTTCCGCCCGAGCCCAAGCGCATCGACTGGGAAACGACCTGGAAGCTGGTGACGGCGATGTTCGACACCGGTGACGTCGTGGTTGTGTTTCTCGACTACGACCTACAGAAGCCGCTGTTCAAGGCTGCGACCAAGCTCGGCGCGACCGAAGAGGAGCGCAAGCAGTACCTGCAGTACCCCCGCGGCCCGAAGGCACAGGGGCTCATCCGACACAGCCGGGGCCACACGAAGCACGTTCACATTCGCTTCGCGTGCGGCCCTTACGAGGTCGAGTGCGCCGACCACTCGACCCTTGGAACGGAGTAGCCCGGCGGATCAGCCGGCGAAGACGTTCGCGTCGCCGCCGAGCGCCTCGACCAGGACAGCCAGCGCAGCGCGTTGCTTGGGCACGAGATCGTCGAGGTCGCGCGCGATGCCGTCGCTGACTTCGAGCAGCGCCGTCTTGACGGATGCGTCGGCTCCATCGAGGTGGGTCAGGAACGCGGGCGTGCAGTCGTCGGCCTCGTCCCGGGTGTTCCAGATCCGGATGAGCGCCGTCTCGGCCCACCGAGGCGCCCGAGCATGCAGACCCGGCATCGCATCGAGCAGCGCGCGCAGGTAGGCGTCGTCCATGTTCTCGGCCAGGTAGAAGACACTCCAGAGGATCCCGTACGGGTCTTCGTCCTCGAGCGCGCCGAGCAGGTCGGGCAGCAGGGCTTCCGTGGCGACGGCTTCGAGCTTTGCAACGAGCTCTTGTGGGTCCACCGCCAGCGCTTCGCCCGGAGGCGTGGCGGCAGCGTTCGAAAGCTCAGCCAGGATCGCGTGTGCATCGTGCGCGGCGGTCGCGGTCTTCCTGGAAGCGGTCTTCTTGGAAGCGGTCTTCTTGGAAGCGGTCTTCTTGGAAGCGGTCTTCTTGGAAGCGGTCTTCTTGGAAGCGGTCTTCTTGGAAGCGGTCTTCTTGGAAGCGGTCTTCTTGGAAGCGGTCTTCTTGGAAGCGGTCTTCTTGGAAGCGGTCTTCTTGGAAGCGGTCTTCTTGGAAGCGGT
>CAYSPB010000205.1:0-8035 GCA_964432695.1 uncultured Nannocystaceae bacterium
GCAGCGCTTCGACGAGCGCCATGCAGGCCGCCTCGGGTCGGGTCTGGCGACCGCAGGTGAACACGTCGCAGGCCGCGTAACCCCGCTCGGGCCAGGTATGGACCGAGATGTGGGACTCGGACAGCAGCGCCAGTGCGGTGAGGCCTTGTGGGGCGAACCGATGGTGTGCCAGCTGCAGCAGTGTGGCCCCCGCGTCGTCCGTCGCGACCCGCAACGCGGCCAGCACGGTCTCCACGTCATCGAGGACGGCCGCTGGGCAGTCGTAAAGTTCGAGGACGCAGTGAGAACCGAGGGCGGGCACGGATGTCGACGCAGGCTACGCAACGCTCCGAAGCCCCGCAACCCACTGTGCGGCGCTACGCCCGTGCACTATGGTGGCTCCCGCCATGGGCCGCCCTTCCAACCGAGACGAGCGCCGTCGCGACATCGTCGAGGCCGCGCTGGTTGTGATGTCGACGCAGGGCTTCGACGGTGCCTCGGTGCAGGCGATCGCGAAGCAGGCCGGTCTCTCGGCGGGACTGCTGCACCATCACTTTGGCAGCAAAGCCGCGGTGCTCGAGGCGCTGCTGCACACGCTCGAAGGGCGCGTGCAGGCGCGCGCAGAGTCGCTCGGCGCCCGCAAGCGCGGTGCGTGGGGACGGCTGGAGGCCTGGGTCGATGCACACCTTGCCACCGGTCCCGACGCGGACCGGCATGCCGTGGGGGCCTGGGTTTGGATCGGGGCCGAGGCGCTCAAGGGGGGCAAGGTGCGCGAGCTGTTCGGAGCGGTGATGCAGCGTCGTCACGATACGCTGCGCACCCTCGTGGACGCTGCCGCGCAGGAACGGGGCGCACGCGTCGACGCAACGGCGCTCGCGACGACGGTGCTCGCGACGATCGAGGGCTTCTACGGCTTGGCCGCGTCCACCGAGGTCGTGCTCGAGGGCTCGGCGGCGGGCGCCGTGCGTCGCCTGCTCGACCGCCTCATCCCCAAGGCTTGAGTCACTCGGATGCGTCGACGAGCGTCGGGGCGAGCACCGCAACGATGTCCTGCGGCGCCATCTCGACCAAGAAACCTCGCTTACCGCCGTTGATGAACACGCGCGCAAGCGTCGAAATGCTCTGCTGCATGTAGACCGGAATGGTCTTGCGGGTGCCGAACGGTGATGTGCCCCCGACGAGGTAGCCGGTGTGCTTGGTCGCGGTTGCAGGCTCGCAAGGCCGCACGGTCTTCACGCCGAGCAGACGCGCCATCGACTTGCTCGATACACGCTGATCGCCGTGCATCAGCACGATGAGCGGCGCCTTTTCGTCGGTCTCGAGCACGATCGTCTTGATGACGACGTGCTCCTCCACGCCGAGCTCCGCCGCGCTTCGCTCGGTCCCGCCGTGCTCGACGTAGTCGTACAGCCGGGGCTGAAACGAGACGCCTGCCGCCCGCAGCGCGCGGACGGCAGGCGTGACCGGGACCTTGAGCTTGCCCATCTCAGTCCAGCGTGAGGACAGCTTTGCCAACGACCTCACGGGCGAGCAGTGCCTCGAGTGCCTTGCTGCCTTCGGCCATCGCGAACCGATGCGAGATGTGTGGGGTTAGCTTGCCCTGCTCGTACCAGGCAAAGAGCTGCGCGAAGTTCTTCGCGTTGGCCTGTGCTTCCTTCATCGTGAAGGCACCCCAGAACACTCCGACGACCGAGCTGCCCTTGAGCAGCATCAGGTTGGCCTTCGCGGCGGGGATCGTGCCCGACGCAAAGCCGACCACGAGGATGCGGCCGCCCCAGTTCACGCAGCGAAGCGACTGCTCGAACACGTCGCCCCCGACGGGGTCGAAGATGACGTCGGCACCGCGACCTCCGGTCACCCCCTTGACCGCGTCCTTGAGCGGCTTGTCCCCCCGCGTGTCGACGACGTGCTCGACGCCGAAGGTCTCGCGCAGCGCGTCCCGCTTGGTGGGGGTGCCCGTGCTGGCGATCACCGTTGCGCCCATTGCTCGACCGATCTGAATCGCCGCCGTGCCGACGCCGCCGCTGGCTCCGTGCACGAGAAGCGTTTCACCTGGCTGAAGACCGCCTCGCTGCTGGAGCGCGTAGATCGAGGTGCCATACGTCATGCCGAACGCGCTGGCGGTCGCGTAGTCCATGCCTTCGGGGATGTGAAAGCACTTGGTCGCGGGCGCCACCGCCTGCTCGGCAAAGCCGCTCCAGCCTGTCAGCCCCAACACGCGGTCGCCAACCGAGAACCCCTCGACGCCGTCCCCGACTTCGAGGACTTCGCCGGCGACCTCGCCCCCGGGCGCGAACGGCATGGGTGGCTGGAACTGATACTTGCCCTCGATGATGAGCGTGTCGGGGAAGTTGACCCCCGCCGCGCGCACGCCGATGCGCACCGTGCCTTTGGAGATGCGCGGGTCATCGAGGTCTCCCCAGCTCAGGCTGCTGGGCGGGCCGTGTTGGGAGCAGACGAGCGCTTTCACGCCGAGTGCAATACCGGGCGCGTCACCCCTCGTCGAGGATGAACTGCAGCTTGGTACCGCCGGCCGCTCCGCGCATACCGATGAACTGGTTGCGCATCTGTCGGAGTGCGCTCTTCGCCGGGCCCGTCGTCACCTGACCATCGTCGGTGAATCGTGAGCCGTGGCAGGGGCAAACCAGGTCCTGCATCTCCCCATCCCAGCGAACGACGCAGCCGAGGTGTGGGCACCGTAGCGACATCACGCGAAACGTGTCGTCTTCAAGCCGCATCACGAGCACCGGCTTCTTCGCGCCGTCGGGCTCGAGCGCAACCATGCCGCCAGGGGTGGCGAGCTCGGGATAGTCGGCGATGTCGAGGGTGACCACCCCGTCTTGGCTCTCCACGTCGGTGGTAGACCACTTCTCGGCCTTGCCTGCGCACCCGGTGACGACGATGCCAGCGGCCGCGCCGATGAGGTCACGACGCGTGAGCTGCGTCGCATCGACGTCGTACGCGTCACAGTCGCACCCAGAAGAGTCGCTCGAGGACATACCCCCATGAAAGGACACTCCAGGGGCCTCGTCAAAGCATCCCCCGCGGGATCGCGTTGTGCGGGCGGCCTGCTACCCTGCCGCGGATGTTCGTCGTCACGACTGCGCTCGCCGCCATGCTGGCGATGGCGCCCGCGTCGGCCCCGGTCGAGCGGGGCAACGACGTGATGGCGAAGCGTCGCGGCCCGGTCTTCTCCGTGGTCGGGGCGCCGCGGCTGGGCGTGTTGCTCGCCGGCGGCGCCGAGGTCATGCAGCCCGTCGGCTTCGGCGCGGGCTTTTCGTTCCGAGTGCACGCGTTGCACCTGGGTCCGCTGCGCCTCGGGGCGGCCGCCGACTTCGGCCACACCCGGTTCGTCGAAGAGCGGGTCGTGACCGGGGTGGTCGACGGAGCGGAACAAACCGTTCAGCGGTTCGCGGCGCTCGGCCATACCGATCTCGGGGCGGGCCCTTCGCTTCAGCTCGTGCTCGGTCCGGTCTATCTGCAAGCCGATCTGACGATCGGCTTGGGCATCTCCTCGTTCAACCGGCCGTTGGGCGTCCTCACCGTCGACGAGGATCACCACTCCGACGTCTCTGCGATGTTGCGGGCCGGAGGGGTGTTTGGCGTGCCGATTCGCAACAATCAGGGACTGACCCTGGGCATGGCCATGCAGCGGTACTTCAGCACGTACCAGCTGGTGGCGCAGCCCTCCGACGACCCCTCACTCGAGCAGCCCCCGGACACCAACCCCTTCGACCTGCTGCTCGACATCTCCGTCGGCTACCTGTTCATGTTTTGACCGGAAACCCCTCGCAGAGGTGACCGGTTTACGCCCATCATGGGCGACATGGCGCTCGACAATCACGCACACTTTTCGGCTCCGCAGGGTCCTGTCGTCTGCGTCGTGATGGACGGCGTCGGCATCGGCGCGGGCGATGCTGGAGACGCAGTGGCGCTAGCCCATACGCCCACGCTCGACTGGTTGAAAGCGAACGCCGCCAGCGGTCGGCTCGCGGCGCACGGGACCGCCGTCGGCATGCCTTCGGACGCCGACATGGGCAACTCCGAGGTCGGTCACAACGCGCTGGGCGCGGGAAGGATCTTCGATCAAGGTGCCAAGCTGGTCGAAGAGGCGATTCGCTCCGGCAGCCTGTTCGAGGGCGAGGTCTGGCGGGACGCGGTGGCGCGCGTGCATGCCAGCGGCGAGCCGCTGCACTTCATGGGGCTGCTCTCCGATGGCAATGTGCACAGTCACATCGGTCACCTGTTCGCAATGCTCGAGCAGGCTGCGAAAGACGGCGTGAAGGCGTGCCGCGTGCACGCCCTGCTCGACGGTCGAGACGTGCCGGCTCGCTCGGCGCTCACCTATGTCGAGCAGCTCGAGGCGCTGCTGAAGAAACTATCGACCGGAGGACGCGACTACCGGATTGCCAGCGGCGGCGGCCGCATGACGATCACCATGGATCGCTACGAGGCGGACTGGCCGATGGTCGAGCGAGGCTGGGACTTGCACGTGCGTGGTCGGGGTCGAACGTTCGGGAGTCTCACCGAAGCCGTACAGACGCTCTACGGCGAGTCTGAAAAAGGTGACCAAGACCTCGAAGGCTTCGTCATCGCGCAGGACGGCGAAGCGGTTGGTCCGATTCGCGATGGCGCGGCGGTGCTGCTCTTCAACTTCCGAGGCGACCGCGCGATCGAAATCTCCAAGGCGTTCGAAGCCGAAGCGTTCGAAGCGTTCGATCGTGGGCCTCGTCCCGATGTGTTGTTTGCCGGCATGATGCAGTACGACGGCGACGAGCAGGTTCCCACGCGATTCCTCGTCGCGCCGCCGTCGATCGACCAGACCATGGGCGAGCATCTCGCCGCGTCGGGCAAGTCGCAGTTCGCAATCTCCGAGACTCAGAAGTTCGGGCACGTCACGTACTTTTGGAACGGCAACCGCAGCGGGACCTTCGATGACGCGCTCGAGGACTACGTCGAGATCCCCAGCGACTCCGGGCCGTTCGAGCAGCGGCCGTGGATGAAGGCGGCCGAGATCACCGATGCGCTCATCACCAAGCTCCGCAGCGACCCCGTCGACTTCGCGCGGCTCAACTACGCCAACGGCGACATGGTGGGGCACACCGGGCGAATCGATCCCTCGCGCGTGGCGGTGGAAACGGTGGACCTGTGCCTTGCGCGCCTGCTGCCGGTCGTTCGCGACCTCGGTGGCGTGCTCGTCGTGACGGCGGACCACGGCAACGCCGACCAGATGATCGACCGCAAGAAGGGCGTGGAGAAACCGCGGACCAGCCACAGCCTCAACCCCGTGCCGCTGCACGTTTACGACCCGGCGCGCCACATCGCCTTGGACCCCGCTGCCCTCGAGGACGCCAACCTCGGAAACGTGGCGAGCACGTGTTTGGAGCTGATGGGCCTCACGCCGCCGTCGGACTACGCGCGTTCTCTGCTTCGTCGCTGAGCGAAAGCGGCGAGGTGTGCTCGTCCTCGAGCGCGCCCGGCATGTAGCTGCGTGGGTGGCAGGCGAACTGGTCGCGTCCGGCCTGCTTGGCGACGTACATCGCTTCGTCGGCCGCCGCCATCAGCTGTGCGACGCTGCGACGGGACAGTTCCTGAACGCTCAGGCACCGCATGTCGGCGATCCCGATGCTCAGAGTGACGGGCCTGGCGAGACCTGCCTTGCGCTGGGCATCGGCGAGGGCCGCTTGAAGGCGCTCGGCCACAACCGTCGCGCCGTCGGCCGTGCAGCTCGACAGCAGCAGCGCCATCTCATCTCCACCAAGGCGGGCGGCTGCATCGGTGGGCCGGATGACCGAGCGCAGCGCGGCCGCGACCATGCGAAGCGCCTCATCTCCGGCGGCGTGGCCGAGCGCGTCGTTGATCTGCTTGAAGTGGTCGAGGTCGCAGAGCACGAGCGCGACCTCCTCGCCGCTGCGCGCGGCTCGGGCGAGCGCTTGGTCGATGAAGGGCTCGAAGCCGCGGCGGTTCCACAGCCCGGTCAAGGGGTCGGTGTGGGCCTGCGCGCGAAGCGAGGCTTCCCGAACCGCGCGGTCGTGCAGCGTTCCAACCATGTTCAGAAGACCGTCGATCATCTGACGAACGTCAAGGTTCCCCGGATCTCGGAGCTGGACCGTCAGGGTTCGGGCGCTCGAGCCCTGGCCCAAATGCAGGACGCACGCGCGCTCGGGCGTCCCGTCTCCGTCCAGATCCGCCCATTCGACCTCTTCGAGCAAGCCGAGGCTGGCAACCGCCCGCTGCAGCAGAACGTCCACCGAGTCCGCATCCAGCAGGAACTGCATGATCTCGGTGACGGCCCGGACGCGGACGGGCGCGCCGGCATCCGGACGATCTGCGGAGGTGATGTCGGCGCTGAGGGGAGCCATGCGAATCGCCATCGCGCTCCAACAGAGCAAGGACGGTGCCAACTTGCGATTCGGGGCGTCGTCGCGCCCGTCTGGGCGCGGAGTCCCCCGCGGAGTCTCGTTTTGATACCGTGCGGCTCGGACATGGAGCGTTTTCAAGCCAACCGTCTCGGAGTCTTCGTGGTCGCCGGTGCTTGCCTGCTCGGCGCGAACGCCTGCAAGAACGGCACGACCAAGGGTTCCTCGGAAGCGGCCGCCTGGATCGACAGCCCGACCAGCGGCTCGAAGTCCGGCTCCGTGCTCAAGTTCGCCCAGCTCGGGGTGGAGTTCGAGGTTCCCGACACGCTCTACGTGTTCCGTGACTGTGACGAGGCGTCGCACACGCCCGACAGCAGCACCAAGTGGATCCCAATCGTCACCTGCCGGAGCGGCTCGGGCGGCGACTTCGAGTTCGGCGACGCCGAAGAGGAAGAAGATCCGTTTGCCGAAGAAGAGTACGAGGACGAGTCGGGCGCCGAGGCGATCGACATGACCTTCTACGTGACCAAGAAGACCCGCCCGCTCGACGAGCGCTCGGTGACCTGGTTCGAGAACAAGTACAAGCAGGCCGGCCTGGACGTCGACGAGATCGCCTATCAGTCGGACTACCAGAAGAAGGCGGGCATCTACACGCGGCTGCACATCGTCGACGACTCGACGGGCAACCCGACCCGCGAGATCGTTCAGTTCATGTTCCCGCGCGAGGACGTCGTCTTCGTGGCGCGCATGGAGTACCCGTTCGGTGACACGCGTAGCGTGGACAAGGACTGGCAGTACATCCTGTGGAACTTCAACTGGCTCGGCGAAGGCTCCGGTGCGGACGCGCCCGCCGACGAAGAGAGCGACGCGGAGGGCTGAGCTCTTCGCATGTCGGACCCGATCTACCTCGACCACAACGCGACCACGCCCGTCGGCGACGGCGTGCGTGAAGCCATGATTCCGTGGCTGGGTGCGAACTTCGGCAATCCCTCCAGCGGCCACGTCTTCGGTCGGCGCGCCGCCACAGCGGTTGCCGAAGCTCGAGGGCATGTGGCCGCGCTCGTGGGTGCAGATCCTTCGCAGATCATCTTTACTGGAGGCGGGACCGAGGCCGACAACCTCGCCATCCGTCGCAGCGTCGTCCCGCGCCAGCGGATCGTGACGTCCAGCGTGGAGCACCCCGCGGTCGAAGAGCCGGCACGCACGCTTCGGAATGACGGCTGGCAGTGGGATGCGCTTCCCGTGGACACGCGGGGACGTGTGGACCTCGACCGGGCTGCGTCGGTGCTCGCTACGCCGGCGGGGCTGCTCAGCGTCATTCTCGGCCAGAACGAGAGCGGCGTCCTGCAGCCGGTGGCCGAGCTTGCGGTGCTCGCCCGCGCTGCAGCGCCCGACGTGCTCGTGCATTCCGACGGCGCGCAAGCGGTCGGCAAGGTGCCGGTCGACGTCGACGCGCTCGGGGTCGACCTGCTCACGATCGTCAGCCACAAACTCTACGGACCCTGTGGCATTGGCGCACTCTTCGTCCGGACGCCGGAGATCGTTCGAGGCTGGGCTTTGGGTGGCGGGCAAGAGCGGGGCATCCGACCTGGAACCGAACCGACGCCCATGGTCGTGGGCTTGGGAGAGGCCTGCCGGCTCGCAGCCGTCGACCTCGACCGAGAGTCCTCGCGCCAGGCCGCGCTGCGGGACCGGAT
>CAYSPB010000205.1:8045-12954 GCA_964432695.1 uncultured Nannocystaceae bacterium
AGGCGATGCTCTCCGCGGCGATTCCAGGGCTACGCGTCACGGGGGAGGGTGCATCGCGTCTTCCAAACACCCTGCACGTCTGCGTTCCCGGCGTTGCCGGCCGGGCGCTGCTCGAGGCGGTGCCCGAGGTTGCGGCATCGACGGGCTCGGCCTGCCACGCCGACGGCGGTGGTGGGGGCATGCTGGGTGCGATGGGCGTTCCTTTCGACCTGGCGCAAGGTGCCCTTCGGTTGAGCGTGGGTCGTCGCACGACGACCGAAGACGCCGAGCGAGCGGCGACGCTTCTCTCCACGGCTTGGCGCGCGCTCACGTCGCCAGCGTCCTGACGCATGGTAGGTTCCCGGCGCGCCGTCGATGGCCAATCCAGACCACAAGCTGCACAAGGTGCTCGCCCGTTTTCCCTGGCGTCGCCGCAAGCCCCGCGGAAGCGGTGGCGTCGCGCCGATCGCCATGGTCACCAAAGAAGGGCGACGACTGTGGGCCAACGCCGAGGATCTCGCGGCGTTCGACGACCCCGGCCCCGCGCTGGTCTGCGTCGCGATTCGCGAGGATACCGTCGCGCACGCGCTCGTTCGCGGCCTGGTTCGACACCATGCCGAGGCGCGGGGCGTCCAGCTGCCGCCTCCTGGCCCCGAGCTCACCGTCGAGGGCGTCGCGCTGCTGGGCGGCCTGCTCGAGGACGCCGGCCTCGACCCCGAAGAGCCGCTCGGTGCCCATCCCTTGGGTGATTTGGTCCAGGCGACCTGGGCGATCGCGGCCGCAACGGGCACCGACTCGTCTTCATCGTCTCAATCGTAGACACCGCCGAGGTGGCCAGTTTGCAGATGTCATCGCGGGGATCCCCCAGCGACGCAGTTCCGCTGTAAATTACCGACGCCTCGGAGCGGCATCGGCATGACGCGGCACCAAGCGGTCCTCTTTCGCCAGGTCTTCCTGCTCACCGACGTGTTGGCGTCGGTGGTCGCGTTCTTCGCAGCGCTGTCGCTTCGGCAGTGGTTGCCGACCATCACGGAGTTCTTGCCCGCGTTCGTCGGCAGCAGTGAGGCTTCGGTCGAGCTCTTCTTGGCGACGAACTATCCGAAGTTCCTGCTCGGCATGGTTCCGTTGTGGGCGCTGACGTTCCACTTCTCGAATACCGCCGACTTCCGGGTCGGGCCTGGCCGGACCGCGGCTCGGTACATGCGGGCCGTCGCCATCGGGTTGGGCCTGCTCGTCGCCGCGTCGTTCTGGTTCAAGTTCATCTTTCTCTCGCGCAGCTTCGTCTTCATTTTCGGCGCGGTGCAGCTGGTGTTCCTGCTCGTTGCGCGTTTCACCGGGAACGCGATCATCCGCCGCAGCAAGAAGGTCGACGACCATCGCGTCCTGATCGTCGGTACGGGCGCCGAGGCCGTGGCTTTCGCGCGGACCCTCAAGGAGCGGTCATCGTGGAACAACCGCCTCGTCGGCTTCTGCTCCGTTCTCGGAGAGCCGGAGCTGGTCGAAGCCGTGCCCATCGTCGGCCGAGTCGACCGCATTGCCGCGCTGCTCGACACCGAAGTCGTAGACGAGGTCGTGTTCGCCGTACCGCAGAAGTCCCACGAGGACTTTGCCGAGGCGCTGCAGGCTTGTGACGAGCGGGGCGTCGACGTCCTGCTGTCGATGCCGAGTACGATGCCCACCAACGGCGAGATGGAGCTGGCGAACATGACCGGCTTCAATATGCCGATGATCGGCATCACCCGGACGCCCACGGGTGAGGTCCGGCTCATCGGCAAGCGCCTGCTCGACATCCTCGCCTCCGGCATCGGCATCCTCGCGATCTCGCCGCTGCTGCTGGGTACCGCCTTGCTGATCAAGCTCGAGGACGGAGGTCCGGTGCTCTTCAAGCAGGTCCGCAGCGGGCTCAAGGGACGGAAGTTTCCGATGCTCAAGTTCCGCTCGATGTGCGTCGACGCCGAGAAGAAGAAGGCGGAGCTGATGCACCTCAACGAGATGGAGGGGCCGGTCTTCAAGATCAAGCACGACCCTCGCATCACCAAGATCGGGCGGTTCATCCGGAAGACGTCGATCGACGAGCTGCCGCAGCTGTTCAACGTGCTCGTCGGTCAGATGAGCCTGGTCGGTCCGCGACCGCCGCTGCCCTCCGAGGTTGCGCAGTACAAGCCCACGCATCGTCGCCGGCTGTCGGTACGTCCGGGCATCACCGGGCTGTGGCAGGTCTCCGGCCGCAACGAGATCTCGGACTTCGACCAATGGATGGCACTCGACCTCGAGTACATCGACACTTGGTCGCTGTGGCTCGACATCAAGATCCTCTTCAAGACCGTGCCCGTGGTGCTGCTGCACAAGGGCGCGTCCTGAAGAACGGCAGAGTCGACGGCGTCAGCCGATCGGGGTTGGCTTGCCCAGGCGCTTGGGCTTTGGAGGTGCCTGGCGGACGCTTGGCGCCGCGGGAGCTGGTTCGAGCGCAGGGGCTTCGGGCTTGGGTTCGACGGCGGCGGCGGCCTGTGTCGAACCGGCGAGGCTTGCCAATACTTGGGTCACCGTCGCGGCCAGGGCCGGATCGGCGGGGGCGTTCTGCCGACCGGCGAGCAGCTCGATCGGCACCGGCACCACGATCTTCGACGCGGGCTCGGCCGACATCTCCGTGAGCGTTTGGAACATCCGCAGCTGGATGGCGCCGGGATGATTGCCGATGCGCTCGGCGGCGGCGGCGAGCTGCTTGGCGGCCTGCAGCTCTCCCTCGGCTGCGATGACCTTGGCGCGGCGTTCCCGTTCAGCCTCGGCTTGCCGGGCCATGGCACGCTTCATCTCCTGCGGTAGGACGATGTCGCGCAGCTCCACGGCCGAGATGTCGATGCCCCACTGCTCGGTGCGCGCATCGAGGATCGAGCGAACCTCTTCGTTGATCGCTTCGCGGTGCGCGAGGATCTCGTCGAGGTCCATCCGCCCGATGACCGCCCTGAGCGTCGTTGCGGCCAGCTGAAGCGTCGCCGGCATGTACTCCTCGACGTCCAAGATGGCGTGCGAAGGGGACTCGACGGTGATGTAGACGACCGCGTCGACGACGATCGAGATGTTGTCCTTGCTGATGACCTCCTGCGGCGGGATCTGGACGACCTTGGTTCGAAGGTCGACCACGCGAGGACGGTCGATGCCCAGGGGGAGCATGAACACCACCCCTGGGCCTGCCAGCTTCTTCTGCGCGCGGCCCAGACGGAACACGACGGCGCGTTCGTACTCGCGTAGGACACGAACACCAGTGGCCATGATCATGGCCACCACGACGAGTGCGATGAGCAGTCCGGGCATGTGTGGGGTGGCCTACTCCAGCGGGAGGATCCCGAGGCGGAAGTCTTCGCCGTCGAACGCGGGAACGGGCCCAGTCTTCGCGGCTTCGAAGACACCGGCGAGTTCGGGGGTCTCCATCGCGAGGTCTTGCAGTGACGCTGCGTCTTCGATGACCCAGTCGGTACGGCTGTAGAACTGGATCGAGCGGCCGTTCTGGCTCAGCTCCATGCACAGCTCGAACGGCTCGGGTGCCTCGCCCTCGCAGCGCCACGTGCGAGCCTTGACGTCGGCCTTAACCCGTTCCTGCGGGAAGAAGAGCTTCAGGCGGTTGCGTTCGAGCCGCCAGCCGAACACCTCGAGCACGTGACGGAAGGCCGAGCTGCGGCCGAAGACGCCGAACTGTTCCCCGTCCTGATCGAGGATCACCATGTGGCTGATCATGTCGCGGGGGTTGGCGGGCATACGCTCGATCCAAACCTGGTTGACGAGGTGCCGGGTCCCGGCGGCTTCGTCTTCGGAGTCGGAGAGCAGGTAGGCGGCGGTGAAACCCGTCGCGGCGACAGCCCCGGCGAGAAGGGCGGCTTTGAGCTTGGCCATGAAACGAGCGTACCAGAGCGAAACCGGCCCTATTCCGCCGCTCGTGCACCCGTACGACGGCTGAGGAGCCGTTCCGTCGTCCCGAAAAAAAAGACATTGTCGTAATGTTCGACCCGCTTCGCGCAACATGAGGATACGTGCCCGATGCCTCCAAATCCGCGCGCCCCACGCTGCGGGCGCTCGACGGCTCCGGTCGACGGGACGACGTCGAGCGCGCCCGGGCCGGCGATGTCGGTGCTTGGTCGGCGCTGTACGACGATGCGTTCACGCCGGTGTACCGGCATCTTTGCTATCTGACTGGCGACCCGACGCTCGCCGAGGACCTTACGCAGGAGTCGTTTGCGTGCGCGTTCGCGTCGATTGGGGAGTTCGATGGCCGGGCTTCGTTCGTGGGCTGGGTTCGTGGCATCGGTCTCAATCTCGCGCGGATGCACTGGCGTCGAAGCGAAACCAAGGCGCGCGTGCACGCTTCGCTGACCCAGCTGCGAGAGATGGCGCCGCCACGGCCCGGTGAGGATCCGGTGCTGGTTCATCAGCAGACCACGCGGATGCAGCAGCTTTATGAAGTGCTCTCCGAGATCCCCGAACACCTGCGCGAGGTGTTCATTCTTCGAGAACTCGAAGGCCTGCCCGCGCGGGAGGTGGGGGAGATGCTCGGCATCACCGCGAACAACGTTGGCGTCCGTGCGAACCGGGCGCGCGCCAAGATTCGCGCCGGACTTCAGCGACGCGGCTGGCTTACCGAGGGGGCAGGCGCGTGAGCGACTTCGACGACTTTCTCGCCGACGCCAAGGCGGGTGCGGATCGCGTGTCGGCGTCGCCGGACTTCGAGGCCGTGTTGGCCGACGTCGACGGGGAGCCCCGTGACGCGGACCCGGCGCTGGCGGCGTGGCTTGCCGATGCGTGCGGCGGGGTGGAGCGCGTGGCATCACGCGTCGACGCACCCAGCTTCGAGGATGTCCTCCGACGCATGGACCCGGCGCCGAACGAGACGGCGGCCAACAGCAGCGCGGCAGGGCTGCTCGAGGGGGCGGTCGCAGAC
>CAYSPB010000206.1:0-12942 GCA_964432695.1 uncultured Nannocystaceae bacterium
AGACTCACGGCGCGGAGCGTAGCGCTGCAACCACATCCGCCTCTAGTGGGAATGGGGCACCTTCGGGCTGCCGTTTTGCAGCGGGGCGGATCGCCCCGACGCTCGCAAGCGCACCACATCGGAATCACATGCAATTTGGGCGAACGGTGCTACCGTGAAAGACTAGGAGAGATGGACCATCGGACGACGCAGCGGCTGCGTCTGCGCAGCCTGGGATTGCTCAGCGTGTTGGGGTTGACCCTCACCGCGACGCCCCAGCGTTCCGATGCCCAAACCGAAGGCGGGCCTGAAGATGCACCCGTCGTCACCGATGGGGTCGACCTGCCCGATCCGGTGGCACCTTCCACGCAGCCGATGGCCGGTGCCGAGGCAGTCGGGGATGGCTCCGGTCCGCTCGTCGGTATGCCGGGCGCCGCCACCGCCCTAGCGATTCGCGACTACGCGGCCGCGCTCCGGCTGAGCGAAGGCAGCGATGAGGTCGGAACCGATGCGTGGTACGCCCGCGCTGCACTTCGGGGCCGGGCGCAGCTTCGCGCGGAGCAGGCCGCGGATGCGGTCGCCACGCTCGCGCCGCTGTGGGCCGAGAAGAGAAAGGCCGATCACTTTCCTCCGGAGGTCCTCGGCTTCGAGCTCGCACAGGCGAAGCTCGCGTGGGCGGCCAGTGGTGCGCTGCCCGTGGCGGATGCGGACGCGCAGCGCCGCGAAGCGATCAGCATTCTGGGAAAAGTTCGCAAGCTTTCGCCGATCCGGAATCTTGCTGAGGTGCGGGTGTTGCAGTCCGAGGCCCTCGCCCAGATTCAAGGCACGACGGCGCGCGAGACGACGCTTGCTGGTCGCAAGGCCTCGACGGCGCTGCAGCGAATCGTGCGCGACTACCCCAATCACCCGCGCGTGGGCGAGCTGTGGCTCGAGCAAGGCAAGGCGATGGCACGCGGTGGCGATCCGAAAGGAGCCGCCGCACTGTTCCGCACGATCTTCATCCAGCGTGCTGGCGAGCCCGAGTCCGACGCAGCGTGGGCCGAGCTCGAGGCGCTTGACGCCCAGAGCACCCGGATTCGGGCAAGCGCGCTGTCCACCACGGAGAAGCTGGAGCGTGCGATGGCGGCGCGACGCCTGCGCTGGGTCGAGCTGTCGCGAGAGATCCTCGACGAGGTCATCGATACGACCACGTCGAAGTCGCTGCGCACGCAGGCGCGATCGTCCAGGGCGTATACCGCGTACAAGCAGCGGGACTTCGCACGTTGCGCAGACGACCTTCGGCCCGGCTACGAGGCGACCGGTTACCTCGAAACCCGCGACCGCTTGCTGCGCTGCCTCGAGCGCGGGGCAATGTACGACGAGGCGCTCGCGATTTACGACGAGGTCGCAAAGAGCAAGCGCAAGGGCACGCGGGCCAACGCGTACTGGAACGCCACCAACCTCGCGGTGCGGGCCGGTTTGTACGCGCGGGCGGAGGACTACCTCACCAAGTACGAGAAGCTGTCCGCCGGCAATCGACAGAGCCGAACCTGGCTGCGCGCGTGGCTACCGATGCGATTGGGCCGCGTCGAGGAGGCCATCGCGGGCTTCGAAGCGGTCGAGCGCTACAGCAGTGATCGTCTTCGCGCGCGCTATTTCCGAGGCAAGCTGCTCCTGGGCACCGACGACCCCGCCAAGCAGCTGCAGGGCGTCGACCTGCTGAACGAGACCATCGAGAAGAACCCGCTGTCGTACTACGGCCTGATGGCACGCCAGCGTCTGCTCGACGCCGAGCGTCCCGCGCCCGACCTTCCCACGCTCGAGCCGGCCCGTGGCGAGCCGGTGCATCCCACGCGGGCCGAGGTCACGGCCACGCTCGCCCGCGTCGACGAGACGTTTGGCGACGCCTGGCCCACGCTTCGTCGCGCACGTCAGCTCTACCTCGCGGGCTATCTCGAAGAAGCCCGCCGCGAGCTGCGCGTCACCGTGCAGGCCTACGAAACCCGTGGCGGCAAGTCGGGCGGTCCGCGTAACGAATCGTTCATCGTTGGCCTCGGCTGGAAGCCCGACTGGAGCTACCCGCGGGTTCGCCCCACGCGCGACGGCCTCAAGACTCTGCGTAGCAAAGAGAGTGCCGCCCAACTCAAGGAAGACCTGCGCGAGCTGGCCCGCGGCCTCGACGAGCCGTATCGCTTTGCGAAGATGAGTTCGTCGGCCGACGGCGCGTTCAAGGCCCGCTGGCACCCCCGCGCGTTCCGGGCCGCCGTCGAGCGCGAGGCCCGGCTGCAGGACGTCGACCCCATCCACATGTGGTCGTTGATGTACACCGAGTCGCGCTTTCGCCGATTCGTCGTCTCCCCCGTCGGCGCTCGCGGTGCGCTGCAGATCATGCCCTGGACTGCCCAGCAGCTCGCCGAGCGCCTGGGCGAGCTCGAGCCTGGCGGCTCCTTCAACGACGACGGCCTCTTCGACATCGACACCAATGCCCACCTGGCCGGCTATTACGTCGCCGAGCTTCTCAAGAAGTTCCATGGTCAGGCCCCCATGGCCTACGCCAGCTACAACGGCGGCCCCTCGAACGTGCAGCGCTGGGTCGAAGCCAAAGCCAACGGTGAGGCCAAGGTCCCCCTCGAGCGCGACGTCTTCATCGAAGAGATCGCCTTCCGCGAGAGCTACCGCTACGCCAAACGCGTCACCGAGGTGTCCGCCGCGTACAGCCTGATGTACCGCGGCGAGTTCCCGCGCTGGGACAACCTGGTCGACGCCGAGGTCGAGGACAACATCGCGTTTTAGTTTTAGAGGGAAACCTCTCGGTTTCCGTCACTTCGGCAGCAAAGCTGCCTTCGTTTCACCCTTCCAAGGGCGCCCGGTGGGGCGCCTCTCGCTTCGCTCGTGGTTTGTACGAGCGCCGGGAGGTGCGGGGAATCCCCATGGGGATCAGTGGCGGACTCGGGCTGCCTCGAGTTCGGCTGTCCGGAGCCCCTCGCCGCGGGGCGCGGCAGGCTTCGTGTCATCCGCGGCTGCCGCTCACTTCTTCTCCGCCATCACCGCGTGGAAGGTGCCGTTCTTGAACGCGGGGGTTTTCATGGAGGCCTCGGCGGCGAAGGAGAAGGTGCCGTCGATGAAGCTGGCGTCGGCCTTGGTGACTGTGACGGGCATGCCGCCGAGCATGTGGATGGTGGCGCCCTTCATGCCGGCCTTGATGGCGTCTTTGGCCGCCTGGTCCTCGTCTTTGCCTTCGGTGGCCTTCTTCGCTTCGAAGCCGACGCCGGAGAAGGTGGTACCGAAGTTACCGGCCTTGTAGTCACCAGGGCCTTTGAAAGCGGGAAGGAGGATGTCCAACGCCACGCGGTCGACCTTGCCGCCTTCCATGTTGACGGTGCTGCAGGTGATCTTCAGGGCATCGTTCTTGCGAGGGCGGGCCTTGCAGGACTCGGCGGTCCATTCGGTGTCGCCGATGGTTACGGTCGCGGTGCCGCGATCCTTTTCCCCGTCGTCTGCTGCGTCCTCGGCTTCACCGGCGGCTGTGGCCTTGGCCTGTTCGGCAGCCGCCTTCGCGTGCGCGGGCACGGCCTCGGCGGGCTTGACCTTCGCAGCCTTGCCGTCCTCCGCCTTGGCCCCTTCGGTCTTGGTCTCGTCGGCCTTGGCGTCGGTGGGGGGATTGCCCGGGTCGCACGCGGGCGCGAGCAGAAGAATGAGCGCGAGGGGGCACCGCAGCGTGATCATGGTCGCAAGGGTACCGGGCCGTGCACCGGTTCGCCGACCTGTCCCTGCGCGCCCGAGCGGGCGGACGGCGGGGATGAGGTGCCGTACACTCGCCGCACGATGGCGGTCGAGCACGCACGAACGGCGGTCCGAGCTCTGCTGATCGTTCCGGTTTTTCTTACGGCGGCCGGGCTGGTCGGCACGGCGGTGCAGGCGTTCGAGCTCGCGGGCTCGGCAACGAACGCCCTGATCGCGTTCACGCTGGTCCCGCTTTCGTGCTGGATCGGATGGAAAGTCTGCACGGTCTCTCCTTCGGTCCGGCGTTGGCTGGGTCGCGGGGCGCTCGGTCTAGCGGGGCTCAGCGTGCTCGCATCGCTTCTCGGATCAGCGTGGCCGGCTCTCGTCGCGATCCAGGCGCGTACGTCCACGGCCGGCCTCTCGCCCCACGCCGACCTCCAGCAGGTGGCGGGCGTCGGCCTGTGGCTCAGCGGCATCGCGTTGGGTGTGCTCGCGGCCTCGGTGCTGTGGGACCGCCGCCCGGCCTGAGTCTCATCCCGCCAGCGGGATGGCGTAGTGCATGACCGAGGCGGGGCTGTTCTCGACCCACTGCGGCCCGTACAGCTCGAGGTCGGGCCCCCAGGTGTGGCGCTCGCCCGCGCGGGCCAGCCACGTTGCGTAGATGTAGTCGACGGTTTTGTCGATCGTCCGCGGGTCGCCGCGGTGCTCGAACACGGCGTATCGCCCCGCGGGTAGCTCGAAGGCGACGAGGTCCGCGGGGGGGACGACGGGGCCGGTGAGCTCGACCGCGGCGAAGTAGGCGAGTCGCTCGGGGTCGTCCAGGTCGGGCTGCACCACGCCGTAGTAGGGAAACGCGCGCTTGCCCTCGACCTGCCGCGCCATCGGCAAGAACGCATCCCACACGGCGGGCAGCTTTTCGCCCAGGTTGTTCTTCTCGGAGCCCGTGCCGTAGAAGACGGTGCGCAGGCCGAGCACGGCGGTGGCCGGGCGCGTCACGAGCTCGGGCTCCCGCGAGACGGATGCGGCGACGTGCTCGAGGTATGCGTCGTCGAAGCGAAGCTTCTTGGGGAACAGGTTGCCGTGCCCCAGGCGTCGGTAGTCGGTCGGCGTCATGCCGTAGGCCTTCTTGAACGCGCGGGCGAAGGCTTCTTGGCTCTCGAAACCGGCGGCGATCGCCACGTCGAGCACGCGTTGGTCGGTGGTGCGCAGCAGGTCCAGCGCGTTGGCCAACCGGCGCGAGCGAACGTAGGTCCCCAAGGTCTCACCGGTGAGCGCCTTGAAGATCCGCTGAAAGTGCG
The DNA here is from genome assembly GCA_964432695.1 of uncultured Nannocystaceae bacterium. Taxonomy (GTDB): domain Bacteria; phylum Myxococcota_A; class Polyangia; order Nannocystales; family Nannocystaceae; genus CAJXVA01. The sequence continues at coordinate 4,980 of CAYSPB010000206.1, forward strand.
CGTGGCTGAGCCCAGCGGCCTTCGAGACCGCGCGCAGGTCGAGGTCCTCGTCGAGTCGTTCTTCGACGTAGTCGACCCCGCGCTGGATCTGCTGCAGGTAGCTCATCGGCTCAGCCTTGGTCGAAGAAGCCGGTCATCGTCTTCAGTGTGCCGTCTTCGGTGTACTCACCGTACGAGATTCCGTCACCGAGTACGGTTCCATCGCCGCCGACCATGTTCCAGACCGCGACGCTGCGGCCGTTGTGGGCCTTGAACGACTGGGTCACGAAGTGGCCGCCGGGCACCTGCTGATGGAACTCGAGCATGTACTCGATCAGGGCGTCGTGGCCGGTGCGTTGGGTGAGAGGGTCGGTGTAGACGCACGCTGTATCGAGGTGGGCGGCGCAGGCCGAGCGCTTGGCTTCGGCGCCCTCGAGCTTCCAGATCGCGGCGTAGGCCTCCCAGCGGGTGCGCAGGTCTTCGGTGTTCGTCGTCATGGGCCGACCCTACGGACCCCGCCTTCGCCCCTTCTGACCCAGGGTGCTTTTCTGCGCTTCGCCGCGCCCTCAGCGCTCTTCCCCGACCGACTGGGAGGTCAGATGTGGGCCGGCACGGCAGCCGTGCCTTGGCTCACCGGGCACCGGGGTTCACCCCGCATCACCGCAGAGCTACGGTCCGCTCGTGGCAACCACCGAGATCCAGAACATCTTCGCCGAGCTTGGCCTGACCGCCCCCGAAGACGCGGGCGAAGGCGGACTCGTCATCGAGGACCCGAGCAGCGGCGAAACGCTCGCTCGGCTGGCGACGCACGACAAGGAGACGGCGCTGGCGATGGTGGGCAAGGCCCACGACGCGTACGTGAAGTTCCGCTCCGTGCCGGGCCCCAAGCGCGGTGAGCTGGTCCGCCAAATGGGCGAGGTGCTGCGCACGCACAAAGAGGCGCTCTCCAAGCTCGTGTGCGCCGAAGTCGGCAAGGGCATCGAAGAGGCCCGTGGCGAGGTTCAGGAGATGATCGACATCTGCGACTTCGCCACCGGCCTCAGCCGCACGCTCGGCGGCCGCACGATGATGTCCGAGCGCGACGGCCACCGCATGATGGAGCAGTGGCACCCACTGGGCGTCGTACTGTGCATCAGCGCGTTCAACTTTCCCGTCGCGGTGTGGTCGTGGAACGCCGCCATCGCGTTTGTGTGTGGTGACGCGGTCGTTTGGAAGCCCAGCCCCAAGGCGGCGCTGTGCGGCATCGCGGTGCACGAACTCCTCAAGCCGGTGCTCGAGAAGGCCGGACACGGAGACCTCATGCAGCTCGTCCTCGAGAACGACGTCGCGGTTGCCGAGGCGCTCGTCGACGACGCTCGCGTGCCGCTGGTGAGCGCGACCGGCTCGTGCGCGATGGGACGCAAGGTCTACCCGCGCGTCGCGGCTCGCCTGGCCCGCTGCCTGCTCGAGCTCGGCGGCAACAATGCGATCATCGTCGACAAGACGGCCAACCTCGATCTTGCCGCCCGCGCCATTGCGTTCGGTGCCGCTGGCACGGCTGGACAGCGCTGTACCACTACGCGCCGCCTGTTCGTCGAGGCTTCGGTTGCAGACGCGCTGATGGTCAAGCTCGAAGCCGCCTACAAGCAGCTCGGCGAGCGCATCGGTGATCCTCGCGACGCCGGCAACCTCATCGGACCCCTCATCGATGGCTCGGCGGTCGAGCAGTTCTCGTCCGCCGTCGCGCGCGCCAAAGAAGCCGGCGGTGACGTCCGCGTGGGCGGCGGGGTCCTCGACAGCGCCGGGCACTACGTCCAGCCCGCGCTCGTCCGCGTCCCTGATGGCAAGCCGTTCGCGCTGATGGCCGAAGAAACCTTCGCGCCCATCCTCTACGTGCAAGCGTTCCCCGAGGGCGACGTCGCGGGCGCGATCGCGTCGCAGAACTCGGTTGAGCAAGGCCTCTCCAGCGCGTTGTTCAGCGACAGCGTGCGCGCGGCCGAGCGTTTTTGGTCGGCGGACGGCAGCGACTGCGGCATCGCCAACATCAACCTCGGCACGTCCGGCGCGGAAATCGGCGGTGCGTTCGGGGGGGAGAAGCAGACCGGCGGTGGCCGCGAGGCGGGCAGCGATTCCTGGAAAGCCTACATGCGGCGCCAAACCTGCACGATCAACGGCTCCGACGCGCTGCCGCTCGCGCAGGGTATCAAGTGGGAGTAGCGCGAACTCGCGCGTGAACCCGAGGCCCAGGGCGCCACTTCCGGCCTCTGGGACTTTTGTGACACCAGCCTGATTGCGGGTCTCGGTTGCGTGCAGTGACACGCGCCTTTAAGTTGATTTCAGTGGCGCTGGGGACGGCGTCGCGTGGTCAACCGAGATGCTGGGAACGGCGTCTCGACACTGTCCGGTCGGTGGGACGACTGGCAGCGCGCTCCTGACGGAGTGGTGAGGGGACGCCATGACAATCACACAAGAACTCTATCGGCTCGGCCAGTCGTCGCGCCGTCTCAATGACGGTTCCGACCAGCTCAATCGCAGTATTGCCGCCATCGACGGCCTGCTCGCGCGCTTGATGATCGGCCTGGACTACGTGCACCCGCGACCGCTCGCGGAACACACCAGCTACGACGCCAGTGGCAAGCGGGTCATCGAGGTCTCGTACCTCGCGTATCTCAAGAGCAAGGGCGCGTACCATCTGTGCATCAAGACGGTGAAGGTGCTCGAGTCGCGGTCCGCGGCCGCCGGACAGGTACCCGGCATCGTGGTGAACCTGCTCGAGGCGCCGCGCCGGCTTCGCTACCGCGCGGTCGAGCAGCTGCCCGAGCTCGTCTCGGGTCTGGCTGAGCAGGTCGAGGACATGCTCGGCGCGATGGAGCGCCGCGTGGGCATCGCGAACTCCTTGATGCAGAGCCTGGAGCAGATCGCTGGTCCAGCGGATCCGCGGGAGGCCGGGCGCGCTGCCGAGTCGGCCACATCGCATCGTCGACAGACGCTGCCTGCGATCTGAGTTGGGATCTCACGGCGAGCGCGTCCGTGGTCGCCGTACACTGTGGCGGTGACGGGCTTGCAGACCGCACAGTCGATCGGCCGCTACCGGTTGGGCGCACGACTGCCCGCAACCGGGGCAGAGCGGCGCTACGCGGCGTACGACACCCATCTGCGGCGTCATGTCGTGCTCCAAACGGTGCCCGAAGCCGAGGCGCCCCGTTCGACCCTGGCGCGGGCGCGTGCGGTCGGTCGGCTCGATCACCCCAACATCGCGCGCGTGCACGATGTCGGTGTTGCCGCAGATCCCGAGGGAACGCCGGTCGTGTTCATTGCGGTCGAGCACGTCCGTGAGGCGAGCACGCTGGCGCAGTGGGGTGCGTCGGCGCAGCCAGAAGAGGAGGTGGCTCGTCGGCTCGATGCGGTCGCAGCCGCGCTCGAAGCGGCGCACGCGCGGGAGGTGGTCCATGGCGCCCTGGAGGCCTCGCGGGTGCTTTGCAGTGAGGCCGGTCGGGTGCTGGTCATCGACTTCGAGAACGCGGCGGCCACCCCGTTCGACGATCAGCGCGCCTGGGCGCGCCTGTGGATGGGCGTGCGCGGAGCCCCCTCGCGCCGGGTCGCGGCGGTGCTGGCCCGCGCGAAGGCCGACGACGTCGCCGCCCAGTTCCCCTCGATGCGTACGCTACGGGAGGCGCTGCACGAAGCAACGCGTCCGCGACGGGGCGGGTGGGTGGCAGCGGGCGTTGCAGTCGCGATCGCTGGAGGGTGGATCTTGGCGCCCTCGGCCGAGGCCGCGGTTCCGTGCAAGACGCAGGTTGTCGCTCAGGCCGAGGCCGTGTGGTCGGCGGCACGCGCGGAGGTCGTGCGCGCGGGGATCGAGACCTCGGGGAGCCCGCAGGCCGAAGTCACGGCCGCTCATCTGCTGCCCCGCATCGACGGCTACACCGAGCGCTGGCGGTCGGGCGCGACCGAGGCGTGCGAGGCCAAGCGCGCTGCTGAGGACGCTCGCTTCGACCCGCGCAGACTCTGCTACGAGCAGGCTCTCGCGGACGTTGACGCGATGTTGCGTCTGCTCGAGACGGCCGACGCGAAGGCGGCCGACCGGGCGATCTCCTCGGCGACGCGACTGCCCGACTTGGCCACGTGTGACCGGGGCGCGAGCCTGGGTGCCGTCCCGTTGGTGATGGAAGGTGCCTCGGAAGGCTCGGAGCAGGTCGCGTGGCTCAAGGCGCTGCACCGGGCAGGGCGGGATGAGGAGGCGTTCGAGGCCGCCACCGACGTGCTGCGGCGCCCTGGGCAGTCGGCCTCGATCCGAACCTCGGCGCACCGCGTGCGTGCGATGGCGCTGCAAAAGCAGCGCGACTACGCAGCCGCGGCCGAGGAAGCCAAGGCTGCGTACAACCTGGCGATCGCTTCGGACTTGCACGACGCGTCGGTCCGTGCGGCCGCGCTGTTGGTCAGCATCGAGGGCAACGAAACGCGTGACTACGCCGAGGCGGAGGCGTGGCTTGCGAGAGCAGAAGCCGGTGCCGCGCGTCCCGACGCAGACCCGCTGCTCGCGGCCGTGGTGGATCAGCACGCGGGCAACTTCGCGTACGGCCGAGGTCAATACGTCGAGGCGCTCGAGCGCGCCGACGCGGCGATCGCGATCCGGTCCCGCATTCAGGGCCCCGAGCACGACATGGTCTACGCGGTTCGCAACAACCGTGCAGCCATCCTGCGCACGCTTGGCCGAAGCGACGAGGCGGTGGCCGAGATGCGTTCGCTGCTCGCCTATCAGGAGCGAACCTACGGACGTATGAATGCGGTCGTCGCCCGTTCGTACAACAACATCGGGTCGGCGCTGACCGACGCGGGTGCCTTCGCGGAAGCGTTGGAGCCGCTCGACCGCGCGGTTGAGATCTGGTCGGTCGCCAAAGGGCCGCGTTACGCCGACCTGGGCATGGCGCACACCAACCTCGGCAACGCCCACGCGCAGCTCGACCACGAGGCGTTGGCCGCCAAGCACTACGAGGCCGCCATCGACATCTGGTCGGAGGCCTACGGGGCCGACAACTTCCGGGTGGGCATCGTGCACAGCAACTACGCGGCGGCGATGCTGACCGCGCTTCGCTACGCCGAGGCCCGTCGCGAAGCCCAGAAGGCCTACGACATTCAGGTCGCAATCGTCGGTGGCGATCACCCCGACCTCGTCTATCCCAGCACGAACCTCTCGCTGTCGAACCTGCGACTCGAGGACCTTCCGGCTGCGCGGCGGTGGGCCGACGAGGCGCTGCGGCTCGTCGAAGGCAAGGCCGACCAGCTGCCGGCCGAGACGGCTGTGGCCCTGAAGATGGCTTCGGAGGTGCGGTTGTTCGAGGCGCGGGCGCCCAATGCGGACGACGATCGCAAGGCGCAGGCGATCAGCGAGTTGACGCAGGCCTGCGACGCGATGGACGCGCTGCCCGAGCCGATCGATCGCCGAGCGCACTGCCACATGCTTCGGGCGGACGCCCTGTGGGAATTTGGGCGACCCGGGGCTGCGGCCGCGGCCGCCCAGGCCTTGGCGCTGATCGAGGCCTCGGGCTTGGATCGGGATGGGTTCGACGTCGCGCGCGAACGCCTGGCGGCGCGTGTGGCTCCTCCGCGCCCGTGAAGCGCGGTTGCTTCGGACGCGGCCGCGGTGACGTGATATGCCGCGAGGGCCATGGCCAAGCGCGTTCTCGTCACCGCCGCCCTGCCGTACGCCAACGGATCGATTCACCTCGGGCACATGCTCGAGGCCGTCCAGACGGACGTGTACGTGCGAGCGCGCAAGCTCGCGGGCGAGGACTGCCGCTTCATGTGGGCCGACGACACCCACGGCACGCCGATCCAGGTGCGCGCGCGCAAGGAGGGCGTCGAGCCCGAAGAGATCATCGCCAAGGCGTACGAAGAGCACCGGCGCGACTTCACCGACTTCCAGATCGGCTTCGACGTATTCCACTCCACGCACACGCAGGAGTCCAAGCAGCACGTGCACGCCGTGTACGGGGCGCTGAAGGAGCGCGGCAACATCGAGTCGCGGAGCATCGACCAGCTCTACTGCCCGCACGATGAGATGTTCCTGCCCGACCGGTTCGTCAAAGGCACGTGCCCCAAGTGCAAGAGCCCCGACCAGTACGGGGACAACTGCGAGGTCTGCGGGTCGACCTACAACCCGACCGACCTCATCGACCCGCACTGTGCGATCTGCGGGACCGAGCCGGTCATGAAGGCCAGCGAGCACTTGTTCGTCGACCTGGCCAAGCACACCGACTTTCTGCGCGGGTGGCTGAACACCGGCGGCATCGACGGCAACACGCCGCTGCAGAGCTCGGTGAAGAACTACGTCATGGAGTGGGTCGAGGGCGGCCTGCGCGACTGGGACATCTCCCGCGACGCCCCGTACTTCGGCTGGGAGATTCCCGGCCACGCCGGCAAGTACTTCTACGTGTGGTTCGACGCGCCGATCGGCTACATCGGCGCGACGCAGAAGTGGTGCAACGACAACGGTGCCGACGCGCTCGACTACTGGGGCGGCAAGGACCGTGACGACGTCGAGATCGTCCACGTCATCGGCAAGGACATCGTCTACTTCCACTGCCTGTTCTGGCCCGCGATGCTGCACGCGGCCGGCTACACCACGCCCTCGCGGGTGCAGGTCCACGGCTGGCTGACGGTCAACGGCGAGAAGATGTCCAAGGCGCGCGGCACGTTCATCTTGGCGCGCACGTACCTCGAGCATCTGCCCAGCGACTACCTGCGCTACTACTACGCGGCCAAGGTCGGGGCGAAGGTCGAGGACATCGACCTGTCGTTCGAGGACTTCGTCAACCGCTGCAACGCCGAGTTGGTCAACAAGGCCGCCAACCTGTGCAGCCGTTGCGTGAAGTTCATTGGTGGCCGTCTCGGTGGCACGATGGGCGCGCTGCAGCCCGACACCGAGCCGCTGGTGGCTTCGGCCCAGGCCAAGCTCGGTCAGGCGATCGAGCACTACCGCAACTTCGAGTCGCCCAAGGCGGTGCGCCTGGCCATGGAGGTGGCCGAGGACTTCAATCAGTACCTCACCGACAAGGCGCCCTGGAAGCTGGCCAAGACCGATCCCGAGGCCGCGCGTTCGATCTGCTCGGCAGGCATCTTTGCCTCTCAGGTGGTCGCTGCCATTCTCGCCCCGGTGCTGCCGACCTGGGCGGAGAAGGTGCAGCGCATGCTCAACATCGAGGCGCCGCTGACCTTCTCGACGGCGGGGACGGTGCTCCCCGCGGGGCACGCGATCGCGGAGTACGAGACGCTGGCCGAGCGCATCGATCCCAAGGCAATCGAAGCGATCGTCGAGGCGAGCAAGGACACCACCGGCGGTGCTCCGAAGCGCACCTTCGACTACGAGGTCCCCGAGCTCACCGACGAGACCAAGATCGACGCGTTCGACCCCATCGACCTGCGGGTGGGCAAGGTCGTGGGCTGCGAAGCTGTGCCCAAGGCCAACAAGCTGCTGCAGCTGACGATCGACCTGGGCCCGCTGGGCATGCGCAACATCTTCAGCGGCATCGCGAAGAGCTACGCGCCCGAGGACCTCGTCGGCAAGAACGTCGCCGTGTTCGCCAACCTCAAGCCCCGCAAGATGCGGTTCGGCATGAGCGAGGGCATGGTGCTGGCCTCCGGCGAGTCCGACGACGCCATCACGGTGCTCGAGCTCGACGCCAAGGCGAAGCCGGGCGAGAGAATCTCGTGAAGAAGCCCGAGCACCAGTGGGAAACCCGGCTGCATCGCGCGGTGCGGCTGCCCACGGTGCCGGATGCGTTCGCCGACGACGCGCGCGCGGAGTCGTTCGAGCTGCGCTTTGCCGACGGTCGCACGGGGACGGTGACCGCCGGTCTGCAGCGGCAGCAGGCGGACGCTGTGGCGGCCTCCGACCCCGACCTGGCCCACGCGGTGTCGTGCTGGCTCGTCGCCCGCGGCGTCCGTCAGCTCGCGCTCCAGGGTCCGCAGGGCGTGCTCGCCGAGGGACCGCGCGAGGTGGCCG
>CAYSPB010000207.1:0-12921 GCA_964432695.1 uncultured Nannocystaceae bacterium
AGGCCGGCATGCCCTACCGAGCGAAACGTTCGTTCGTGCGACCCGCTACGAACTCATGAGCGCGAGCCTGCAGGTCCGCGACTACGCCCGCGCCAAGACCATGCTGGCCGAACTCGAGGCCGAGCCGGGGATCGGCAACGGCCACCGACTCCGCTACGCGCAGTGGCGCGGGCGCATCGAGTTCTTCGCGTCGTATCGGCCCTGAGCGTCCGCCGGGTCGCGCCCGCACGTCGCGTGCGTGAAGCTCAGAGGCCCCGGGTGATGCGCCAGCTCGCACCGTCGCGCAGCAGCTCGAACATCGCGTGGTCCTGCTTGCGCGCGTGCTGACTCTCCACCCGCATGCCGCCGGTCTCGGGGTTGACGATCGGCGCGAGGCGGAAGCTGGCGTCGATCCAGACCTTCACCACCGCGCGGTCGCCGACCACGTTCACCTCAAGGTAGTCGATGGTGAAGCGAATCGACTCGATCTGCGACATGCGCTCGCGCAGGATCGGGCCGAGCAGCTCGTACTCGATGTCGTCACCGGGGTCGTCGGTCCCGGCGGTGTCGTAGTACGTCGGATGCGCGGTCGCGAGAATGCCCGCGGCGTCGCGGCGCACGAACGCCGTCCGGTACCGCTCGAGCACCCGCAAAATCTCGCGGTTCTCTTCGGTGTCCGGAATCTCGGTGCCGGGAATCGTCGGCGCGTCCTTGCATGCGGTCGCTGAAACAGCGACGAGTCCAAGGCCGAAAGCGAGGAGCAGCGAGCGAAGGCGAGTCATGACGCGGAACCGACCGGATGCAGTGCAATGCTCCGGCCGGCGGGAGACTACGCAAAATCCAGCGAAATCCAAAGGGTTACCGCGGCTCCCTCGAAGTGCGATTGTCATTTTGGCAATCGCCCCGCAGGGGGCGTGACGAGCCGTCAGGGCTCGGCGACGGACCGTCCCGCCTCGGGGCACGGCACGCCTGCATGACCGAAGAATGCTCACGCGCCCGCGCGTCCGTTATGATCTGCCGGTGAGCGCCGACGCGCGACTGCATCCCCGCTTCCCGATCCCCGCCCGCGCCGACGTGATTGGGCGCGAGGTCGTGCTCGGCCAACCGGTCGCCGACCTCAGCCTCGGGGGCTGCCGGTTCAACGGCAAGGGCTGGGAGGCACCGGGCACCGAAGTGGAGCTCGTCCTCTCGTTCCCGCGGCTGTCGGCGAACCTGCCGCTCCACGGCATCGTGGTCCGCGCATCCGACCGCGACATGGGCATCCAATTCCACAATCTCAGCGACGAGCAGAAGTGGGCTTTGCGCAAGCACATCCGCGAAGCGCAGCGGCAGCTGGCCGCATCCTGATTCCGACCCCGTGACCGCGTCCGAGCAGCTGACCGAAGCGCAGCAGCGTCGCGCCGCCGCCTTGGTGCCGCGCGTCGAAGGTCTCGCCCGCGTGCTGGCGCGGCAGGTCTCCAGCGTGTCGGTCGATGAGCTTCGCAGCGCGGGCCACGAGGGCCTCGTCCAAGCGGCCTTGCGCTACGACCCGGACAGCGGCGTGCCGTTCGGAGCCTTCGCGCACTATCGTATCCGAGGTGCGATGGTCGACCTCGTCCGTCGCGTCACGCCGAGCATTCGGCGGCGGAATCGAGCCGTCCGTACCCTCGAGGCCACACAGGCGCTGCTCGAACAGGCACAAAAAGGCCTCCCGACGCAGGGCGGTCTCGACCCCCGCACGCTGCGAGAACGCGTCGAGGCGGCAGCAGACATCGTCGCCCAGACCACCGCCGCGGTGACGCTGGCCAAGGCCGCGCCCTCCGACCCCGACGAAGTCATCGCCGAAGGCGAGTCGGCCGAAGACGTCGCCATGCAGACACAGCGCACCGATGCACTGCGGGCCGCAATGCACGACTTCAACCGCGAAGACCACGCGCTGCTCGACGCGCTGTACGTTCGCGGACTGAGCATGGGCGAGTACGCTGCCGAGCTGCAGCGCCACAAGAGCACGATTTCACGGCACCACGCGCGACTGCTGTCCCTGCTGGGCAGGCGGATGCGCCGGGCCAAAACGGCCCCGCGCCCTCCGCCAGATGACTGACGCGACTCAGTGCGCGCGCGTGGTCGAATGACCCGCGACGGTCAGCGGCGACGCGCTGGCCTTGGCAGCTGCGTCGCTCTCGACCATGGCCTCCACGTCGAGCTCACCGATCTCGATCGGCTGAAGTACCGGCACCGGCTCGATCGGCAGAATCTCGGCTGGGCCTTCACAGCAAGGCCCGCCGTTGAGGAAGTCGTCCATGACCTGCTTGCGGTGAGGCAAGAAGCTGTCCCGCAGCGCGCTGGAGATCAGGAAGCAGCTGTTGTCGCCGTCGCCACAGTCCTCCTGAACGAACTCGTTAGTGTGGACGAAGCCGCCCGAGACCGGCGCGGTCACGCCATTGCCGAGGTCGTTGTTCGGACCGAAGTTGCTGCGCTGGTGACAGCCGATGCATCCGCCGGCGAACAGCGCCCGCCGAGCAATGTGCGTGGGGGTCAGCGCACTCGTTGGGTCGATGGCCGCGATACGGTTGGCGATCAGCGCTGCCAGCGGACCCGCGGGGTCGAGCTGCTGGGCATATTCCATGACGGACGAACTCGGGCTCTCCGCGGCGAGGCAGGCAGTGGGCACCGAGACGCCCATCCGGTTGGGGTCGTCGACCATCAGGCTCTCGACCGTGTCGACCAGCGCCTCGGCACACTTCTTCGAGTGCGGCTGGACCGTGGTCACGTCCCACAGCTCACCGAACGGGTTCGCCGCGACCGGCACAGGCACGAACTGCAGGGTGCTCGTCGGCGGCTTGATGGAGATCGCGACCTCGTCCTTTTGGAAGGTTGCGACGGTCTTGAACTCGCGCAGCGTCCACGGGCCCTGGTTGAAGCTGTTCGTCCGGACCTGTCCGGTGCCGAAGGTGAACGCCTTGGCGTGCACGAACGGACCGAAGCCGGCCTTCTTCAGGCCAGGGTGCCCGTCGAGGAAGGCCGCGCGCAGCAGCTCGCCGCGCTTGAACGGGTTGTCTTGCTCGCTGAGGTCCGCCCAGAATTCCTGGACCGGTGCGCATGCATCGATGCCGCAGCCGGGATTGGGGTTGGGCACCTGGGCCTCGAAGATCACGAAGTTGCGACCGGGGCCGATCGGGGCGTTGTTGGCGAAGACCAAGCGGGCCTCACCGCAGTTCGCTCCATCGGACGGCGCGAGGTCGAAGCGGTTGACGGCGGCGATCGGGAACCAGTCGTCGAGGTTGCCGACTTGCTGGTGCTCGGCCCGCGGGCACTGCAGCGGGTAGCCGTTGAGCCCAGGCGTTCCGTCGAATGCCACACCATCGTCGCAGTGCGGTCCTCCGGTCGCGCCAGGTGCGACGTCGAACGTGTCCATGAGCTGGTCGTGCAGCGCGGGCGGAGACACCGGGATCCCAGCATTCGAGCCGAGAGCCTGAAGGACCTCGTGCATGCTGAACGCCGACAGAGCACCCTCGTGGGTTTCGAACAGCGAACGTCGTTCGTTCACGTCGAAGAACGTGGTCGGCTCACAGGTCGGCCCACCGTCGTCGTCGCCGATCGTGACGCTCGTCCCGTAGGTCGACCGGTGGTGGTTCAAATCTTCGTCGGAGCGCCCATCCGCGCAGCCAGCCAGCGCGACGAGAGGGGTGAACAAAACGAGCGTGCGAGAGCGATTTTTCATCATGACGGGTCCGGTGCGTTCGCTGCTCGTCAAAGCACGGCAGCGCGACACCACTTCGCGGCGGCGCACCTCGATCTGACGGCTGGCCCGAGAAATTTCTGCACCGCCGCAAACGGCGAGGACACCCGGAGCGAAGCGCCGCCGGGGCCCGAAGCCGGCCTACCCGACCACGGCGTCCGCTTCGATCTCGATGAGGTACTCCGGTGCGATCAACCGACGAACCTCCACCATCGTCGTGGCCGGCCGGTGCTCGCCGAAGAACTCCGCGTGCGCTCGCCCAGATGCCTTCCAGCGCTCGATGTCGGTCACGAACAGTCGCGTCCGCACGATCTGCTCCCGCGTTGCGCCGAGCTCCGCAATCGCCCGCTCGATGATCTCGAGGCAGCGGCGGGCTTGCCCGTATGCGTCGCCTTCGGCGTGCACGCAACCATCCGGCTCGAGGGGGACCGTGCCGTCACGAACACGAGGTTCCCCGCGCGAATCGCCCGGCAGTAGCCCACCTCGTCTTCCCACGGAGCTCCCGACTGGACACGATGACGCTTCATCACGCCGCAGTGTAGTCCCGGTGGGTCGTTCAACGCGCGTCGGGGGCGAGCGTCGGCACCACCGCGACGAGGTGTTCGAGCAGCGCACTCACGGCCGCGCCACCGGCTCGCTCGATGGGTATCAAGGCGTACATCGGGGCCGGACTGGGCAGCGCTCCGGGCAGGACTTCGACCAACGCGCCGGACCGAAGCTCCTTCCAGCACGTCATCTCCACCACCGGCGCGACGCCGAAGCCATCGATGGCGGCCTTGCGTGCGGTCTCCTGCCGGTTGGTGCGAATGCGGTTGCGAAAGTCGACGCGCACCGGACCCTCGGGCCCCTGCAGCGCCGAGATCGCGTTGGGCACCCAGTTGTCCATGGCGATGCAGTCGTGTTCGGCAAGATCGCCGGGCGTCTGCGGCGTGCCGCGACGCTCGAGGTAGCGGGGGCTCGCAACCAGGACGAGACGAGAGTCGATCAGCTTCTTTGCGCGCAGCACCGTCGAGTCCGGCGGTCGACCACCACGCACCGCCAGGTCGATGCCTTCGGCGATGAGATCAATGCGCTCGAGGGTGTGGATCAGTTCGAGCTCGACGTCGGGATGATCGCGGACGAATCCGGAAAACATCTCCCACACGACACCGCCATCGTCGGGTGGCGCCGTCACGCGCAGCAAGCCGGCGGGCGTGGTTCGAAACGCCGCGGCGGCGCGCGCAGCATCATCCACGTCGTGCAGCAGCCGCGCCGTGCGTTCGTAGTAGACACGCCCAACCGCCGTAAGCCCGACGGAGCGGGTCGTTCGGTGCAGCAGGATGAAGCCCAGCTTGTCCTCGAGCCTCGCCACGCGGCGGCTGACCGCGGAGGCCGGCAAACCCAGCGACCGCCCGGCGCCGGTGAAGCTGCGGCAGCGCACCACCTCGGTGAACACCGCCAGGTCGTTGAGGTCGATTCCGCGCACGCCCACCGTCGCCATTATGGCCTTTTCAGCAATAATCTTGTCTCGGAAAACCATCTACCCCGATCTCGGCAACGGTGTTTCACTCCTTCGCATGAACCTTCGGCCGCTTGCCGCTCTCGCTCTGCTCCTGTGCGCCTGCGCCTCGACCGCCCCTGCCGGGGCCGCGGAGCCCATCGCCATCGATTCCCCCGCCGTCGCGCTGGAGGGCGAGCGCTATCTCGAAACCCGCGTAGGCGTGCACATCGACGCAGCCCCCGAAGCGGTCTGGGCCGTGCTCGTCGACGGCCCGTCGTACCCCAGCTGGAACTCCACGGTCACATCGCTGGACGGTACGATCGCTCTGGGCGAGACGATCGAGCTCGTCTCCACCCTCGACCCCAAGCGCACGTTCGAACTCGAGGTTTCGGTCTTCGAACCGGGCGCGCGGCTCGTATGGCAAGACGGCGGCCGCGCGTTCAAGGGCGTCCGCACGTTCACCCTGACCGCGCGCGAAGACGGTACGACCGACCTGACGATGGCGGAGGTGATGACCGGCTCGATGATGGGGATGATCGCGCCCAAACTGCCGGACTTTCGCCCCTCGTTCGATGATTTCGCCCAAGACCTCCAGGCCGAGGTCGCGGCCCGCAGCGTTTCCTGACTGCGCCTTTCTTGGCACCGCAAGGCCCTCCGGGCGATCCTACGGGCGTGCGGACGCTCGCCCTCCTTGCGGTGCTGTTTGGGGCCGGCTGTAGCGACCCGGCTCCGCCGCGCCGCAACGCCCCCGCGCGCGTCGCAGACAAGGCTGCGCTCTACGCCGATCCGGGGTTGCTGCCGACCCGCGAAGGGGAACGCGCCCGCGCCGAGGTGGCCCTCGCCGGCGAGATCGAAGCCAGCGTCGAGCTGCTGCACGCCGTCGAGGACGCCCGCGCCTCGGTCACGATCGGGGATGCGGGAACAGCCCAAGACGCCGTGGTTGTCGTTCGGACCCTGCCGAACGCGGATCGGACGGCCCTCGAAGACGCCTCCGTGCGGATTGCGACGTCGGTCCTCTCGCTCCCCAAGGACCGCGTCGATGTGCAGGTGAGCCAGCCCGCGACCGTCACGACCGCGCCGACGTCGGGACGCCCGTCCCCGCTCCTGCTGTTCGCGATTCTCGGTTTGGGCATTTCGCTGGGACTGAGCGTCGACCGACTTCGTCCGCTGCTGCGTCGCTCGGTCCGTCGCGCACGGGTCCGGCGACCGACTCACCCGGGCAAGCGTCGCTGAGCTCAGCCACGACGCCGAAGCCAGGCGACACAGGCTCCGAGCAGCATCCAGGCCCAGTCGCTGTCCGAGCGATCGCCGATGTGACAGCCACCGCCAGCTCGAGCTGCGCCGGGTTCCGCCGCCGAAGTGGAGCCATCGGCGTCGGCGGGCTCGACCATCCCGGTCGTCCCGAGCCCGACGTCCTCGTCTGCGCCGCTGCTGCTCTCCGGGTCCGCCGGGTGGCTCGAACGCCGCGCCGCACGATGCGCCCGCCACGGTCGCCCCACCGCCACAACCGCGCGCCCATGATCCCGCCTCCACCTCGACCGGCAGGTGGTTGCAGCGCTCGTCGGGGGCCCACGTTCCGTCCGCATCGTGGCAGGGCGTCACGTCGCGCCCGGTCTCTGCTTCGATCCACGGCAGGGCCACCCAAAGGGCCTTGTGCATGCCGCCATCGTCGGCCAGGTCGTCTCCGAAGGTCACGAGGTCTGGATTGAGCGCATGCGCGACCGCGAGCTGGCGCCAGCTTCCATCGTCGAGCTGAACGAACGCGGGGCCACCCGAGTCACCGGACGCGACCCCCTGCCCCTCGCCGACGCTGAGCACGTTGAAACGCGCCTCGCCCAAGCCCGGCAAGAACCGATCGACCTGAAGCGATGCGATGCGCTTGGTGCCGGCCCCGGTCGCGACCGTCGGCTGCCCCGAGGCGTCGAGCACGAGTTCTTCGACGCCGAAGCCCACCGCCGTGAGCGGAAGTCCCTCCTGCACCACGTCGACTTCGCACCCCGCCAGCGGTGGCACGATCGGTACACTGGAGACCGGCCGATCGAGCATGCACACCGCCAGGTCCAACCCGTTCAGATCGGTGAACGCAGCGACGTCGAAGGCAGGATGCATCGCGCACCCGCGCAGCGCGACCGGGTCGACCGTGCCGCTCCCACCTTCCCCGAACACAGCGTGAGAGGGCGATTCGCCGGCAATCGACGGTGCGACGCAGTGCGCCGCGGTCAGCACGACGTCCGGTGCGAGGAGCGTACCCGTGCACCGAATCGTATCGGGGTTGCCATACGCGAGCCCGACCACGCTCGGCCACGCGCACGTCGAGGCGAGCGTGCCGCCGCCCACCGCCTGCGTACGCGGTGGGGTCTGCAGGGAGGGCGCGGCGAGCAACAGGCCGACAAGGGCGATCGACGACGTCATGGCGGACACGTGCACCCTTCGATGCCGCCGTCGGCCGCAGTGTTGGGAAAAGCTGACGCTCAGGCGGCGAGACGAGGCCGAAGCGCCGCCGCAACCCGAGGACCAACCCCCTCGTAGCGGCCGAGCACGGGTGCAACCCCATGCTCGAGCGCCATCGTGAGCGCGACGAAATCCTCTCTCGCCAGCGCGCCTTCGACTCGTTCGAGCACCCCGAGCAGTCGGCGTTCGTAAGCGTCCAGCTCCCGTGCCAGCGGATGCTGCGCGTCCCGCAGCAGCTGCACGGCGACCGAAAGGAACGTGATGAACTTGTAGAGGCGGTCCGTGCTGGCCTCGAGATCGCAAAAGGCGTGCTCGAGCTCCCCCATGCGAAGGCTCCGGGCGACGCGGTCGACCTGCCTTCCGAGTTCGTGGGAGAACGGCTCCGCCATCGATGCGGAGCGGCATGCGAGTTCGCGGGCGTGATGGTTCATCGTGGTGTGGGTATCGTCTCGGGTGTCCCGTGCTTGAGCCCGCCGTCCGCGTTCGAGCCGCAACTCCCCCTCCTGGCACAAACCGCGCAGGTGTCTTCACCCGCGTGGGCCCGCATGCGAAGGTGAGACGTGCTCCCACGGCTGCTCCCCTGCGCGATCGCTGCCACCCTGCTGCCCGCGATCGCGTTCGCGTCCGAGAACAACGCCGCCGTCGAAGCCTGCAAGACGCTGGGCGACGGCGACGCCTGCACGATGAAACAGCCGTACAAAGGCGCCGATGGCGTGGCGTACCGCGATGTCGCGGGCGCGTGCCAGCCCGACGAGTGCTGCGAGCAGGACTACTCCAACGGCAGCCCACCCGAGGTCACCTGCGGCCCCTGCCTCGCGTGCAAACCCGTCGAGTCCAGCCCAACGGTCAGCGCCGAGCCCAGCCGCGAAGCTCCCCGCGCAGGCGATGAGCCCCCCGCCGCCGGCAGCAGCAAGCGCGGGTGCACCCTGGGTGGCACTCCGTCCTGGCTCGGGCTGGGCGTCTTCGGCCTGGCCGCCACGCTACGGCGTCGGCGCTGACCCACCCCGCTGCTCGGCAGGGCGGTATGCTCCGCCGAAACGGTGAGAGGGACGGCGACGAGCGCCAGCAGCGTGACGAAACCGCTCAACAGCGTCACCGCGGTGAAGCCGACCATCGCGCCCCCCAATCGAGCGCTCGCTGAGAAGCTGCGGACGCGCGAAACTCAGCCGCAGTACTTCTTGCCGTTCTTGTTGAGCTCTTTGATCTGGTCCTTTGCCGCCGAAACCCACTCTTTGGTCGCCGAGGGATACCCGCCGTGCGCGACGAGGTCGAAGCACGTCAGGGCCAAGTCGCACTCGTCTCGATCGGTGTAGACCAGACCCGAGTAGTACAGCGCATACGCGACGAAGTCGTGGTCGGGGTGATCGACGACGACGTCGTACCACTCGAGCAGAGCCTCGTAGAACGACCCCTCCTGGTAGTGGCTGTAGCCGATCCAGAACATGACCTCGGGGACGCGATCGTCACCGGGAAAACGCTCGAGGTAGCGCGAGAGCAGGGTCCGTCCCCGCTCGTGATCACCACCGTCGATCGCGCCGTAGCCATCGGCGAACAGCTGCTTCTTGGTGCGCTTCTTCTTTTTCTTGGTGCTCGTCTTCTTGCCGGCAGCGTCCTTGTTGGACCCGTCGAACGTGTAAACGAACGTCTCGAGCGTGTTCGACTGATACTTACCCTCGGGGACGAGTGAGAGGTCCGACGCTTTGTACTCCGACCACGAAGTCGAACCGTTGGCAGCCGTCGCCCATAGGCGCACCTTGCTCGCCCGAATGTTCTTGCCGTCGACCCCGACGGAGGCTTCCGCACCATCGGCGAGCGTGTACGTCAGGGACTCCTTGGCGGCGCCCTTGGCCGGCGCCCAGCCGCTTCGGTTCTTGTACTGGACCGAGACCTTTAGCGGGCCCCCCGTGGCGTTCTTCACCGATAGTTTGCGCTGCGAGCGTGTCTTGACCACCGGCGACTTGCTCGACTCGACCGTTGCCCACAGGGCCTGGGCGCCGACGTTGTTGGACCCGTACTCGATCCACATGTAGCCGTCCTCGCCCCACCAGTCGCCCCACGAGTTGCGCAACAGCCACGCGCCGCGCTTGTCGTCCCAACCGACGAGCACGATCGCGTGGTTGACCTGGTTGTTGGCGTTGTCGTCGAAGACACCACCGGCGTACATCTTGAAGGCCTCATTGACGTGCACGGCCGCAGCGATCGGGCCGTACTTGCACATCTGCTCCTTGATCTTGGCCGTCGAGGGGACCGACGCCGACGAGTCGACGAAGCCCCAGGCCGCAACCTTGTGAGACGAGGCCTTGTCCGGGTCGCAGGTCAGATCCTTGGCTTGGTAGGGAACCGTATCCTCGAGCGCTGCACCCTTCTCTTCGAGGTAGTCGAAGACCATGTGCATGTAGCCACCGGTGCAGCTCCCCGCGTCCGCATCCGACCCGAACGGGCCCTTCGCACGGGCGCAGTTGACCATGTGCTGCTCGGAGAAGTCGACGCCGAGGTTGTTGATGATCTTCTCGGCAGCCTCGAACACCGACAAGGTCGCGAACGCCCAACAGCTGCCGCAGGCCCCCTGTGATCGCGGTGCGCCGAGATATTCCTTCCAGCTCCATGCCGTCATCGAAGGCGAGCAGGTGGCATCACCGACGGGGGTGTTGAACGGCGTGTCGACTTGGTCGGAGGTCTTGCCACCCGCGGGCGCCGAAGCGACGGCGTCGGGTGCCATCACCGGGCGCGTCCGCACCATCCGCTGCATCAAGTTGGGCGCCCGCCGGACGCCGAGCGAGGCCAGCTTGGCCTTGGCCTTGGCGTTCTGCTTGCGCTTGACCTCGCGTTCGTTCTTCAGCGGCTTGAGGCCGGTCAGCTGCGATGTCGGCAGATCGAGGGCCTTGGTGTAGGCGACCCGGTAGTGGCGCCTCTTCTTCTTGATGAGCGCCCGCTGCACGGCCAGCTTCTCGCGGGTTTTCTTGTTGGCCTTGGCTTCGCGCGCCTTGAGCTTGGACTTGTTGCGGACCGTCGTGAACGCGCGGACCGGCATCACCCGGCTGATCGTCTTGCGCTTGGCGGCCTTCTGGCGCTTGTCCTTCTTCTTTTTCTTGCGCGCCTTCTCCTCGGCGAGCTTGACGGGCCGAACCTTCGCCGAGGCGCGCTTAGCAGCCTGTTTCTCGGCCTGCTTCGCGCGGATTGCCGCAGCGGCGCTGTTCGACTTGCTGGGGGCTTCGGCCGAAACGTCGGCCTCGGCGGCTTCAGCCTCGATCGCCGAGGCAGACAGTCCAAGGAGAAGAAGAGATTCGAGAATCATCGATGGAAACTCCAGCAGGCCGGCCTTGGCCGCTTGGCACTGTACGGTTGGACGCTGGACCGCGGAAGAAGATTCGGCAGGAATCTACGGCCACCGCGCTGGGGCAAAGTCAGCGCGGTGGGACCATCTGTGGCTTGCGACGGGGCCCGTTGTCGACCACTCCAGGAGCCAATGCGGGCAGGCCTTTGCTGGGCCGCCGGAGCTGAGGTTCCACTTCGGGCTCCCAGGTTCGCAGGATGTACGCGAGGTTGCGCCGCGCCTTGGGATGCGGCGTCCAGCGGGTCACCCCCATGACCGCCATCGCCCCGAGCGCAACACCGAGCACGACCGCACCGATCGTCTTTGGCGTCCACTCGACCACGCCCAGCACCGCCCATGTTCCGCCGACCACGCACAGCGCGATCACGAAGTGCCCCAGGTCGAGGTTGAACCACGACCGCGCGATGCCGTACGGCTCCACGCCTTCACGCCACAGCGGCAGAAGCACCTCGGACACCGGATGATGCACGTTCGTCAGATCCAGGTGCGGCCAGAGGTTGGCGGCCAATGCGTTGACGACCAGGCCGTAGATCAGAAGCCCGAGCACCGCCGCCTGCCACAGCGGCCGGCTTCGAATCTGCCCGAGCGCTTCGGCCCAGCCCCAGGCCAAGAACGGTAGCACTGCCACGATGTAGCGAGGTCCGATCCGCCAGCCCCCGGTAAAGCTGAGGCTGCAGACGATGACCAGGTACGCTAGCACGATCGCCAAGCCGACCCGCGCCTGCGAAGAAACCGGGTTGTCCTCGTGCGCGCTCGCCCGCACGAGCCCGTAGATCGCAAGTGGCACCAGCGGCGCCCACCACAGCAAGCCCCCACCGGGGTCGAGCAGATGGGTCTGCACGCCGTCCCACGTGGGCAACGAGAGGCCCAAGAAACCTTGTCCGTGCTTCTGTGCGAAGTCGGGATTGGTGACGTGGTGATAACCGGTCGAGAACACCGCACCGTAGACCGTGCGGTGGTACGCGCCCAGCCACGCGATGGGCAGCAGCGCGCCGAACAGCGCGGTGAGCGTGACCTGTAGTCGACCCGGGCGACGACCCGTCCACAGCAGAAACAGACCCAGCGGAATGCCTGCAAACACGGCGCCGTACTCCACGGTGACCGCCGCGCCTGCCAGCGCGCCCCCCCCAAACGCGCGGAGGAGTCGTCCCCGGCTCGAGAGCGCGTCGTTGGCCAGCGTGGCCGCATCGATGCAGAGGATCACGCCGATGCACAGCAACGCGGCGGCGAGCTGGTGCCCGTAGGCCAAGTGTGCGTAGGCGGCCGCGGGTGTCGCCAACGCGTAGACGGCCACGGCGGCTACGGCAGGCGCCCGGGAAAACTGCGCACTCAGTCGCTGGAGCAGAAACCACGCCAGCAGGAGCGTCGGCAGCCAGCCGGAGAGCATCCGAGCCCACCACGTCAGCAGTCGCAGCGTGAGGTCCTCCCCGTGCACCGCTCGGGCCACGCCGTACGCCACCTGAATCACCGCGGTCGTCCCTGGCGGCTTGTTCGGGTAGATCCGGCCGTCGACGTGGCTGCGCGACACGTCGGGCCCGGGGCGAAGCCCTCGCCCCGCCGGCCCGTCGATCGCCCACACGCCGGTATCGGTCTTCGCCATCGCCTGCATCACGCGAGGCAGCTCGTTGGCGTTGCGCGTCTTCTCGAAGTACGGAAATGTCAGGCCCAGCGCGAGGGCCAGAAACACCAAGAACCCAGCAGCGTTGGCCCGCGGCGAGTGAGCGCGCAGCTTGCCGCGCGCGGGGCTGCGCAGGTGCTCGGCGGTCAATCTTCGGCCTTGGGCAGGCTCTTCTGCGACGAGGCCATCTTGGCCTTGAGGGCCGCGAGTGCGTCGTCGACCTCGGCGTCGCCTTCGAGGTCGGCCAACTTGGCATCGATCGCAGCTTCTTCGGCCGCATCGCCTCCGAGCTCCTTCGCAACTTCATTGAAGGCTTCGAGCTCGGCGATCTTGCCCTCGAT